>JAYZJX010000100.1:0-17209 GCA_036164015.1 Verrucomicrobiota bacterium | reverse complement strand
GAGCTTAACCATTGATCATCAGGCAGTGGATGGAGCCCCTGCTGCCCGTTTCCTTCAAACCCTGGTATCTTTGCTTGAAGAGAATCCGGGGCAACATCTTTCAACCACCAACGAATAATTTGAATTTATGAAATATGATTTTGCCGTAATTGGTGCCGGTCCTGCCGGATACATTGCTGCCAAAAAAGCCGCCTCCGCGGGAAAGAAAGTTTTGCTTGTCGAGAAAAGTAAACTCGGAGGAGTCTGCCTCAATGAAGGTTGTGTCCCCTCGAAGACTTTGCTGCAGGCAGCCAAAACTTACCACCATGCCAAGCATGGATCTATTTTTGGCGTTGAAGCCGAGGGAGTGACATTCGATTACCCTAAGGCACATGAGCATAAAAATAATGTGATGAACAAAATGAGAGACGGTATTGCCGGACTCATGAAGAAGTACAAAGTCGATGTCGTTGAGGGAGAAGCGAAATTGCTTCCCAATTCTCAGGTTGAAATCAATAGAGAAACTCATGAGGCTATTGACATTTTGCTTTGCACAGGTTCCTCACCAGCGATTCCACCTATTCCTGGCGTGGAGCTTGACCATGTTGTTGATTCAACTGGAATATTGGAAAGGGAATCTTTGCCCAATCATCTGGTTGTGGTCGGAGGAGGAGTGATTGGGTGTGAATTTGCATGCATGCATGCATCTGTCGGCGTTCCCGTGACTGTACTCGAAGCAATGCCGGAAATTTGCCCGAGTTTGGATGCGGAGGTTTCCGAAAGTCTACGTGAAGGTCTCACCAAAAAAGGAGTGACTTTCAAGCTGGGTGCAAAAGTTGAATCCATCAATGCAGATAAAGTAACCTATTCGGATGAATCCGGATCCAATGAATTGGAAGCGGATTTAGTATTGGTGGCTACCGGTAGAAGACCAAACACAAAGAATCTTGGTCTTGAAGAATTAGGTTTGGATATTGATGACCGCGGAGGCGTTCGCGTGGATGCCCGTGGTGCCACCAATATTCCTGGATTGTGGGCTGCAGGTGATGTGACTGGACAAGCCTGGTTGGCACATGCAGCAAGCCGTATGGCAGAGGTCGTGGTGAACAATATAACCGGTCGCAAAGATCACATGCGTTACGATTCCATGCCGGCGGTGGTCTACACCAGTCCGGAAGTTGCGGTTGTAGGCCTGACCAAAGAGGAAGCAGAAGATCGCGGAATCAAGGTTAAGGTTGGCAGAATCCCAATGGCGATTAATGCCAGGTATATTGCTGAGAATCCGGACGAGACAGGATTTTGCAAAGTGGTTCTTGAAGCCGACACCCGTAAGCTTCTTGGAGTCCATATGGTGGGGGGAGCATGTTCTGAAATGATTTTTGGAGCTACTGCGATGCTTGAGACAGAACTTCGTGAGGAGGAGATTGATGAAATTGTCTTCCCCCATCCAACTACTTCCGAAATCATCAAGGATGTCTTCATGGCCGTCCGCTAATTATCTGAATTTTAATCCTTAACTTTTTTCGCTATGCCGAAGTCACAAATAGTAGAACCTACCAAAGAACGCCAAGCGGGCAGCATTCCCTTTGCTGAAGTTCCCCTAAATCAATATCAGATTGATCTAGCCAAGGAAAAGGAAACCTATGGTGATGATGCCCTAATTGGGATTTATGAAGACATGCTTCTGATTCGTGAGTTTGAGAGTATGCTACAAAGCATCAAGACTCAGGGTTCTTATGAAGGAATTGAATATGATCACAAGGGCCCTGCCCACCTTTCGATTGGACAGGAGGCCTCGGCTGTAGGGCAGGCTTTTCTTCTGGATGTGGATGATCATATTCTTGGATCGCACCGTTCACACGGTGAGATTCTTGCTAAGGGTATGTCAGCAATCCGTAAGCTTGATGATGACAGCCTACTTACCATCATGAAGGAGTTTCTTGATGGGGATTGTTTTCGTGTTGTTGAAAAAGAGGGGGGCTCTGACGATGTTAAAGGTCTGGCCCGTGATTTCCTTTTGTACGGTGCTCTTGCGGAAATTTTCGGCCGGGAAAACGGGTTCAATCGTGGGCTAGGCGGTTCAATGCACGCCTTCTTTCCTCCCTTTGGTATTCTACCTAATAATGCAATTGTTGGCGGTTCAGCAGACATCGCAACAGGTGCTGCTCTTTTCAAAAAAGTTAACCGTAAGAACGGATTAGTCATTTCAAATATTGGAGATGCATCCATGGGATGTGGCCCTACCTGGGAAGCAATGAATTTTGCTTCGATGCGTCAGTTCCATGAACTATGGGATGAGTCGATGCGTGGCGGGTTGCCTATCATCTTCAATTTCATGAATAATTTTTATGGTATGGGCGGGCAGACTGCCGGTGAGACCATGGCTTTTGATTACCTCGCCCGTGTGGGTGCAGGCGTCAATCCTGATTCTATGCATGCTGAACGAGTAGACGGATACAATCCGCTAGCTGTCGCTGATGCGATTCGCAGAAAACGTGACTTAATTGAAAAAGGGGAGGGTCCAATTTTACTTGAGACCATTACCTACCGTTATTCCGGTCACTCGCCTTCAGATGCTTCATCATACCGCATTAAGGAAGAGATTGAAGCCTGGCAGTCCTTTGACCCGATCAATGCTTATGCTAAAGAATTGACAGATGCAGGCTTGCTTAATGATGATGCAATCAATTCCCGTAAAACGGATATTGTCTCGGCAATGACGAAAGCTTTCCGTTTGGCTTCTGATTTGGAAGTTTCTCCTCGTCTCCCCTCGGAAAAGATTGCCGGTTTGATGTTCTCAAGCCGCAAGCGTGAAACCTATGATCCTAACCGCGAACCCGAGTTGCTCTTATCGCACGATGAAAATCCTCGGGTACAGGCATTGGCTAAAAAATCCCGAGCCGGAATAATCGATGGTAAGCCGGTTTCTAAGAACAAAGTCTTTCAGTATAGGGATGCTATTTTCGAAGCCGCTTTACACCGATTTGAAACGGATCCTACGATGGTTGCCTACGGAGAAGAAAACCGTGACTGGGGAGGTGCCTTTGCTTGCTATCGTGGTTTGACGGAGTCACTTCCTTATCACCGGCTTTTTAACTCCCCAATTTCCGAAGCCGCGATTGTGGGTACCGCCTGCGGATATGCACTCGAAGGCGGGCGTGCTCTTGTGGAGCTGATGTACTGCGATTTCATGGGTCGTGCTGGTGATGAAATTTTCAATCAGCTCGCCAAGTGGCAAAGCATGTCAGCGTGCATTCTTGAAATGCCGGTAACCTTGCGTGTTTCCGTAGGTTCAAAGTATGGAGCCCAACACTCACAGGACTGGTGTGCACTGGTAAATCACATTCCGGGTCTTAAAGTGGTATTTCCATCCACTCCCTATGATGCAAAGGGCATGTTAAACACCGCACTGGCAGGTAGTGACCCCGTAATCTTCTTTGAAAGCCAAAGACTTTATGACATTGGTGAGCTTTTCGAAAAAGAAGTTCCTGCGGAATATTATGAAGTCCCATTTGGACCTCCTGCACAGCGCCGTGTCGGTAAGGATGTTACAATTATTACAGTGGGTGCCACGATGTACCGTGCTCTGGAAGCTGCCGACATTCTTGAACAGAAATATGGAATAACATGTGATGTGTTCGATTGTCGTTCCATCAGCCCTTTGGACTATGATCCATTGGTTACTTCGGTTCGTAAGACCGGAAAGGTTCTTCTTTCTTCCGATGCATGTGAAAGAGGCTCTGTCTTGCATGACATCGCATCCAAGATCAGTCAGCTCGCTTTTGATGACTTGGACGCTCCTCCCGTAGTTGTCGGATCCCGGAATTGGATCACACCCTGTGCGGAAGTTGAGAGTGATTTCTTCCCGCAACCTGCATGGATGATTGATGCGATCCATGATCGAATCATGCCTTTGGCAGGTCATCAATTGAGTACCAATCCAACCACTGGTGAATTACTTAAACGCCAACGCGAAGGTGTTTAATTACTAAACTTTTAAAACCTTAATCCAAAAGTCTGATGAGTGAAATGATGGCTCAAACCTTAACTCAGCGTTCAGATCAACTTCTGAAAGCTGCACGCAAAACTCATCGTGGAGTCTTTCTAACCGGACCTAACCGAATTGAAATTCTTACTGACGAATTACCTGAGACCAGTTTCGGTGGAGAAGAATTTCTACTGGCAAGTTTGGGAAATTGCCGGTGTGCGTCAGACGCAAAAGCAATCCGCCAATTTGATGCTCATGCCCGTGTGCCCTCAGGTGCAGACCGTATCGCATTGGGGCATGAAACTTTACAGATTGTTTTACGGGCACCGGAAAGATCAAAAGTAAAAGTTGGAGACCTCGTGGTGATAACACCCGGCCATGCCAGTGAGCCTATTGATCCACTTGCTTTCAAGCCTGTTTCCGATGGTGTACTTGCTGCACTCGGCTATTCGTACCGATATCTCGGTGGATTAAGACAATACAATCGTATACCGGCCACTGCTCCAGAGTTTGTAAGCTCTCAAGGGTTCGGGAATTTATTCAACACCGTTTCGCCCAAGGATAGCACCAGTTTAATATCTTTGGCTCATGCTGAGCCTTTTGCCTGTAATTACGGTACCAACAAACATATTTTCACCATCGATCAAAACGGAGATTTCGCTTACGGAGTACCGTCTTGTGCTATTGTGACCTACCTTTCTGGTACAGCCCGGATGGCGATGATTAATCTTACGATTGTGGCAAGTGTTCCTGATGGTAAATTGCCAAGGGTAGTGTATATTACTGGCTCCAAGTCAAAATTGGATGAAATGGATAACTATGCTTTGATCCAAGACTTGCGTGATCGTGGAACACTGGTGGTGCTTGTTGATCGTAAAGATCCTGACATTATCACGAAACTGACGGAGCATGGAAAATCGGATGTGGTATGGACCAATTATGCTTCTCAGGAAACTTACCAACAGGCCGTTTCGATTATTGCCGAAGGTGGAAATTTAAACAGCTATGCCGGAGCAGTGGATCCTGATCTTTTGATTGAGATGAAAATTGGGCCCGCGGTTACTTATTCTAGTTTGGAGGAAGAAGTTTCTCAGAATATTTCAGAAATGCATCATAATGAAGCTCCTAATGATCCTGTTCGTTACCGGGGACTTGCCCGCGATGCAAAGGTTGCATTTCTTGGCTTCGAGGGTGCAACTGACCGATTACAAGCCTACCTCCAGCAAGTGCCTGCTGGCACCAAAGTTTTAGCGGGAAAAGATACTGATTTACCTCAAGGACTGGAATGTGCAAATGAGCAAGATTTTTTCACTGATGTTTTCATAGCTGGTAGCGGTGAAACTGCGGAAGCAGCCTATGCTGAAATTGAGTCAAATCTCGCCCGTTCAGCTGCAGTAAACTTTATAGATGGCAACCTCACAGTCCCAATTCGTTCAAGGCATGCTCACTATGTATCAAGACATCAGATATGCGGAAAAAATGTGCCATGGCATATGACCAATACTTCCGAACCTCATTCTGACGATATGGTTGAGCAGGCAAATAATCCGGTCAGTTTTGACTGGATGGTCAAGGGGGTATGCGGGTTATCATCTGTTCCCCAAATGATGGAAAAAGTGGAAGCTGAGCAACCTTTTGGTTCTTTTTATTCTTTTACTGAGTTGGAAGACCTACCGTATGTGGAGACTGATTCGCAAACCTTCAGGAATGCGGCAGAAGGGCAGTCAGAGCAAGTGAAAGCTGCCTTAATGGGTGCCGCGGACGAGCTTGAATCGAATGGGGAATGCTGGTCACGAAAGGTTGAGGAAGAACTTTATAAAGGGTATGGATTACCGCACCCTCTCAATTTATCTTAATCCAAAAATCGAGGAGTTTTAATTATGGAATGGACTGATTTAAAAAATAAAGTGGTAATCATTACAGGCGGTGCCGCAGGTATCGGATTGGCTGTAGCCAAAGGCTTCGTTGAAGTGGGAGCCAAAGTGATGATAGCTGATTTTTCAGAAGATGCTGGGCATGCAGCAGCTGAGGAAGCATCAAATGCAGGATCAGGAGAAGCCCGTTTTGCCCGATGTGATGTAACTAATAATAGCGATGTGAACCAGTTGATCCAAGCAACTTTGGATGCATGGGGTTCTATTGATACTTTGGTAAATAACGCGGGAATTAACATACCTCGGCTTTTGGTTGATCCCGCAGGCAAGGAAGAATTGACCGAAGAAGTTTGGGATAAAGTTTTTGCTGTTAATGTGAAAGGCCAATTCCTCTGTGCTCAGGCAGCAGCAAGGGTCATGATCAAGCAGGAAGATGGTGGTGTGTTGATTAACATGTCTTCCGAGTCAGGTCTTGAGGGAAGTGAGGGCCAAAGCGTTTATGCAGCCACCAAGGCGGCCAATCAAAATCTCACCCGTTCATGGGCAAAGGAATTGGGAACGAAAGGTGTCCGCGTTATAGGAGTGGCCCCCGGTATAATGGAAACTACTGGTATGCGCAGTGAAGCCTATGAGCAGTCACTTGCTTATACTCGGGGTATTTCCGTTGAAGAACTTCGCTCCAAGTATGGCAGCACATCATCCATTCCCTTAGGACGGTCTGGGAAATTGAGTGAAGTATCAGATTTGGTGGTATTCCTTGCTTCCAAGCGTGCAAGTTACTTGCACGGTACGACAGTAAATATTTCTGGAGGAAAATCACGTGGTTAGAAATTAACTTTCCTCGGATTCTTTGAAGGTATCCCTGATTAAATTAAGCCCTGGGTATGTTTTGGGATGATCCTCAATAGCGACCTGATAAATGAGGAAAACCTGTCGGTCGGCTATCTTCTTGGATAGGAAAATACGTTTATGCGGAACTGAGACTCCAAGAATGGAAACCTCAAATGTTTCTTCGATGCCTTCAAACCCTGACTTCTTGGGAATTATTTTTAATTCGGATTGCGAAATCTCTCCAATAGGATTTTCAGTCTGTGCTCCTTCAGAAAAACTTTTAGAAAAAGTATTCAGATCTTCCGCCATATCTGATGGATAAGATTGGTAAATAACCATGGCTTCACCTTGGGTTTCTAGGAAAAGGTTATGAAAAGTGTTCGTGGAGGTGTCTACTGAAATTTCCCAGTTTTTGGGGTATTTGAAGAATATTTGATTTGAATTATACTCTTTAGGTTTTTTTAAATCAGCAGCTTCTTCAAAGCAGCCAAACAGTAGTAGAATGATAAATGTTAACCAAAATATAGAAGGTTTTCTAAGCATTGATTCATATTACCAAGTGGTCACCCCTTTAGCGAGGATTAGGTTGGCGTAGATTCTGGTATCGCCGGTCATTACTACTGCAAAGGCCTTGCGGGTACGGTCGTAAAAGTCATATTTGTCAACCTGGGCAATTGAAGCGGTGTCCGGGTAGTGCTTCTTTACAATTTCGTCATAACCGTCATGAACCTTCTGGTAGTCAGCAGCAATCTTGGGGTTAGCTTTGTCTTCAGGGAGAGGACCCATCATCATTACTGGTTGGTCCATGACATGATCCAAAACAAAAAGAGGTAAAATCGCATCAAGGAGATCGTCGATGCGAAGACCATCCGCACGGATGATATTCTCGTTACAACTTTCTCCGGGAAAATGGGCATCACCAAAGATAATCTCATCGTGATGACCCATACGGTACAAAGTTTCTAATAATTTTGGACTTAGTAAGGGTGATATTCCGCGTAACATAATAATGGGAATTAGCTGTAGAGGGTTAGAACGTCAAGTGTTCGGCAATTTTAATACAAATCAAAAAAAAGCACCGGGGGTTCCGGTGCTTTGAAGATTATTTGAAATTAAGCTGCAATCCTTACCTTTACGGGTAGTTATTATATTATGTGAAGAAGGTGCAGGTCATTAACTGGAAATATCTTTTATAAACCAAAGTAGTCCACCTTTTTGCTAAATTCCAATTTTTTTTAAAAAAATTTAAAAAAGCAAATAATTTTACTCTACTAATGCTTTCAGGTGACTGGTGCAGGCTTTTGCCAAGCCGGTTAAGTTGTATCCCCCCTCAAGGACTGAAAGTAGATGACCGTTACTAAACTTCTTGGATGCATCGATTAACATTTTTGTAAGATCAAAAAAATCATCATCGCTCAAAGTGAATTGACCGAGAGGATCATTGGCACGTGAATCAAAACCTGCAGAGATGAGGATTAATTCTGGTTTGAAGGTTTCAATTTTCTTGGCTAGATCCTGCCCAAAAGCTCCTTCCACTAAGTCTTTTCTTCCACTACCTGATGGTAAAGGGACATTGAGATTGGTACCAAGTGCTTTGCCTGTACCTGTTTCATCGGCGGATCCTGTCCCTGGATACCATGGATATTGGTGAGTACTGAAAAAAAACACCGATTCGTCTTCGTAGAATGTATCCTGAGTACCATTTCCATGATGCACATCCCAATCAACAATCAGAACTTTTCCGACTCGATGTTCCTTTTGAGCATAACGGGCAGCTATGGCGATGTGATTAAAAAGGCAAAAGCCCATTCCCTTGGATGGGGTGGCATGATGACCCGGAGGACGGGAAAGAGAAAAGGCCCGATCCATTTTTCCGGCAAAAATCTGATCCAAAGCATGTAGGAGCCCACCCGTTGCCCTGAGGGAAATATCCCATGAGTCTTCACAAATTTGTGTGTCTCCAGTGGATAGGGTGGATCTTCCCGATTTCGTATCTTTTTTAGCTATTTTGAGGTACTCAGGATGATGAACGAGTGCGAGGGATTCCTCCTTACAAAAGTTAGCAGGAAGAGGGACACATTTTTCGGTAAACCCTGCATCTTGCAGTGCTTCATATGTGTAGGTGGCACGCTTGGGCTGTTCAGGGTGGCCAGCACCTGTGACATGATCTGCAAAAACAGGATCATAGATCAAACCACATATGTTTTCTGCCATAGGGACTCAGAAAACTTAGACTACTGCTTTTGCTTCGCTTACCAATTGATGGAAAGCTTCAAATAAATGCTGGGCATCATTGGGCCCTGGTGCTGCTTCCGGGTGATATTGAACTGAAAAAACAGGTTTGTCCACTAGTCGCATTCCCGAAACAGTCTGATCGTTGAGATTGTATTCCGTCACAATAGCACCGCACGCCTCAAGAGCTTCTTTCTCGGCTGCAAAGCCATGGTTTTGCGAAGTTATTGAGACTTTTTCGGTTTCCTGATTGCGAACCGGTTGATTTGCACCCCGATGACCGAATTTCAATTTATAAGTAGATGCCCCGATTGCGTGTGTAAGAATTTGATGCCCTAGACAAATACCGAATATTGGATATTCGTCCAACAGTTCACGAACTGTTTGATGGGCATATTCCAGTGCAGAGGGATCACCAGGACCATTTGATAGGAAAATTGCATCCGGTGAATGAGATTTAACCTCTTCAACGGTGGCGGTGGCAGGCACAACTATGACCTCAAAGCCGTGTCTTCTGAGATTTTTATAAATCGCTTTTTTTGCACCAAAATCAAAAGCGACTAATCGGTGGGTTTTATCAGGCGTTGAAGCGAGCTTGAGGTTTGTTCCAGTCACAGTAAAAGGAATGCTTTGTTCCCCGTCAGCATCAAAAACAAATGATTCTGAGCAGGTCACCTCTTTGACATAATCCTGCCCGACAATACTTTCGCTTGCCTGAGCTTTTTTAACTGCATCCTCGGCGGAAATTCCTTCGGTGCTCAAGCAAGCTTTCAAGGAACCTGCTGTACGAAGCTTTTTGGTGATTGCACGGGTGTCCACGCCTTCAATTCCAGGGATGCCATTTTTATGCAAATAGTCACTTAGGGAATCAGTTGACCGCCAGTTACTGGTGACCGGGCTGAGGTCTCGAACAACAAACCCTGCTACCTTGGGGCCTTTGGATTCCTCATCATTCAGATTAGTGCCGTAGTTACCTATTTGTGGGCTTGTCATGGTGACAATTTGTCCATAATAGGATGGGTCTGTAAGGGTTTCCTGGTAGCCGGTCATCCCAGTGTTAAAAACTCCTTCGCCTACAACCGTGCATTCTGCACCGAAGGCAAAGCCTCGAAAAACGCTCCCATCTTCGAGAGCTAATACCGCGTTTCTTTCTTTTTTGAAAATACTCATCTGCTTAAACGAGGTAAAAGGAACTTGGGTTTTTGGCAATCCAATTGGATATAAAACGCGAATAGATTGAGATCTTATTGCAGAAGTATTGACGTATGTGCAGTCTACCCCTACCAACTCCCATTAAATGGAAAAATATAATTGCGAATTTGACCGATCCAAAACACGAAATGTGGCCCTGCTTAAGTGGCTGGATAAGATGATCTCGATGTGTATGCCAAGTGCGGTGGAATGGTGTGATGGATCGGAAGAGGAATGGAGTCGTCTTTGTCAATTAATGGTGGAGGGTGGTTCCATGATTCCATTAAATCAGGAGAAGAGGCCTAATAGTTTTCTTGTTCGTTCTGATCCAAGGGATGTTGCCCGAGTGGAAAGCCGTACTTTCATTTGCAGTTATGGTAAGGATGACGCCGGTCCTACCAATAATTGGGAAGAACCGCGTAAAATGCGGGCAAAGCTAAAGAAGCTTTTCAAAGGCTGTATGGAGGGGCGGACCATGTACATCGTGCCTTTTTGTATGGGGCCACTTGGATCAGCTATTTCACAGTTTGGTGTACAGGTAACTGATTCACCCTATGCGGTGCTAAATATGAAAATTATGACCCGTATGGGGCAAGAGGTATTGAATCTATTGGGTGAGAAAGATTTTTTTGTGCCTTGCCTGCATTCCGTTGGTTACCCTCTTACAGAAGGAGTAGAAGATGTACCGTGGCCATGTGATCCTGAAAACACTTATATTGTTCATTTTCCTGAGCAAAGGACGATTGTGTCATATGGCAGTGGATATGGTGGAAATGCTCTTCTAGGCAAAAAGTGCCTGGCTCTTCGTATCGCTTCCTGCATGGCTCGCGATAATGAATGGATGGCAGAACACATGCTCATTTTAGGGGTAGAAAGTCCAAATGGAGAGAAGACTTATGTTGCTGGTGCTTTTCCAAGTGCCTGTGGAAAAACCAATATGGCTATGTTGATACCTCCCGATTCCATGAAAGGGTGGAAGGTGTCGACCGTTGGGGATGACATTGCCTGGCTAAAACCAGATGAAAAAGGTGAGCTTCGTGCTATCAACCCGGAAGCCGGTTTTTTTGGGGTGGCTCCCGGGACTTCCTGGGAAACGAATCCGAATGCAATGGATTCAATGAAAGCCAATACTTTGTTTACCAATGTTGCTTTGACGGAAGATGGGGATGTTTGGTGGGAAGGTTTAACTGATGAGTCTCCTGCGAAACTTATTGATTGGCGGGGTAATGATTGGACGCCTGCTTCTGAGACTCCTGCAGCTCATCCCAATGCGAGGTTTACCGCCCCTGCTTCCCAGTGTCCTACTATTGATCCGGAATGGGAAAATCCGGAAGGCGTGCCAGTTTCTGCGTTTATTTTTGGTGGACGAAGAATGTCAGATATTCCCCTGGTTTATCAGTCATTTAATTGGAATCACGGGGTTTATTTAGGGGCAACTCTTGCTTCTGAAACAACTGCAGCTGCTGAAGGAGCTCAGGGGAATCTGCGAAGAGATCCAATGGCTATGCTTCCATTTTGCGGTTACAATATGGGGAATTATTTTCGCCATTGGATAAAGATGGGTAAGGCGCTTAAGGAAAAACCAAGAATCTTTCATGTTAACTGGTTCAGAAAAAATGAAGACGGAAAATTTATGTGGCCCGGGTTTCGTGACAATATGAGGGTACTTCGATGGATTATAGAAAGATCAACCGGGCAGGGTAAGGCTCATGAGGGACCCCTGGGGTGGATTCCGAATAAAGAAGACCTAGACTGGTCAGGGCTCGAATTTAGCGATGAAATGTGGGAAGCACTGATGAAAATAGATTCGGATAGTTTGCGTATGCAGACCCTTCGTCACGAAGAATTATTCTTACAACTTTCCGAATTCTTACCGAAGGAAATGCTTTTTGAGAGGGAACTTCTAGTTTCTAGGCTTTAGGCAGTTTTAGCCGAAGAGAGTTTTGACCAGCGGTAAAAGATCGAAGAAAGAACACCTACGGATACGGCCATATTTGCCAGTTTCATCAAAACGCCTCCTGTCTTTTGGTCTTCCAGGGGGCTTAGGTTGATAATTCTTTCAGCGTAGAAATATGTGTCATATAAAACATCCTTGGAAAAGGTGAGAAAAGCAAAGATGGGAGTTTGGCCTAACATAAGGGCAAGAATGTAAAGCATCTGCGGACCGAATCGCATTGGTGGTATCCTTTTGGAAGGACCACATACCGGCCACCACATGGCAATCGAGCTAAAATACATAGAAAGATGTTCCGCCATATGAATGGTTTTATCCCGAATTGCCGCCTCATAAAAAGCACCGATGTGCCAAAATGAAAAAATTAAGGTAAAGGCAAGACCTGCAATAATCGGATGAAAAATAAATTTACAAATCTTTTCGATAAACGGATTTTTTTCAAAAATTTGATCCACTAATTCTTCCGGTAACGAAAGCAAAAAAAAGAGTGGGCAAATATACATAAGTATATTGTGCTGAATCATATGAGCGGAAAAGAGGAAGTTTTCGCCCATTGCGTCTAACGGAGATCCAACGGCTAGGTAGAAAGTTGTTACAGACAAGAAAAACCAATAGGCGTGTTTTCTTGTAAAGGGGAGATTCGGACAGATATTAGTCCTGTAAGGACCTATCATGATGGTGTAGCACCATGAGACAAATAGCAGCCCTCCAATTAAAGCGGGTTCTGTATGCCAATGACTAAAGTTTACGGGGGAATCCACAATCAACACATGGTAGTTGAACCCCGCAAAAGGGCAAAATTTCTAATTATTTTCTACCCAAAAGGCTTCAGATCTGACTTTAATACGAAAGTCTTCGGTACTGCCTGGTTGCTCGAGAAGGGCAATTCTGTTTTCCTCGATACTCTCTTCGTCAGAAGGGGTGTATTGGTAATAGTAAGGATTTTCAGGTTTCTTAGAATTGATCTCAATCAAATCAGCTGAATTGATAATTTTCCAGGAAATCAGGTGGGGAAAACCAGTTACCTCGTTCCATGATTTCTTGGTCCAATTATTCTCTGAAGTATGATCAGTATTTGCCTGATAGAATTTTTCATTTATGGAAACATAATCACCAGATTTATACTTGGTTCCTGATTTCCACTCGTTTTCGATTTGAGTCACTTTGAATTCTTCAACAACAGGATGCTCATCAGCCATGAAAATCACGGCGAAGTATGTTCCTAGTGCAATGATTAAGCCTAGTAGAAATAAAATGGTGTTGAGGATTTTGTCCCATCTTAGATGCATGAACCACCAGACAACTCCAATAAACTTGAGGATGGAAGTGGCAAAGAGAACACCAATAATAGTGGATCCTTCGAACGACTGAACATAAATTATAACAATTTCAAGTCCAGTGATTGCAACAAGAACCATGGAAAGATTAAAGAAGGTGAAGAAACGTTTACTTTCTTCTGCTACAGTGTCTTCAGAATGTCCGCTCATGAGGAAAAATTGTAAGAGTAAAAGAAAAAATGGTTAAAATGCGTATTCCATCAAATAAACCACAGGGAAAATGATAATCCATACGATATCAACAAAGTGCCAATACAATCCGCAACACTCTACATCGATTGCATGGGCGGAACTCATCTTACCGGTGAAGGAGTAAACGAGCCAACCAATCAGCCAAAATACCCCAATTGCAACATGGGTTCCGTGAGTACCAGTGAGAACATAAAAAGTTGAGCCGAAGACATGAGGTTCTCCCCTGTAGCTTGAAAGAGTCAATTCGTTGCCTGGAGCGTGAACAAAGTGTGTAAACTCATACACTTGGCAAGCTAGAAAAATGGCTCCAAAAATAATGGTTCCGAAAAGCATCCATCTTGTACTGTTGAGATTACCCTTGTGAATGGCGGAAACTGCTAGTGCCATAAAAAGGGAACTGGCTAAGAGAATGAATGTACTGAAAGAAGTGAGCTCAATATCAAACACATCCCGAATGTCCAAAAAGTTTCCGCCCACCGTGGCAGAAATTTTTCTGTAAATTAAATGAGTAGATATCAGGGTACCGAAAAACATACAATCGGAACCGAGAAAAGCCCACATTAAGACTTTTTTGTTTGGAATACCAGTACTCGTGACTGGTTCGTGATGATCTAGGGCATGGGCTGCAGCGTCGCTCATAATGTATCAATAAAATATAGTATTATTCCTCGTTTTCTTTAGGGAAGAGGTGGTAACCACAAGGCCCTTCGAGAGACCACATGATAACTCCAAGCACAAAGACAGCACCTCCTACGATGGCCATTGTGTAATCTCTAGCTAATTCCCCAGAAGCGTCGATGGATTGATGGAAAAGTAGTCCGAGTGCCATAACGAAAAGGCCGATTGCGGTAATCAATGGGCACCATGATCGGTCAGGCATGTGTACACCATGGTCATCCAAAGGTTCTTTTTCAGAATGATTTTCTTTGGTACCGTAGTTGTTTTCCCAGGCTTGATCCCGTGCTTTTACTACTGGTGTTCTTGCAAAATTATAATCCTTTACTGGAGAAGATAAGGTCCATTCAAGTGATCTTGCGTCCCAGGGATTTTTTCCAGCTGGTTTAAGCCTTTTCGAATAGAAGGAATGGATAAATTGGACGACTCCAATAAAAACTCCAACTCCAAGTATAAAAGAACCAACAGTAGCGATTTGATTCCAAGCTTCAAAACCATGACCTTCGTTATAACTATGTGTTCTTCTTGGTTGTCCAATCATGCCCAGATAATGCATGGGAAAAAAGGTTAGATTAAATCCTAAGAACATAAGGGTGAATACGACCTTACCCAGCTTCTCACTCATCATTCGGCCAGTAATTTTAGGTAGCCAAAAATAGAAACCACTAAAGAGGCCGAACAAAGCACCACCAATCAGGACATAATGGAAATGGGCCACAACAAAGTAAGTATCTTGATGCTGGGCATCGATTGGGACTGAGGAGTGCATGATACCAGTGAATCCACCAATCATAAACATAGTGATAAAGCCAAGTGCAAATAACATGGGTGTGTCGAAGCGTATTCTTCCTCCCCACATCGTGCCAATCCAATTGAAAATTTTAACACCGGTGGGTATCGCGATGAGCATTGTTAAAATAGAAAAGGCTGAAGTGGCAACCACACCCATACCGGTGGTGAACATGTGGTGACTCCATACTGCAAATCCCATGAATCCAATTAGAGCTCCTGAGAAGACGACAAGCCCATAGCCGAAGAGTGGTTTTCTCGAGAAAACTGGGATTACTTCAGATACAATACCCATGGCAGGGAGAATGAGGATGTAAACTTCAGGATGCCCAAAAATCCAGAAAAGGTGCTGCCAGAGGTGGGGCTTTCCGCCTTCTAGAAAATCGAAAAAGTTTGTTCCGTAGGATCTGTCAAACATCAATTCCGCTAGAGCAATCGCGATTGCCGGCAAGGCAAGAATAAGTAAAAAACTAACTACCAGAGTCATCCAAGTAAAAACTGGAAGTCTCATCATGGTCATTCCTGGTGCCCTCATATTGATTATGGTCGTTATAAAGTTGAAGGAAGCCAAAAGTGAAGCAATGCCGAGGATCTGTAAGGAGAAAATCCAAAAGTCTGGGCCCATATCACCGATTACTTCGGCAAAGCGAGGGTCGGTAAGTGGTGCGTATCCAAACCAACCGATAGCTGGGGATCCGCCAGTGAAAAACCAGCTTAGATTGAGGATAATCCCACCTGCAATAAAGCACCATAGACTGAGGGTATTCATTCTTGGGAAGGCGACATCACGAGCACCAATTTGCAGGGGCATGAAGTAGTTAAAAAAAGCTGCACTGAGAGGCATGATCACCAGAAATACCATGGTTGTCCCATGCATGGTGAACATTTGATTATATTCCCGATTGGTGAGTACTTCCATGTTATGACTCCATAATTGAGAACGAATAAGAAGAGCCTCAACGCCACCGACAAGCAGGAAAAAGAGGGCGGCAAGTCCATACATTAAGCCTATTTTCTTGTGGTCAATAGTGGTGAGCCAATCAACTATACCAGAAGCGTGTTGGCCTGGCCGGGGAAAGGCTTTTGTTTCAAGCTTAGTTTCCGTGTCAGGTGCTGTGTATTTTATAGATTCTGTTGCCATGATAATTGATAGTTAAAATTGTTTTTACTTAAGACCAAGTAGATATGTTACAAGTTGACTGACTTTTTCGTCATCATCTTCTAATTGGCGAAGTGGGTGACGATCATCTATGCCTTCACCATTCCACATGAGATTACCAAATTTAATATCGTTGGAATTTCGGAGCCATTTATCAAGACTTTCTTCATCATTCCTCATCCAACCCGCAGCCAAGGATGTACGCAAACCAAAGAGAGTTAGATTCGGACCTTTTGCACCCAGACCTGTTCGGTTAATGGCATGACACTGTACGCACTGAAGAGAGGAAAAGAGCATCTTGCCTTTTTCATAATCGTCAGAATGTACTTTTTCCCATACCTCTGGCTTTGTCTGAGGATTCTGCGCTTTTCCAGCGGACTTAGTGGCACGAAACTCACGACTTACATTCTCACCCAAGGTAGAATCCGAAAAAGTGACAATATCGCCCTCAGCATACTCATTTTCAGAAACATAAGCTGTTGGCTGAAGGTTTGGGTTTTGAGCGTTACGGAATTTGAGGACCCATTTATCAAAATCTTCATCCGTTTGAGCGAGTGCCCTGAAGGACATGTAAGCATGAGAATTACCGCAATATTCAGCACACTGCCCGTAAAAAAGACCACCGACAGCTTCGAATTCATCAGTAAATGCTTGTTTTGCAAAAATGGTTTGCCTCATTTTGCCGTCAAAAACCGAAGGCATAGCTGTTTTTGCATCTACTTCAAATGGATTTCCATCCTTGTCTAAACCGGAGCGAATTTTTTGTTCGTCAGCAATAAACCACAAGAAGTTTTCCTGTCCTGGTATTAGATCAAACTTACCCGCCAGTTTTGGTAACCAAAAGGAATGAATAACATCTTCAGTTCGGAGATTTACCCGGACGGCTTTGCTTGCTGGGAAAACTAATTCATTTGCTGTAACAATTCCGAATTGGGGATACTCGAAGACCCAGAAAAACCTTTTACCTGTGACATTGACGGTGATGGCATCTTCAATTTGGCTTTTGTC
>JAYZJX010000099.1:0-6439 GCA_036164015.1 Verrucomicrobiota bacterium | reverse complement strand
AAAGGTTCAGCTGATGAAGGGGGTGTTCGTGTGCCATTCTTCGTTCGTTGGCAGGGAAAATTTGGGGCGGGCAGAGAAATCGAAAAACTTTCTGCACACATTGATCTTTTGCCAACACTCGCGGATATTGCGGGAATTAGCAAATTTCCGAAAGGCCAAATCGATGGACGAAGCCTCGTTCCTCTACTTAAGAATCCCAAGGCAGAGTGGAGGGATCGCTATCTATTTACCCATAAAGGACGCTGGCAAACAGGTACTGAACCAACAGAGCGAAAGTGGAAGGGTTTTGCTGTCAGGAATGAGCGTTTTCGCCTGGTCGAAAATAATCTTTATGACATGAAAAAAGATCCGGCCCAGACCCAAAATGTTTCTGAAGAGTATCCACAAGTGGTAAAATCCATGCGAAAAGCTTATGAAGAGTTTTGGGAGGAAACCAGACCGCTAATGGTCAATGAGAATGTTCCAATGTCGCCAACGCGTCCATATCATGAGCTTTACGAAACACAGCTCAAAGTTGAGGGAATACCCGATTGGGAAGTTCCAAAGCTTTAATTGGCTTGGAGACCAAAATTTTTTTGCTCATTCAGGCTGTTGTAGGCGTTATTTCTCATCATACAAACTGTTCGTAATTGCTTGCAACAATCCACCTATATTGTTAATGATTGGTGTTTTTTTACCCCAATTAAGCCATGTCAGAATTAAGTGATTTAACATTAAACTTTTCTTTACGCGACAAGACAGGTACAAGTGCCAGCAGGCAAATCCGCTCTCAAGGTCGTATTCCGGCAGTTCTTTACAGTAAGGATGCCAACAGAATTCTTTCCGTTGATGACAAGGAAATGCGAATGCTTCTCCGCAAAGCAGCAGGAACATCTTCCTTAATGAGGCTGATTGGTGAGGGCGGTGAAGATGAGCTTGTATTAATCAAGGAATTACAAGAAGACAAAATCCATGACAAAATTCTCCATATAGATTTTGTTGAAGTGAAGAGAGGTGAAGACTTACAAACGACAGTTCCACTGAATTTGATAGGGGAAGCTGAAGGAGTTAAAACACATGGTGGTATCTTGGAGGTTGTCGCCAATGACATTGAGATTCGTTGCCGACCAAGTAAACTTCCTTCAGCAATAGATTTAGACATTAGCAATCTCGGACTCGGTGAAAATCTTCAGGTAAAAGATCTTCCGGTCATTGATGGTGTAGAGTATACCTCTTCAGATGACGCAATTTTAGTTTCTTGTGTGGGCAGTGCTAGTGGACGCTCTGAATCTGAAGAAGAAGAGGTCGATGATGCTGGAGGTGCTGAATCTGAAGAATCTGAAGAATCAGAAGGAGACAGCGAAGAGTCAGAGAGTAACTCTGCTGAATAATTGACTTAACAATTATGTCTAGTGTCATCTGTTGCTATAATCGGTTTAGGGAATCCAGGTCTTAATTATGACAAAACAAGGCATAATTTGGGTTTTTGGCTTCTTGATAAACTAGCTGATTCGTATCAGATTTCATTTAAAGAGAAATCTAAATTTTGTGCTGAAATGGCTAATGTTTCTTTTTCCGACAAAAACTTTTTGCTCGTAAAACCACTTACTTTTATGAACGAAAGCGGTAAATTTCTCAAAACACTGCTCTCCAAAAATAATTGTGAGATAAGTCAGACTATTCTTATTCACGACGAAATTAATCTACCTGTAGGTCAAATGAAGGTAACTTTAGGACGTGGCGATGGAGGTCACAACGGAGTCAAAAGCGTTTTCGCTAGTTTAGGTAACAATTTTGCAAGGCTACGGCTTGGAGTTGGATTGAGACTCAATCAAGAAATGAATCTTGCAGATTATGTTTTATCAAAGTTCAATTCAGAAGAAATCGAACTACTAGAAAAGAACGCTGAAAACTTCCTTTGTGCTCTGAAAACCTTAATGTCTGATGGTGTCAGTAAGACAATGAATTTACACAACCAATCATTCCCCAAAACGGCTTAATCATGAAAAATAATTACCTAGCAACAATTGTATTTGACCCAAAAGGTTCAGATGGATCCACGGATGAAATGATCCCTAAACTTAGCGAAATAATTGTTAATGTAGAAGGAGAAGTTCAAAAAGTAGAAAGTCAAGGAACCCATGATTTCGCTTATCCTCAAAAAGGAAAAGCCAAAAGTGGAGTCTACTTGCAATTTGAACTTTCTGGAGATTCTGAAATGCCATCCCGCTTGAAGGAAAAGCTTCGTCTCGAAAAAAAGGTTGATCGAGTTATTGTAGAGCGTAAATAATACTCTTCTGATGGCTTCGCTGAATAAAGTTCTACTTATCGGAAATCTTACACGAGATCCTGATGTTCGTATGCTGACCAATGGTCGCCCTGTATGTAACTTTGGGATAGCTTTAAATCGTAATTACAAGGATGCTGAGGGTAATAAGAGAGAAGAAGTAACCTTTGTTGATGTAGAATGTTATGGACCTCGAGCTGAAGCAATTGGAAGGTTTTTCTCTAAAGGAAGGTCTATCTTTGTAGAAGGAAGATTAAAACTTGATCAATGGGAATCAAAAGAAGGTGAAAAACGAAGTGCTATTAGGGTTGTTCTGGATAATTTTGAATTTGTTGATTCAAAACAAGACTCTACCACTGGAGGGCAAGAACAGCTTTCAAATAGTGCTACAACCCAGTCATCGAATCCTAATTCTGGTGATTCCTCAACTATCGAAAATTCAACCGAATCTAGTCCCTCCGCAGATCCTGACTTAGACGAGGATGTTCCCTTTTAAAATTTAAAATTAAATCATTTACCTACAACCCATGCCAAACACAGAAATACTACTCGTAGAACCAATTGATAATCTAGGTTTAGAAGGAGATATTGTAAAAGTCCGTCCAGGTTACGCACGAAACTTTCTCTTTCCTCAAAACAAAGCTCTTCCTTTAAACCAAGCCAACAAGAAAAGACTGGACGCACTAAAGGTTGCCCGGGCAGCAAGAGAAGCCGAAGAGATTCAGGGTGCACAGGAAATTGCGAATAAACTCAATGATGTTTCTATAGCCGTAGCTGTTAAAACCGGTGCTGGTGGAAAACTGTTTGGTTCGGTCACTGCCCAGCATTTGCTTGAAAAGCTAGATGAGAAAGGTTTCAAGCTTGATAAAAAACACTTTGTAAACTTTGCTCCGATTAAAATTTTGGGTCAGACTGAAGTATCCTGTCAATTACACAAAGATATTTCTGCACAGCTTAAGGTGGAAGTGGTTTCTGAAAATCCCATCGAAGAAAATAAAGAGTAATTTAAGCAGGGCTTTGAATTATAATGCCTTCACTGCCACCCACAAAGACTGATCAATTATCAAGTTTATCTTCGGCAGATAGCCTCTCTACCAATAATAAGCCATCTTTGGGTGCCATCCAGGGTCGACCGTTACCGAATAGTCTAGAAGCAGAACAAGGTCTTCTTGCAGCCTGTATACATGATAGTTCAGGTGAAGTAATTGGTCGTTGTATAGAGCAAGCTATTGCTTCTGATCATTTTTACGATCAGTCCCATCAATTAATCTACGAGGCTCTTTTGGCTTTGCATAAAGAAAACCTCGAGGCAGATGAAATTATACTTTCAGATAAGCTTTCTGATTTAGGAAATTTAGATCGTGTTGGAGGTCGTGAGTTTTTAATTGAGCTCACTTCTAAAATTGAAACTATTGCTCATGCACCGTTTTGGTTAGACATAGTTAAGCAAAAGGCCATTTTGCGGAGATGTATATATGTCGCCTTTGAGATCATTGATGATGCCAATCAACTTCAGGGTAATATGGATGACTTTCTTGCGGCAATTGAGCAGCGAGTATGTTCTTTGGGAGATCAAACTAATGTCAGATCTTCGGTGCCATTTCGTGAACCCGTTAATCATGCAATGGAGCAAATTCAGAGAATGCTCTCTCATGAGGAAATGGATGGGCTTTTAACTGGGTATAAAGATTTAGATAACCTAACGAACGGATTTAAACCTGGCGAAATGATAGTCTTGGCAGCACGTCCGTCAGTTGGCAAAACAAGTTTGGCTATGAATATAGTTGAAAATATTGCCTTTTCTAAAAAGTACGAGAAAAGCCCCAAAAATATTTTGGTCTACAGCCTGGAAATGAGTGCAACATCCTTAGCAATGAGAATGATTTGTGGAAGAGCTAGAGTAAATATGAATGACCTCAGAAGAGGCTTTGTAAGAAAAGATTATGCTGAAAAACTCAATGATATAAGCAAGGATTTCCAAAAAGCATCCCTTTGGGTAGATGACACTAGTGGACTTAGCATTAATCAAATTAGAGCAAAAGCTAGAAGGCTTAAATCGAGAAACCGTTTACATTTAATAGTCGTTGATTATCTACAACTAATCTCGGGCGATGCCAAAGCAATGTCTAGAGAAAATCAAATATCTGATATCTCACGGGGATTAAAAGCAATGGCAAAAGAATTGGATGTCCCAGTAATAGTACTTAGTCAGCTTAATCGAGATTCAGAGAAAGAAAGAAGAGACCCGCGTTTGTCGGATCTACGAGAATCCGGTGCCATTGAACAGGATGCAGATGTGGTTATGCTTTTGGGAAAGCACCGTAAGGGGGAAGATATTAGGGAGTCCGACCAAAGTACCGATGAAGATGGTCAAAGTGAGGACTATGAACCAATTAAATTGTTGCTAGCTAAGCAAAGAAATGGTCCAACAGGAAATGTGGATTTGGCTTTCCGAAGGAAATATACGAGGTTTGAAATCTTACAACAAGAACCTCGGCTTAATTAAATGAGAATTAAAAAGTTACTCCCCTTTGCTTTTTTTATGTTTGGGCTAATTATGCTTTGGGCTCAAGTCCAACCTGAAGGTAAAACAATCACTTCCATAAAAATCGAAATTATTGGCCCTAACACATTAGGAAATTCTTTTGTAAGACAAAACCTACAGATTGAAATTGGTGGTAAATATGAAGGAACAGCTATTGATCGTTCTATCCGCAATTTGACCTCAAGTGGATCAGTCGATGATGTGCGAGTGTTTCTTGACCCAGATCTTAGCAACCAACAAGAAGTTGCGTTAATCTTTAAAGTTTGGACAAAACCAAGAATTAAAAGCGTTATTTTTGAAGGAAATAAGAAGCTATCAGACCGCAGTCTTGAGAAGGTAGTTTCCTTGAGCGAAGGAGATTTGTTAGATGAGGCAAACCTCAAAGAAGACTTAAATTTAATACAAGAAAAATATCTCGAGAAGGGTTACTGGAATTCGATGGTCGATTCTCGAGTAATTAAGGAGAAAAACAAAGATGAAGTTTCTATTCTTTATAAAATCACTGAAGGTGATAAGAGATCGATTTCAAAAATTTTGTTCAAAGGCAATCAGTCTATTTCCTCTGGAGAATTGTTAGATGAAATGGAAACCGCACCATGGCGCTTTTGGAGATTTTGGTCGAAACGATCTCGTTATCGTCCAGAAATCTTGGAAGAAGATCTGGAAAAGTTGCGTGAGACTTATAGAAACCAAGGTTTTTTGGATGTCAGTATTGAACAGTCTGGGGTATTGGTTGATCAGGTTGGAAAATCTAAAATAGAGCTATCCATAAACATAAACGAAGGAAAGAGATCTTATTTTGGTAAACAAACAATTGCCGGTAATGTATCGATTAGTACTGAAGACCTATTAAAATTAAAAAGATATGAAGATGGCATTGTAACTGGTGACCCATACTCACCAGCTCTGCTTGGTGAGGAAACAAATAGATTAAGGAAAAGGTTTGGTGAGAAGGGTTATTTAGATGCACGGGTACGAGTTATTCGTACACCAAATATTTCTACAAATCAGATAGATTTAGCTTTTCAAATTTCAGAAAACAATAAGTTTACCGTAAACTCCATACAAGTGAGGGGAAATGATAAGACTAAATCAATAGCGATAATTAGGGAATTAGCTTTATCGCCTGGAGATACATTTGACTTAACTAGAATGGAGACCAGTGAAGCCCGTCTTAAAAATACTAGGTTTTTTGAAAAAGTTACCTTGGATGATGAACCAATAAAATCAAACGATCCGGAGCTTCAATCAACTAGAAGAAATCTCGTTGTTGATGTTGAGGAAGGGAGAACTGGACATGTTTCCTTTGGAGTGGGATTTAGTACTCTTGAAAAAGCCATGATGTTTGCAGAATTTCGCCAAGGTAATTTTGATATCATGAGGTGGAGGAGTCCTCATCGGTTACAAGGAGATGGGCAAAAATTTAGGTTGCGGTTAAAGTTAGGGTCTAGAAGTAATGAAGCTAGATTAGCAATCGAAGAGCCATGGTTCCTAAATCGAAGGGTAGCAGCAGGCTTTGAGCTATTCCGGGAAAAATCAGACTACTACAGTTCCTACTATGATGAAATGAGAGCAGGTTTCGAGATATACTTCCGCAAGAGATTATTCGAATTGGTTGAAGGTCGGCT
>JAYZJX010000098.1:0-10526 GCA_036164015.1 Verrucomicrobiota bacterium | reverse complement strand
TGGCTTTTCGGGAAGTTCTCCACTGACTCTTTCCACCCAATCGGAATCTATTTTCACCGGCATGAGATCGGGGTCAGGGAAATAGCGATAATCATGGGCCATTTCCTTTGTACGCATGGGAGTGGTATACTTTTGCTCGGGGTTCCATCGTCGGGTCTCCTGTGTAATGGTTCCACCTTCGTTTAATACCTTGGTTTGACGGCGTATTTCATATTCCACCCCGTTTTTTACACCCGAAATTGTATTCAGGTTTTTGAGTTCTACCTTGGTTCCCAAAGTGGTCGAACCTACAGGACGAATACTGATATTTGCGTCGCACCGAAGTTGTCCTTTTTCCATGTCGCAATCTGATATCTCAGCTGAGACCAGAGAATTTCGCAGGGAAGTAAGGTAAGCAAATACTTCATCTGGTGAAAAAAGATCTGGTTCGCTCACAATCTCAAGCAATGGACAGCCTGCACGATTATAATCGACCAGACTATCTGTCTCATAATGAGTCAATTTTCCCACATCCTCTTCAAGATGAATTCTAGTAAGTTGCACGATACGGTGTGGACCAATTTCTGATGGTGAAGATCCTGGCATTTCAATTTCCACTTCTCCTCCTTCGCAGATGGGCTGATCGAATTGGGAGATTTGATAGTTTTTGGGCATGTCGGGGTAGAAATAGTTTTTTCGGTCCCACTTACAGATCTCTGCAATTTTACAATTAAGGAGGAGCCCGACTTTGATTGATTTTTCAATTGCCTCCTTATTCATTACCGGAAGAGCTCCGGGCAATCCCAGCACTATGGGATTGGTCAGGGTATTGGGAGGTTTGCCGAAACCTGTGCTCACGCGGGTAAACATTTTGGAATTAGTATCCAATTGAACATGAACCTCTAGACCTATGACTGCTTCGTATGCCATTTACTATCAGAGATTGGGTTTTTCTCGTCCGTACTGAAGCTCTCGGTCATAGGCGTGTGCAACGGAGAGTAGTTTCTCTTCCTCAAAAGCTTTCCCAATGAGTTGCATTCCTATGGGAAGCCCTTCTTTCGAAAATCCACAGGGTACGGAAATTCCCGGAAGTCCGGCAAGGTTAGTCGATATTGTGTAGATATCGCTGAGATACATCGATATTGGATCTTCACTTTTTTCACCAAATTTGAAGGCCGGAGTGGGGGATGTTGGTGTCAAAACTGCATCCACCTGTTCAAAAGCTTTATCAAAATCATTACGGATCAAAGTACGTGTCTTTTGTGCACGCAAATAGTATGCATCGTAATACCCACTGCTTAAACCGTAAGCCCCGAGGATACAGCGGCGTTTGACTTCTTCACCAAATCCTTCTCCCCGACTTTTCGCATATACATCGATCGCATTTTCTGATCTTTCGCTCCGTGATGTGTAACGGATTCCATCGTATCGGGCGAGGTTGGAAGAAGCTTCTGCGGTCGCGATCACATAGTACACTGGAATCGAAAGTTCTGTGGTTGGTAATGAAATCTCCACTATCTTATAGCCCTTAGATTCATACCATGTAATCGCTTCTTCAATGGCTTTTCTAACATCTTCGTCCATTCCTGGACCAAAAAATTCCTTGGGAAGACCCAACTTGCAAGGCTCTTTATTTGCTTGCAGGGTATGTAAATATTTGGGCACGGGTGTAGGATAGCTTGTGGAATCCATTGGGTCGTGACCGGAAATTGTTTCCAGCAGCAGAGCCGAATCCTCAACGGTTTGAGAAAACGGTCCTATTTGGTCCAATGAAGAGGCAAACGCAGCGAGTCCATACCGTGATACACGTCCGTAGGTTGGTTTCATTCCGACCACACCGCATAGAGAGGCTGGTTGGCGAATGGATCCTCCCGTATCTGAACCTAGGGTTAACGGAGTTTCACGAGCAGCAACAGCGGCGGAACTTCCTCCGCTACTTCCACCGGGTACTCTTTCTAAATCCCATGGATTTTTTGTGGGACCATAAGCAGAGTTTTCCGTGGATGATCCCATCGCAAATTCATCTAGATTCAATCTGCCTCCGACGACGGCACCTGCTTCCTTAAGTTTAACAGTGACAGTTGCATCGTAGGGGGATCGGTAGTTTTCAAGAATTCTACTAGCAGCAGTAAGAGGTTGTCCCTTAGCTGAAATTACATCCTTTAAACAGACAGGGACGCCGTCCAGTACACCCTTAAGCTGACCGGATACACGTCTTTCATCTGAGTTTTTTGCCTGGTTTAGCATATCTTCCTCGTCAAGGCTAAGGAATGCATGCACCTTTTCATCTACCTGCTTGATTCGGTTAATGAAGGCTTGCGTTACTTCTGCTGAAGAAAACTTTCCTTCAATTAGGCCGTTGGAAATATCAAGTGCCGTCAGGTCGGTAATTTCTGAAGTTTCGCTCATAGGTCGTTACTCTTCCACGACTTTGGGGACTACCACCTGATCATTTCTTGCTTTTGGAGCATTAGACAAAGCCTCTTCAGCTGTAAATCCATCTACTGATTGATCTTCATCCCAGACATTAAACCTTGGAAATGCATGAGCCGTCGGTTCGACACCTTCAACATCGACCTCCTGCAGTTTTTCAAAATATTTGAGTACATCACCAAGTTGACCCTGAAATTTTTCTTTTTCCTGAGGAGAAAGTTCAATGCGGGCAAGGTTTGCTACATAATCGATATCCATGGATGATTCTTCGCTCATTTTACTTTCTTAATTCGTACTTCGTTTGTGAATCGATTGTCTCGAGGATTTTTTCAAAAGTCTTATTTATCTCTTTTTCTCCCATGGTTCGGTCTTTCGCTCGCATCCTAATCGTAAAAGCAATACTCTTCATATTGTCCGGTAATCCTTTTCCATCAAAAACATCGAATATTGCCACTGGATCGAGACTTATTTCTTCGTCGGTTACTTGATTTGCTATCTCTTCGACTTTTTCCCTGACTGATTCGGAGGATTCAGTTTTTTCGACCACTAAAGCAAGATCTTTTATGGCAGGAGGGAAAGTGCTGAACGCGGAAAAGGCGGTCGATTTCTTTTTCTTATTTAAGAGAACTGAATCAATGAGAATCTCAACTGCAAGCACGGCACCTTTAAGGTCATATTTTTTGGTTAAATTGAGCTGCAAAGTACCAATACAAATTTCGAGCTTATTTTTATGTACATCACCCAAATTAGCAGCATAACCACTTTGCCATGGAAGTTTATCCTCTATGGTCTGCCAATGCCCTTTGGGGAGGCTCATACCGGATGCGTGCAGAAGGCGTTCCATAGAATTCTTAAGATCAAAGAAGTCAGATTTTTTCTCTTCTTTCCAATTCTTTTGCGTATTTGAAAGAGACTGAGCCCATGCAATACTTATCAACTCAGTATTTCCCCTTGGCCCGGGTATGAAAATTTTTCCAATTTCGAAGACTCGATTCAAACTATTAAGATTTCTTTGATTGTGGGCTAGTACTTCAATTAAACCAGGCAGAAGTGAAGGCCGTATATGAGTATGATCCGCAGTAAGCGGATTACCTAAAGCCAACGCCTCCTGATTGATTTCCGGGAACCAGGTGCAGACTTCATTAGCTGAGCGTAAACTGTAATTGCATACCTCCTGGTAGCCCTGTCCAATCAGATTATCAACCGCACGGTCGCATAGATCAAAAGCGGGTTCATTATCTCTTTGGAGACTGGGACTTAAAAATTTTGATCCCTGTAAATCCGCGGTTCCTCGAATCCGCAAGAACTCTTCAACTAAATCAATGGGACGATCAACTTCTGAACGATAAGAAGGAACAGTAACTTGAATGGGTGAGGATCCTTCCACTGAAAACCCGAGCCTTTGCCAACTGGAAATCAGGTCTTCACTGTTCACTTCAAATCCGCATCTGTCTTCCACATAAGTTGATTCAATCTCTATAGTCCGTGATCCTCTTGGTGGCCTTCCTATCGAGACATATTCTTCACTTGCCTTACCGCCAGCGATTTCAAGAATTAAATCGATTGCCCGTTCTGCGGCAAATTTCACTCCCTGAGGGTCAACATCACGGGAGAACCTCTGCGAACTATCTGTATGCAGCCCAAGAGAACGGGCGGTTGCACGAACACTTCCGGGATGGAACCAAGCTGATTCAAGAACAATGTCTGTAGTTGTGTCATCGACCTCGGCGTCGACACTGCCCATAATTCCCGCAACCACTAAGGGCTTTTCACTGTCAGCAATCACCATCATTTTGGTGTTTAGTTCTCTTTCCTGATCATCCAGAGTGGTTATTTTTTCACCTTCTCTTGCCTCGCGTACTATGATCGAGGATCCGGAGATTTTTTTCAGATCAAACGCATGCAATGGTTGCCCTGTTTCGTGGAGGACAAAATTGGTTATGTCGACCACATTGTTGATTGGGCGCAAGCCTATCGATTCTATCTTCTGTATAAGCCAATCGGGACTTGGTTCGATCTTTACTCCCTTTATTGACCACAGCGTGTAATACGGACAATGGGAAGATTCTACCTGTAGGGAAGAGAGTAGACAGTTTTGATTAGGTGAATCAACCGGCTGTGTCTGAGACTTACATTGGGGAATTCGCACCGGGTTCTGGTAATAAGCTGATACTTCCCGGGCGACACCAATATGACTTAGGCAATCTCCCCGATTTGCGGTAATTTCAAGTTCCAGTGTGGTGGACTTGGCAAAGACATCCGCAATGGATTGCCCAATTTCAGGTTCTCCGGATAAGAGAAAAAGACCTGCGTCATCATCTCCAAGTTCGAGTTCTTTAGCACTGCACATCATGCCTTCGGAGGTTACTCCCCGAAGTTTTGATTTTTTGATCTTAAACCCACCCGGTAGCTTGGCTCCGGGGAGTGCCACCGGTACACGGTCACCAGGTTTGAAATTTGTGGCACCACATACGATTTGAGCAGGATTTTCAGTGCCCACTTCCACACTACATACACTCAGGCGGTCAGCCTCAGGATGTTGGGATTTTTCCAAAACCTCGCCCACTACCACATTTTCTAAAGATTTAGTTCCCGAATCATCATTTTCTTCTACCTCAATCCCCAGCATGGGTAAGACATCGACTAATTCTTCAGCTGGATTAGGGAGATCCACATATTCTGATAACCAATCTAGATTTATTTTCATACCTGGCTCGAGAATTGGGAAAGGAAACGTTGATCGTTTTGATAAAAATGACGGATATCATCAATCCCGTGTAGAAGCATAGTTACCCTTTCGATTCCAAGACCAAAGGCAAAACCGGTCCATTCTTCAGGATCGATGTCAACCAGACCAAGAACTTTTGGGTCCACCATGCCACAACCCATAATTTCAATCCATTTATTGCTTAATTTTCCGAGGTCGGGAACTTTTAAGTCGACTTCGAAG
Organism: Verrucomicrobiota bacterium; assembly: GCA_036164015.1. Lineage (GTDB taxonomy): Bacteria > Verrucomicrobiota > Verrucomicrobiia > Opitutales > Seribacteraceae > Seribacter. Next base: position 5,164 of record JAYZJX010000098.1, on the reverse strand, counting down.
CTTGGCTCAGTGAATGGAAAAAAGCTGGGGCGAAGCCGGGTTTCAACCTTGTCGCCGAATAATTCACGGAGGAAATAATCCAGTACTCCTTTTAGATCACGAACTGTTACCCCTTGATCAATAAATAACCCCTCTGTCTGATGAAAGTTTGCGGAGTGCGTTGCATCCACCGTATCCCTCCGGAAGCACCTGCCCGGTGCAATTACCCGAAGAGGAGGTTTCTCACGAAGCATAGTCCGGATTTGTACCGATGAAGTGTGTGTTCTTAGCAGGTATGATTCATCTTTCTTTCGCTGAACATTTGCCCATTTAGAATCTGGATGCAAAAAGAGGGTATCCTGCTCATCCCTAGCTGGATGATCATCTGGAGTATTTAATGCATCGAAGCAAAACCATTCAGTTTCTACTTCTGATGCCTCTGCAACTGTGAATCCAATTTTGCGGAAGATTGAAATGATCTTTCTCCGGGTTTTGGTGAGAGGGTGAAGTCCACCCATAAAAGAGGGGGAAGAGGGAAGGGTGGGGTCAATACGATCTCCGAGAGACTTGAGGTCTTTGAGTTCTTCAATGGCGATTAGACTCTTTTGAAAAAGGGATTCTACTTGTCCCTTTGCCTGGTTAAGTGACTTCCCGAATGCAGGACGATCTTCTTTGGGAACCGTTGCGATCCCTTTCGCAAATTGGGTGAGGCTTCCGTTTGGGCCTAAAAAACTTGCTTTTACCTGCTCCCACTGAGGTCTGTTGGAAACATCAGTGATGGATGCCTCAGCATCAGCAATAATTTTTTGGAGATCCTGATTCTCCACGCCGGAACTGTGTAATTAGAAGTTAGGCTTCCAAAGAAGCCTTGGCTTTCGCTACCAGTTCCTTGAACGCGTCAGGTTCGTGTATAGCGAGCTCGGAGATTACCTTGCGGTTCAGTTCGATTCCTGCCTTAGCAAGTCCGTGAATGAATTCTCCGTAACGAATACCCTCGGCACGGCATGCTGCATTGATGCGAACAATCCAAAGTTGTCTGAATTCAGTCTTGCGCTTACGACGGTGAACATATGCATAAGCTTCTGCACGGTCTACTGCGTCCTTGGCGTATCTAAATAACCGCGATTTGTTTCCAAAGTATCCTTTTGCTTTTTTAAGGACTTTTTTGCGGCGTTTACGGGTGGCTGGTACATTGCGTGCTCTGGGCATGACGAAATCTCCTGATAATGGGGTGTAAAAGTTTTAGGATAAAGCTCGAATGACGCGGCGTGCCATACCGTCTGCCAAAACTTGGTCTTGGTTACCGGCACGTACCTGTTTGGTCGTTTTTTTACGGCGCAAATGGCGCTGCCCTGGCTTTCGGAATTTGACTTTCCCTGAACCGGTTATCTTAAATCTTTTGGCTATTCCTTTATGCGTCTTTCTCATTTTATGGAAAAAGATAAAACAATATCTTTTTGTGTAATTTCAAGCAAGCTAATACTACTAAATATCATAAATTAAAAGACCTAGATAACTTTGGTAGGAAAACCATGCTGCAAAAATGAAAAAAACAACCCAAAGCGTGATTTGCACAATTTTTTTTCTTAACCAGTAGGAATAGCTTCTGTTTTGTCCATCTCCACCAAAATCTTCAAAATAATGGATAAGGTCACGGTCCTTTGATCGACTTTCAATTTTACGGTAGGTGTGTCCGTAAGATGAACGGTTTTTTTCATACCACCATTTAAAAATCCGATGAATCATTTCTGGGAATTCTTAAGTTTCGAAGTATGATTTCCCACTTGCTCCTTGAAAGTCAAGACGCGAAACCGAAGGTATACCTTCTTTCAGTGCCCATAAATCTGAGCCTATTTCTACTTCAGCTTCCTCCAACCATTCTGGACGGTAAACCAGTTGGTAATATTTTTGACCAGAAGCAGGTTCAAAAAGATTTCCGAGCATTAGATTATCAGCAAAAGTTAAAATTGGTTCTTTTTTTCCGTTATAATCACTAGGAAAATTAAGGTTGTGAACAGAAAGTCCCTCTGGTTTTACAAGGTCTGCCATGTTCTTTGCATACCGGGCACAAGCCTTGGCAGAATTCTGCAGACTTTTTTCGACCTTTTTACTCAGCTTTTTTCCACCGCTTTTTCGGACATCCTCAAATTCGTCATTTGGCAGACACATGCTGCATGCCATCGCCCGGTGTCCCAAAAGTGATGCCTCCATGGCTGCTCCGACGGTACCGGAAGAGAGAATCATGGGCATAGTAATATTATATCCCAGATTGATTCCGCTTACCACAATGTCGGGTGCCCGGTCCAAAAGATTGCCACATGCAAGGTTCACACAGTCAGCCGGTGTGCCGTTGAGTGAATATGCCAAAGATGGATAATCCTCAATTTTTTTGGGTATTAGTTTTGCATTTCTGGAAATCGCATGCCCAATCCAGCTCCTTTCTCCGTCCGGGGCACAGGTAACCACTTCGAAATCCTTTACCAGTTCCTTAACCAAGGTAATAAGAAACCCGGATTGTATTCCATCATCGTTGGTGGCCAGAAGTAATGGCTTGTTGCTACTCATAAATTAAAAAGGGGAAGGATTCCGCTTACGCGAATCCTTCCCCTTTGGCAATAAGTTCTGTTTAAAAAACTTGAATTAATCAGGAGACAGCAGGTTCTGCTTCTTCCTCACTGGGAGTTTCTTCGCCTGATGCTTCTTCTGAGTTTTCTGAGTCTTCCGCGGATTTATTCTCTTCCATTGCGGCACGACGGCTAAGTTTAACGCGTCCTTTATCATCAATGCCGATGCACTTGACTATAATTTCGTCTCCGAGTTTGCAGATATCCTCCGTCTTGTTGACTCGGAAATCGGCTAGCTCAGAAATGTGACACAAGCCCTCCTTACCTGGTAGACACTCAACAAAAGCTCCGAAATCTTTTACTCCCCGGACAATGCCACGATAGATTTTTCCAACTTCAATTTCTCCAGTGACCAACTCGATCTCGTTAAGGGCACGTTCCATGGATTCGGTGTCCGTGGCATAGATTCTTACTTTTCCACTGTTGTCCTCATCGATGTCGATGCTCGCTCCAGTGACCTCAGTGATCCGGCGGATATTTTTACCTCCTGGACCGATCAAAGCACCGATCTTCTCAGGGTCGATTTGCACAGATTCAATTCTTGGTGCGTGCTCGCGCAACTGAGTGCGGTGAGTGGGCATAGCCTCTTCCATGGTTCCAAGGATTTTCATGCGGGCTTCGGTTACTTGTTTGACCGCTTCCTTTGCAATATCGAATGGAAGGCCCTGAATCTTAAGGTCCAATTGGAAACCAGTTACACCGTCACGGGTTCCACAGACTTTAAAGTCCATATCGCCAAAATGATCTTCGGCACCAATGATGTCTGTAAGGACCACATGTTTCTCAATGTTTCCATTGTCATCCATTTTAGTAACGAGTCCGGTTGAAATTCCTGCAACATGTTTAGCCAAAGGAACACCGGCATCCATCAAGGCGAGGGAACCACCACATACACTTGCCATGGAGGTTGAACCATTGGATGACATGATTTCGGAAACAACACGAATGGCGTAGGGGAATTCGTCTTCGGGTGGAAGTACAGGTAGAACGGAACGTTCAGCCAAGGCTCCATGACCAATTTCGCGACGTCCTGTAAAACCGAACCTTCCTGCTTCCCCTACGGAAAATGGAGGGAAGTTGTAATGAAGAATGAAAGACTTCGCAGTAGGTCCTCCGGTCAAGCCATCAAGATCCTGTACATCACGGCTCGTGCCCAAAGTACTGAGAACAAGTGACTGGGTTTCTCCACGGGTAAAGATTGCAGAACCATGAACACGGGGTAGTACTCCGGTTTCGCAGGTAATTTCGCGAAGATCGGCAGGTCCGCGACCGTCTGCACGTTTTCCTTTGTCGAGAATGTTTTCGCGGTAGACTTCTTCCTGAATTACTTCGAATGCCATTTTTACATGGTCTTCATCATAATCCTCACCAAATTTTTCTTCGCAGGCGGTAGCGGCTTCTTCCTTGATCTTATCAACAGCCACCTGACGCTCCTGCTTGGAGTCAGCAAAAATAGCATCTTCCATACGGTTTCCGGTGATTTCGCGGCAGAGAGAAAGAACATCATCAGGTACCTGAACGAGATCGAATTCTTTCTTTGGTTTACCACAAAGCTCGGCCAATTTTTTCTGAGCTTCAATAATATCCTGAATCGCCTCGTGAGCATATTCGAGGGCTTCCACGAAACGATCTTCAGGAATCTGGTCAGCAGATCCCTCAATCATCATCATCTCTTTCTCGCTACCTACATAGATAAGGTCGAGAGTGGAGTCGTACATCTGCTCGTTGGTCGGATTGACTACGAATTCTCCGTCGATTTGTCCGAGGCGTACGCAACCGATCGGACCATTCCATGGCACATCAGAGATCATAAGTGCAGCAGACGCACCATTAACCATGAGCACATCGGCTTCGTTTACCAAATCAGTTGAAAGGAGGTATCCAATAACCTGTACCTCATTAAGGAAACCCTTAGGGAAAAGAGGGCGGAGGGGACGGTCGCAAAGACGGGAAGTAAGAATTTCTTTTTCCGTGGGTTTTCCTTCGCGTTTGAAATAACCTCCGGGAAAGCGACCCGCTGCGGTGAATTTTTCCCGGTAATCAACTGTCAATGGGAAGAAATCCTGTCCTGGTCGCAGGGTGGCGGCAGCAGTGGCGGAAACGAAAACATTCGTTTCACCCATGGATATGGTTACGGCTCCGCTGGCCAAGCCGGCTAAAGTGCCGGTAGAGATTTCGATGCCGAGTTTCTCGGCGGTTACATTATGCTTCTGTTTCATTTTCGTACGATTATGTGATTTGTTCTTTTGTTCGTCATCCGCCCATTCCAAGCCGGATTGCCTGTATTGGGTTTCAATTTAAATAACTACGAGCGACAGGAAGTCGGCTGGGTTGTTTAAAAAGAGAAAAACTCGTGGCAGTTGCCTTCGAGTATGAAATCGGAAAGGAACGCCGCAGTTTTAGCGACGTAGATCTAGTTTTTCGATGATCGCCTGATATCTTTTAAGATCAGTGCGTTTTAAGTAATCGAGCAACTTTCTTCTGCGGGCTGCCATCATGAGGAGTCCGCGGCGTGAGTGAAAGTCCTTCCGGTGGGTTTTCAGATGTTCTGTGAGATGAGA
>JAYZJX010000097.1:0-15471 GCA_036164015.1 Verrucomicrobiota bacterium | reverse complement strand
TTTCCTCCAAAAGTGGCATCCTCAAAGCCAAGGTTCACTCTGATGAGACAGTTTCAATTACTTTGCCGGCTTCAACGGCTAGACCGGGAAAATTATCACCCCAATTGGTTGAAGGACTGGGTGCCTATCCAGAAGGTGTATGGATCGGAAAAAATTATCTATCATTGTTTGAATCTGAGGAGGTGGTTCTGTCCCTACAACCTGACTTTAGGGTATTGGGATGTTTAAGGGAGGTCGTTGGAATCATTGTGACCGCACCATCTGCAAAAAAAGATTACGATTTCGTCTCCAGGTATTTTGCCCCCCGTATTGGTATAAATGAGGATCATGCGACTGGTTCTGCCCATTGCATGCTCGTTCCATTTTGGGCGAAGAGATTTGGGAAGAAAAAATTACATGCAATTCAGCTGTCTGAGAGAGGTGGTTTTTTTTGCTGTGAAGATATGGGAAAAGAAATCGTTCTTCGAGGTAGTACGGAAGAATTTATGGCCGGTGAAATTAAATTCTAGTTCAAGCTTATTCCCTCTTAGAAATAAATACTGATTCTGACCAATTGTTTCTTGTCTCAGTTATAATCTGAGACAAAATTGTAGTATGGATTTGGTCTATAAGTTATCCCTAACTCTTTTTTCAATTTGCGTTCCTTTTGTTTTCACTCATGGAGAAAATCAAAAGGCATTGATTAGTTTCCATAAGGATATAAAACCGATCTTTCAGGCAAACTGTAATGGTTGCCACCAACCTGCGAAAATGAAAGGCGATTACCTGATGACTGAATTTGCTGCCTTGCTCGAAGGGGGAGAGACAGGAAAAATCGCAATTGTTCCTGGTAAACCGGAAGACAGCTATCTATTTGACCAGATTAAACTGAATGAAAAGGGAGAATCAGAGATGCCAAAGGGTTCGAAAAGTAAGCCTCTTCATACGCATCAAATTTCCAAGATCGAGGAGTGGATAAAGCAGGGTGCAAAGGATGATTCTCCGGAGGGTTCGGGTAGTTTATATTCCATGGATAATAAACCTGTTTATCAAACTCTTCCTCTGGTGCGGACACTCGATTTTACCAAGGGCGGGAAGTATCTAGCACAAAACGGTTTTCATGAAGTTTTGATTGCAGAAGCTTCAACCGGCAGGTTGGTATCCAGACTTGTGGGATTATCCGAACGGATTGAGTCCGTGGCTTTCTCTCCAGATGGAACCAAAATCGCAGTTGCAGGAGGCCAACCGGGTAGGATAGGGGAGATTCAGGTATGGGATTGGTCGAAAGAAAAACTGCTTCTTTCCCATGCTATAACCTACGACACTCTTTACGGGGTTTCCTGGTCACCGGATGGAAAGACAATTGCATTTGGTGCAAGTGATACCGCGGTGCGTGTAATTGATGCAAATACTGCAGAGGAGCTCGTATACATGGCCGGACATGATGATTGGGTAAGGGGTACGGTTTTTTCTGCAGATGGTAAATCCATCTTTTCGGTCAGTCGCGACAAAACAGTAAAACAAACGGATGTGGCCACGGAGAGGTTCGTAGGGAATGTAACTACCCACACTCCGGGGGTTCTCAATGGGGGCCAGAATTCCATTGCAGTACGCCCCAACAAAACAGAGTTGCTTGTCGGTGGTGCAGACGGAAAGGCTAAGCTTTTTCGTCAGGCGACCAAGGCCGCTCCAGCAGGGGGCGGCAATCCCAATCAGATCCGCGAATTTAAGGAACAAATCGGAAGGATATTCTCCGTGGACTTTAATCCAAAGGGTAATCTCGGTTTTTCAGGGAGTAGTCTTGACGGGGAGGGTGAAGTTCGCTGTTTCGAGATAGACTCTGGCAAACAACTATGGACCCGATCCCTAAAAAATTCTCCAGTCTTTGCTGTCCGTAGTGCACCGAATAGCCAAGAACTTGCAGTGGGCGGCTATGACGGAAAGATACGATTTCTTTCTGTTGCTTCCGGGGAAGTGAAACGGGAGATATCCATTGCTCCACTACTGAATGATCATAAAGGCAGAACCAAGATTGTACTAAATAAAAATTTCGAGCCAATCGAATTGGTGGCTTCCGAATCTCTGCCCGAAAACCTAAAGGTGCGAAATTTGAATATTTTGCCTGAGAGAATCTCACTCTCATCTCCTTTGGATTATGCACAGATTTTGGTTACAGCAGATTTGGGAAATGGCAGAGAGTCAGATGTGACTCGAATGGTTAAATGGTCGATTCCTCAAAAAATCGGCAATATCGATAACCGTGGTCTGTTTACCCCTGTCCAAGATGGAAAAGCAGTAATCAAAGCTACTTTTGGTGAGTATACCGCATCCGTTGAAGTTTCCATTTCAGGTATAAACAAATCTTACCAACCTGATTATATATCTGAGGTAAACCCGATTATTTCCAAGCTAGGATGCAACGCAGGAACTTGTCATGGAGCCAAGGATGGTAAGAACGGGTTCAAATTATCTTTGCGTGGATATGATGCTCTCTATGACATACGCGGCTTCACGGATGATATGGCTTCGAGACGTGTAAATAAAGCCGCACCCGAGCGTAGCCTCATGCTGCTTAAGGCAACAGGCACGGTTCCTCATGAAGGGGGACAGTTGACCAAGGATGACTCGAGGTATCACCGGGTTATCCGTTCCTGGATCGGAGATGGTGCAGGTTTGGATAAGAAGGCTAAGAGGGTTACTGAAATAAAGCTGTATCCTCAAAATCCAGTGGTGGAAGAAATTGGTGCGACTCAACAATTTAGAGTAGTTGCATACTATGATAATGGAATGATTAAAGATGTTACTAGAGAGGCATTTGTAACAAGTGGTAATGGCGAAGTTGCCGAGCATGATGAGCTGAGTCTCATGACCACTCTTCGAAGAGGGGAAGCTCCCATTCTTGCCCGTTTTGAGGGCAGATACGCAGCCACCACTTTAACTGTTATGGGCGATCGTTCTGGATTTGTGTGGAAAGAACCATCACATCACAACCGCATTGATGAATTGGTATCCGATAAATGGAAGCGGATGAAAATTGCTCCCTCCGGTTTGGCGAGTGACCTCGATTTCCTCCGTCGTGTCTATCTCGATCTAACGGGTCTGCCTCCCTCAGCGAATGAAGTATCCTCTTTTCTTAAAGACAAAAGAGACAGTCGGCAAAAACGTGATGAGATAATTGATCGATTGATTGGAAATGAGCAGTATGTGGAACATTGGTCGAATAAGTGGGCGGACATGCTTCAGGTAAACGGGAAGTTTCTTGGCAGGCAGGGTGCGGTTTCATTGCGCAATTGGATAGAACATGAAATCAGCCAAAACACTCCCTATGACGAGTTTGCCAAAAAAGTTCTCACTGCAACTGGTTCAAATAAGGAAAATCCGCCTGCCTCCTATTATAAGATTTTGCGAACACCTGAGGATACGATGGAAAATACTACCCATCTTTTCCTTGCGACAAGGTTTAATTGTAATAAGTGCCATGATCATCCGTTCGAGCGTTGGACGCAGGACCAGTATTATGAAATGGCCGCTCATTTTGCTCAATTTAAACTAGAAAAAGATCCGGCTTCCGGTAAGCAGACAATTGGTAAGACTGCAGTTGAAAGAGCAAAGCCTTTATATGAAATTATTAAGGATGTATCATCAGGTGAGGTTAAGCACGAGAGAACCGGACAAGTCACTGCACCTAATTTTCCTTATCCCGCCAATTTTGAGGATAATGCCAGTTTTTCCCGTCGTGAGCGTTTAGCCGCATGGATGACATCAGCAGATAATCAGTACTTTGCCCGAAGTTACGTGAATCGCATCTGGGGCTATCTTTTTGGAATAGGTATCATTGAACCAATCGATGATATCCGAGCAGGAAACCCACCGAGTAATCCTGAGTTACTCGACTACTTAGAAAATGAGTTTATCAAAAGCGGATTTGATGTTCAGCACATTACCCGGATAATTTGCCGTTCTCGGACTTACCAACTTTCAGTTGAAACAAATAAATGGAATGCAGACGACACTATTAATTTTTCTCATTCTATGCCCAGAAGACTGCCGGCTGAGACATTATTGGATGCGGTTTATACTGTAACCGGTTCCAAGACGAAGTTCCCAGGAGTGCCTGCTGGTACGCGTGCGGCATCTTTGCCCGATGTAGGGATATCTCTACCAGATGGGTTTCTTGGTACCTTTGGCAGACCTGCTCGCGAAACCTCCTGCGAATGTGAGCGAAGTGGTGAATTACAACTTGGCCCAATTATGGCATTAGTTAGCGGGCCTACAGTTAATGATGCTATTTCTGATCCCAACAACGCCATTGCCAAAATTGCCAAAGAAGCACCTGATCACAATGAACTAATCCAACAGTTGTTTTTGAGAATCCTTAACAGACCTGCCACTGAAGAAGAAATTAATCGAAGTAAGAGTTTGTTTGCCGGTAAAATTGATGGTGATCATTCCCGAATAATTGAAAAATTAAAAGAAGCGGAATCCAAAATAAAAGATTGGTTGTATGAGCAGGAAGAGAAAAGGAATGATGCAATAGTTAAAGCCCGCAACAACTTAGAGGCGTATAAAGCCGAGACTGCGGATGATGTAAAAAAAGCAAATGACATAAGAAATGCCAAAATTGCAAATGCCAAAGCTGATCTCGCTTCATTTGATACGACTATCCCAGTGAAAGTCGTTCAATGGGAAACAGACTTTGCTGCCGGTAAAAGTCGGTGGACCAATCTCGATATCAGTAAGATCACTTCAAAAATGCCGGGGATTAAATTTGAAAATCAGGAAGATGGGTCGATTTTTGTGGGAGGAAGAAGTGCAAAAGGCTCTTATATCATTAATTCTTCCACAAGTAAGGAGCTTTTGACGGGTATCCGAATTGAAGCAATGGAGGATAATCGATTACCGAGGAAAGGACCGGGTCGAGCACCGAATGATGGTAATTTTGTGCTTTCAGAATTAGAAGTTATGACAAGTCCGTCCAAGGATCTTTCGAATTGGAAGGAAGTGGGTAATTGGAACTTTTCCACAACTCAGAGTCTTGGTCCGTGGAAACCCGAGCCCAATACCAAGGTTTTAGATGCCAATAAAAGTATAATTTTGAGTACGATAGGGAAGGATGCGACATTGTCATCAAGCCCGTTCTATCATGTTGGCCCCTTTATTGGTCTTGGCTTTGACCAAGTTGGAGGTCCGGAGAGGGAGTCTTCTTTTGATCCCAATATGAAATTTTCTCAAGGAGATAAAAGTCTCTCATGGAAAGTGAAACCCGAATGGACAGATGGTCAACTCTATGGAACTGTATTTTCAGCTGAGAATTCATCGAACTACTTGCTGAAGGAAATCGAAACAACTGCTCCGGTTACCTTACCCGTCAGTCTTGGTAGTGATGATGGAATAAAGGTTTTCCTCAATGGTAAAGAAGTACTCGCGAATAATGTGGGTCGTGGGGCAGCTCCTGATCAGGAAAAATTGGAGCTAAGACTAAAATCCGGTAAAAATGCTTTGTTAATTAAAATACATAACGGAGGTGGACCATCCGGTTTTTACTTCAAATCTGGAGTTAAAGAAGCGAGGCTTCCAAGTCTTTCCTTTACGCAGGATTTGCCCGCCGCAAGTTATGTATTAGAACTGGAAGCCTCTCCAAAAACAGATGGAGAAATGAGAGTTCAATGGGGTAGTGGGAAGGACGAAACCCAATCAATAAAAATTCATTACAGTGAAACTTGGTCAAAGTACCGGATAGATTTTGCAGCTAAAAATGCGTCTAGTCAGTTGCAAGTCTTCTTACAAAATGGAACTAAGGTTCGTTCGATAAAAATTCTTAAAAACGGTTTGCCGAGTAAGTTAACCTTTGAAAATGCACTCGCCACCTTTAGTCAAGGTGGTTATGCGGTTCCATCTGCAATAGATGGTAAAGTTGCACCGTCAGCCAATGGATGGGCGATTTCCCCTCAGATGGGTAAGACCCATTTTGCATCCTTTCAGGTTAAATCTCCTGTCAGTTATTTTGGACCGACTGATTTGCAGATCACACTTAAACAGGAGTTTCAGAGCGGTCAGCACTCACTTGGACGCTTTCGTGTTGCTGTTACTGATGTCCCCAAACCAGTTAGTTATGGTCTTCCTGCAGATGTTAAGAAGATTTTTGCAGTCGAGAAGACTAAACGTACGCCGGAGCAAAAGAAAAAACTGATCGCTGAGTATAAAAAATCAGACCCAAAAAGAGTAAAACTTGTTAAGACCTTGGCTGAAGCGAGTAAGCCACTTCCCAAAGACCCAAAGCTTTCCGGTTTAGAAAATGCCTTAAAAACAGCAGAGTTGCCTCTTCCACTTCCGCCGGAAGTTGCCCGACTGAGAAGAGCCCGGGATTTGAGTGCCAAGCAACTTGCGAACAAACGTGTGATTGGTGCTCAGGATCTAGCTTGGGCATTGATTAATACACCATCCTTTCTTTTTAATCGTTAAAATCTAACATTTTCTTCTTTCAACCAACAAGACATATAAATTAGAATATTATCATGATCGCACTATCAGGAGAACTCGGAAAAGATCTATGTGACCGCCATCTTCCCATGAGCCGTAGAGATGTGCTTAAAGTGGGAGGCTCTAGCATGCTTGGGCTTTCGCTTGGTGCAATGCTCCAGATGAAAGCAAATGCATCACCCACCAATTCGGGTGGTCCTGGGTGGGGACAGGCAAAAAGTATTATTATGATTTATCTGCAGGGCGGACCGAGTCACTTAGATCTATGGGATCCTAAACCTGATTCTCCTGAAAATGTCCGTAGTATTTTCAAACCCATTCCCACAAAGATTCCCGGTGTAAATTTCACTGAGCTTTTGCCGAACTTAGCAAAGGTAAATGATAAGTTTACCATGATGCGTGCAGTCAGTTATACACCGAAAGGTTTGTTCAACCACACGGCTGCCATCTATCAGATGATGACTGGATACACTACGGACAAGGTAAGTCCTTCCGGACAGTTGGAACCGCCAAGCCCCAAGGACTTTCCAAATTTTGGTTCCAATATTGTGAGGTTACGCCCGAGTAATGAGCCGATGCTTCCTTTTGTGATGCTTCCCCGTCCATTACAAGAGAGCGGAGTAGTTGGTAAAGGTGGGACGGCTGGATTTTTGGGTAAAGCTTTTGATCCTTATACTCTTTATCCTCCTGGTAGTGATATGGATATGGAGAAAATGGCCAAAATTCGAGTGGACGACCTTGAGATGCGTCCTGATATGTTCGGTATCCGTCTCAAACGAAGGGCAATGTTGCGAAATTCGATCAACGAAGCCATGCCTGTGATCGATAAAGCCGTAGAGCAATACAACCTGGATACCCACTATGACCGGGCACTTGATCTTGTATCTTCAGGAAGAGCACGCGAAGCGTTTGATCTTGGACAGGAAAAAGATGCAGTTCGTGATTCTTATGGTCGAAATACTTTCGGACAAAGTTGCCTGCTTGCCCGCAGACTAGTCGAGGCAGGAACTCGTGTAGTTGAGGTTATCTGGCCCAAGGTTGCCAACTCAGATAATCATTCCTGGGATGTTCACAAAGGTCTGCCAAAGAGGATGAAGGATCAGTCAGCACCCATGCTTGATATGGGCTTGTCGGGTTTGATGACGGATCTAGATCAAAGAGGTTTGCTCGATGAAACTATGGTTGTTTGCGTAGGTGAGTTTGGTAGAAGCCCTGAGAAAGGGGTGAGTACTTCTGGCAATGGAAACAGTGCTGATGGACGTGACCACTGGCCTTACTGTTACACAGGAGTAATTGCAGGAGCTGGTATTAAGCGTGGTTATGTCCATGGTCAATCTGATAAGACTGGTTCATCTCCCCTTGAAGATCCAGTTCATCCTCGTGAATTGCTTGCCACTATTTACCACGGTTTTGGAATTAATCCTGAAACCATTGTGTACAATCACTTGAATCAGCCACGCGAATTGGTGAAAGCCCAGGCAGTTACCGAACTTTTTTCCTGATCCTTAGTCCAATGATTTCTAAACACGCAACGATTGTTGCGTATACCCTAGTCTTTATTTTTCCCGGTTGTTCCCGAAAAGTTGACCCGGAAACAGCAGACAAGGAGGTTAGAAAACTACTTCAGGAAGTGCCGGGATTTGATTGGAAACCGGCATCTTCATCTCGACTTGCTTATTCAGATAATAATGATGAACTGCCGGATCGTCCCAGAGACGATACTGACTCGCGCGAGGTAACCCTGCGAATTCAAAAGGATGATGCATATGAGGATGGTAACGAAACTTTAACTAGGGAGAGTAAAGATTGGGAAAAGTCACTTCCCATGGACAGCAATGGCACAATTCTTTTGGATCTGGAAACCGCCATGTCGTTGGCGATTCTCCACTCACGTGATTATCAGCAGCAAAAAGAAGCTTTATATCTCTCCGCACTTGATGTTACCTATGAGAGATTTCAGCTTGGTCCTCTGCCTTTTGCTGGCATTAGTGGAGAAGTAAGCCAGGAAATTGATGAGGATCCTTCGGATTTTCAATCCAGAGCCCAAGCTGGAATAAGGGGCATTGCAGGAAAAGGAACAAACTGGGTCGTCTCCCTAGCCAATCGATTAAGTATTGAGCTTAGTGATGGTAATATCGAGGCGGGTGGTTCCCTCGCAAATTTAACAATTACTCAGCCCTTACTACGAGGAGCAAGCAGAAGGATTTTCCTTGAAGGGCTTACCCAAAGTGAACGCTCGCTTTTGGCCGATGCCAGAAGTTTGGAACAATTTCGCCAAGGTTTTTTCCTTGATGTAGTACTTGGTTCCAATCCTTCATCAAATGTGGGAACTTCGGGTGTAATTTCTTCCGTCCCTCCACCGGCTACAGGAGTTTCTGGTTTTCTAGGGCTTGTTCAGGATTTGCAGCGGATTCGCAACCAAGAGGCAAATGTTGCGAAGTTGAATGATAGTCTTTTGCAGTTGGAAGCCGCTTTTGAAGCGGGAAGAATTGGAAGCCGATTACAGGTAGATCAGGCAAGACAGGCACTTTTTAACGGACAGAGTCGTTTGCTCGCAGCGAAGTCTTCTTATGAAAACCGGCTTGATGGATATAAGATTTTCCTAGGATTACCCCCAACATTGGATATTACGGTTGTGGATGATTATATCCAAAGTTTCAGGCTTACAGATATTACCCTCGTTAACCTTCAGGATGAAATAAATCTAATACTCTCTAGAGTTCGCGATCCGGAAGTAACCAAGACTCTTGATGATTTGAAAGAGATTTCTTCGCTTGTTCTCACATTGAGACCCATGGCAGAGGAAAGCCTTCAAAAATTAATTTCTGACTACCAAAGCTTTCAAAATGTACTTCCCGAAAGAAAAAAAGGATTTATTAGTCTTCGTGAGCGTCCTGATCTTCGGGAATTGGGTATGGGATCTGATGCATTTAAAGACAGTGACTTGGATGATTTAATTCTTGATTTGAATGATTCAATACTCACGCTTTCGGCAGCTCTTGAAGAATTTAATTCCTCACTAGGTGTATGGATTGAGGTTGCAGATAGCATTCCCGTGGATGCAGCCCGTGGAAGACTGTCCGTATTGCTGAATCGCTTTTCTGGAACCTTGCTTGAACTATCCTTAGCTAAGGCTTCCGCAAGACTTGAGTCAATTGTGATGGGTGAAATTAGGATTCTGCCCACTGAAGCTGCAGGAATCGCTTCCGAAAATCGGATGGACTGGAAGAACAATCGTGCAAGGTTGGTCGATGTTTGGCGAAACGCCGATCTTGCCAAAGATGACCTTAGGACTGATCTCGATGTTGTATTATCCGGCACATTGGGGTCAAATTCAATGGGAGCAGGCCAGTTTGAATCTGACGAAAGTCTGTTAAGAGTGGGATTGGAGTTAGACACTCCTTTGTCAAAAGTCAGAGAAAGGAATCGCTACAAAGCTGCTTTATTAAGATACCAACAGTCGCGTCGTGCCTATCTGGCTTTTGAAGATAGTGTTATTCGAGCATTTCGTGAACATCAAAGACTTTCAAAATTATTTCAATTGAACTTTGAGTTGAGTAGGGCAGCAGTTCGTGGGGCAATTGCCCAGGTAGACTTGGCCAGAATGCGTTTGGATGAACCACCCCAGCCGGGAAGAAACGCCCAATTCGGTGCTACTACTGCTAGGGATTTAGTTAATGCCTTGAACGATTTATTGGATGCAAGCAATAGTTTTGTTGAGGTTTGGATGGGCTACGAAGCAATGCGAATGCGCTATGCTTACGATCTGGGAACCATGAAGTTATCCGACAATGGAGTCTGGGTGGGAAATTAAATCTACCATTCTGGTTCTTTGATATCATTTAAGCGACAAGTCCTAACTTGCTCTGCTTATGCTATTTAATAAAATAAGTTTTAATGTTTTCTCGAAAATCTACAAAAGGCTTTGTTTCCACCAATACCCTCATGGGTTTAGCTGGTGCTGGCCTACTATCATTGCTCTGGTGGTTGGGTGTGGACGAGGACACTTCAGAAAATGAAGTACAACCGCTTTTTGAAACAGTTAAGGTTGCTGAATTTAAACTGGAATTTATTGAACCTGGAGAAATCGAAAGTGCCGAAAATGTTGAAATCATAAGTGAAGTCAGAAGTCGTAGCACTGCAGGCGTAAGCATTCTTGAAATCGTTCCAGAAGGATCTGTTGTCAAAAAAGGCGATTTTTTGGTGAGACTGGACGATGCTACACTACAAAAGGATTTACTTCGCCAGCGAATTTCAGTGCACCAGGCAAAAGCCACTCTGGTAAAGGCAACCGCTGATGTGGAGGCTGCAAAGCTTGCTTTAGAGGAATATCTATCGGGCTCTTTCAGAGAAAGTGAAGAGCAACTGGAAAGTGCAGAGTTTGTAGCTAAAGAAAATCTTAGGCGTGCACAGGAATATTTGGTATACAGTAAAAAACTCGCTGCCAAAGGATATGTATCAGAAGCACAGTTAGAAGCTGACCAGTTTGCAGTTGAAAAAGCAGGCAAGGAATTGGATCTTTCTCAAACCAAGTTGGAGGTTTTGAGAACCCATTCGAGAATGGCAAAAGTCAATGAGTTGAACGCATCTATAATGACTGCCGAGGCACGCCTGCAATCCGCTGAGAATTCTTATCAACTTGAAAAAACACAGGAAGTTGAAATCGAAGAGCAAATTCAAAAATGTCAAATTTTCTCTCCCGCAGATGGTGAGGTAACTTACGCGAATAAGAACAAATCTGGCACCAACGAAGGCGTTCTTATTGAGGAAGGAAAATCTGTTCGGGAAAATCAGACAATAATTCGATTGCCAAATGCATCCCTGCTTCGAGTACGAGCCAAAGTCAATGAAAACAGGATCGAACAGGTTCGTGCAGGCATGGATTGTGACATCCTCATTGACGCGATGAGAGATTTGCAACTCAAAGGCAAGGTTGATTCTGTTAGTGAGTATCCTATACCATCCATCAGTCGCTATACCGCACATATCAAAGAATATGCAACGGAGATTGTGATCACTGATCCGCCCCCCGGTGTCCGTACTGGGATGACTGCCAAAGTAACGATTAGGTCCGAGCAGATTGATCGTGCCTTGCAAATTCCCCTAACTGCCATTTTCAGGGTTGATGGTGAATCCTTTTGTTTAGTCGGCAATGAAGATGATGAAATGCAAATACGTTCAATTGAACTTGGTTCTAATAACATGATAATGGCAGTGGTTAAAAGTGGTTTGAAAGAAGGAGAACGCATTGTCCTTAATCCTGATCATTTCAAGAGTCTCTTTAAACAGGACAATCAAAACGAAATTGCTCAGAAGTAGTTTCTTTGAATTCGTTTGGATAGGCGGATGAAGTCTCGGGATATTAACATATCATTCCGTGTCAGTAACCTGTCTAAAGTCTATGAAATGGGTGATGAAAAGGTAGTTGCTCTGGAAGATGTTTCTTTGGAGGTGCCCGAGGGTGATTATGTGGCAATTATGGGCCCATCTGGTTCGGGAAAAAGTACTCTTCTTAACATTCTAGGGTGCCTGGATTGTCCGACTACTGGAAACTATCAACTTCGGGGTGAATGGGTGGAAGAGATGAATGATGAAGAACTCTCTGCCCTTCGTGCAAAATCAATAGGTTTTATTTTTCAGTCATACAATTTGATTCCTTATTTAAATGTCCTGGAAAATATTTCACTCCCTGCGAGCTATGAGAAAGAATCCATCCTTAACGAAACAAGAGCCAGGGAACTCGCAAAAATAGTTGGTCTAGAGGACCGAACTTCTCACCTACCTTTGCAACTTTCAGGAGGGCAGCAGCAAAGAGTGGGTATTGCCAGGTCCTTGGCCAATGATCCAGCTTTCGTTTTGGCTGATGAGCCAACTGGAAATCTTGATTCCAAAACTACGAATGAAATTCTCGAACTACTCGACGATTTTAATCGGAGAGGAAAAACTGTCATCCTAGTTACTCATGAAGCGGAGGTTGCTTCCCGTGCCCACCGGGTCATAAGAATGAAAGATGGTCTAATCATTAGTGATGAAAGAACCAGAGAACCGGTAAATCAAGCCTTCAAGGAACAAACTTTAGTAAAACCAGATTTGGATCGTTCAAATCATTTTCAAAGAGCATTTCAAAACCTTTTGAAGAGTGCAATGCAGAGTATAGTGACTCACCCTTTACGCTCTCTCTTAACTGCACTGGGAGTATTTATAGGAGTTGTCAGTGTGGTTTGGTTACTAGCGATAGGGGAGGGTATTGCGGATCAGGCAGAGGGTGAAATCATGGAACTGGGGGCAAATAATCTTATCGTCTCTAGTAAAAGACCTCCCGAGGAAGAGCGATCTAGCAGGGGTGCTAATTTCTATTCTTATGGTCTGACTGAAAATGATTTCTTTAAAATCTCAAAGACTGTACCTCATATTTCAGCATCCTACCCGACGCGTGAATTAAATAATCGCACAATTTTTACCAAAGCTGCAAAGACCCGGGGTGAATTGCTTGGCTGTCTTCCAAATTATCGTAATTTACACAATCTTGTGCTTACCAAAGGACGCTTCATAAGTGAAGAGGATAATTACGATGCGGCAGAGGTTTGCGTACTTGCCTCGAGCCTTGCTAAAACGCTCTTTCCGTTTGGAGATTCGTTGGGAAAGCCAATAAACATTGGGGGGAATCTTTACACGGTTATTGGCGAAGTGGCTCCAAGAACTAATTTGAACGACTCTGGCGGACTTGGTTTCAAGGAATTGTTTGAAGATAATGTTTATCTTCCCCTTGCAACTCATTGGTCGAAGATATTTGACTATCATTACCGTGGTTATGATGGGAGTAATTTGATCTCTAAGATTACCCTCACGATAGATGATCAAGGTAAACTTCTTACGGTTGCCCAAATGATTCGTGATCTTTTACAAAAAGATCATGGCATGGAAGATTATCAGGTAACCGTTCCATTGGAATTAATGGAACAGGCTGAACGGGCAAAGATGACTTTTGTTGCCCTAATGGGATTGGTTGCTGGCATATCCCTATTTGTCGGAGGGGTGGGAATTATGAACATAATGCTGGCTACGGTCACTGAAAGGACACGAGAAATTGGAATACGGCGTGCAATCGGAGCCAAGCAACGGGATATTATCTTGCAGTTTCTTGCTGAAACGATAGCTCTGACCGGAATCGGAGGTATGACCGGTATATTAGCTGGTCTTTTGTGTGAGCCTGCTTACTCCACAATTCTCGAATTAATGGAATCTCTAGCACCCATCCTTTATGAGTCGCTACCGCCTTCAATGCAGGGAATGAAACCTGTCCTTGTTCCTTGGTCCCTGCCACTTGTCTTTGGCGTGGCCGTAGTTACGGGTGTGATTTTTGGAATTTATCCTGCCCGTAAAGCTTCTCAAATGGATCCTGTAGAAGCGTTAAGACATGCCGGATGATTCTGGAAACCCTTGCCAACAAACTGGGCGAACAAATCTCTTGTATCCTTGGATACCTATTGATGTAAACCTGGAGTCAGTTGTCGAAGGCCAAGGTCCACCATGGTGAGTGGCCGGTCCGGGAATTACTCCGGGTGGAAACCCATTCCAGAGTATCCTTCCAACTTTTGAGGTTAAAACGGGTAGGAGTTCACGAGTTTCTTTCTGATCTTTATCCCCTGCATGAATAGTTCCAGTGAGACTTCCTTCCAAGTGATGGGCGATCTCCATCATTTCCATGAAATCTTCTGCAACCACAATCAAAGAGGAAGGTCCAAAGGATTCTGTTTGCAGTTCTTCATCTTGCAGAAATTCTTTGGCCGTTATCTGAAAGACCTGTATGTGTGCCTTGAGCGGATGGGTCTCGTTAAGAAATTGTGATTTACCAATTAACCTTACTCGTTTTTTAAGAGTCCCAACAGAATGATTATAATTTTGAAACACATCTTTATTAAGCAATGGGAGGCATTCATTACTGGATATTGCAGAAATTAGATTTTTCCTGAAATTTTCATTAAATGATTCAGCTAGGATAATCAGTGCTCCTGGTTTCGTACACATTTGGCCGGCAAATAGATTGATAGCATTAATAAAACCTTTGGCGAAACTGTCTGAATTATCGGATAAGGCTGAGGGAAGTGCGAATACAGGATTTAGACTGCCCATTTCCGCATGAAAAGGAATAGGTTTTTGGCGTTCAGAAACGACTTTTGCAAGTGCTTTTCCTCCCCTTAATGATCCAGTGAAAGCTACACAGCAAATCTTTGGGTGTGCCACTAACTGCCGAGCTACTTCATAGTTTTCTCCGTGAATAAGAGCAAAGCACCCATTTGGCATTTCGGCTTCCTTAATGGCAATTTTTACGGCCTTACCTTGAAGTTCGCAGGTTTGGGGATGTCCTGGGTGAGATTTAACAATCACTGGGCAGCCCACAGCTAGAGCACCTGCTGTATCCGTTCCGACTACTGATATTGCAAAAGGAAAATTACATGCACCAATAACTGCAACCGGCCCTAAGGGTACATTATTTCGAAACATTGCAGGCTTGGGAATGGGATCTCTGTTGATGTCTTCAGCTTCGTATATGAAATCTTTCCATGAATTGTTCTCTGCAAGTCTTGCAAACTCTTTAAGCTGATCAATGGTTCGAATCAGCTCAGTTTCAAGCCTTGGCATTCCAAGATTGGTCTCACTTTGTGCAGTTTCCAAAAGATCTGATTGGATTCTTTCTAATTGCTGAGCAATTTGATAGAGAAAGTTTGCTCTTTGTTTTGATAATTTATTTTTGAAAGCAAAAAAACTGTCATTAGCCATGTCGATAACCTCATCAATTTCTGAGGTGCCGGTATCTTCATAAATCGATGAAATCAAAAAAAAGCCTTTCCTTAAAGATACATACTGTCATAGATGTCAGCGATTTTTTTAATCGCTAATGCGTAGGCAGCCGTTCTCCTGTCATCGATCTTTGGGTTGCTCTGGTGCTGTTCATAAATCTCATTGTATGATTCACGCATGGTGTCATCCAATCCAGATCGAACCAGATTA
>JAYZJX010000096.1:0-30131 GCA_036164015.1 Verrucomicrobiota bacterium | reverse complement strand
AAAGGTTGGGGTAGGGGATATGTTTCATCGCCAATCGTAACTTGACGCTCTTGCATTCCTTCCAGTAAGGCACTTTGAACTTTAGCAGGAGCACGGTTTATCTCGTCTGCCAGTAGAAGGTTTGCAAAAATTGGACCTTTTTTGGTAGTAAATTCGCCTTTGCTGGGACTGTATATTAATGTGCCCACCACATCAGCAGGCAGGAGATCAGGAGTGAATTGAATTCTCTTAAAATCAGCACGCAAACATTGTGAAAGAGTTTTGACTGCAAGTGTCTTTGCTAAACCGGGAACTCCCTCCAGTAGGACATGCCCGTTGGCTAGAAGACCTACAATAAGTCGATCTATTAGATATTTTTGACCTACAATCACACGACCAATTTCACTTTTCAGAAGTTCTACCCACGAGGCTTCGTTTTTGATCTTTTGCTGCTCTTCAGGAGCAGGCGGTTGACTGTCAGAGATATTGTCCATTATTAGCTTTTAGCGTAGTTAAAGAGTAAAATTGTCCAAGAACAAATCGAATTACAAAAAGAAGTTTTGATTTTGCGGTAAGGGTTAACTACAAATTCTCTAATCATAAATTAAAAAATGATAAAATTAAACAAGGAATCAAAGTGGGTGTTTATTTCTCTTCTTTTAGTTCCCATTATTTGGGTTGGATTAAATTATGCCGGCATATTGGATAATTTAGAAAATAAATCGCTGGATCTAAGGTTTAAATTAAGAGGAAATTTAGATCACCGTAGTTCTACCAATGAAAGAGTTTTGGTTGATCAAGAAACTAATAAAACTGTACCCAAAATCCCTAAAGTCATTTATGTCAATTTTGATGCCGCTACTTTGAGTTTGGACGAAGTAGGTGAGAGACCATGGAATAGATCCTTTTTCCGTGATGTAAGCTCAATTCTCCTGAAAGAAGGAAAAGCAAGAGTCATAGGATTTGATTTCATTTTTTCTCCTAAAAGTTCATCAAGTATGGTTCCGGAAGAAAATGTCTACAGGAGTGATTTTTCAATTGCTCAGCTTGTCAAAGAGTTCCCTGACCAAGTTGTGCTAGCGTCAGCATACACAGGTGTTCAGACCCAATTTCTGAAAAATGAGAAAGTAAATTTTCTGTCAAAAGTGCCCTATTTTTCCGAAGGATACAATCCAGATGCAATGCCTGCAAGGTATCCTGAAAGTCCTACTTACCCGATTTTTAATTATGTTGATGGAAAGCATTTAGGTTTGAATGGATTAATTTTTTCCCAACCGAGTGAGATTGATGGTTTGAATAGAGAACTCGGTATTTGGTTTCCCGCTGGTGGTAAAGCTCATGCTTACAACATTATGGGTGCAAAATTATCAAAATTGAAGTTGGAAGGATTTGATTTAAATCAAAGCAGACATCCTGAATTAGTTGAAGAAGCTGAAATGCTAAAGTTGGTTTGGTCTGAATCGAATGGCACCCTAATAAACACCGTCCCTAATTCTATGCCTTTGGTAAGAAAAAGGGATTTTTATACTATAGGGCTTGAGTGTTTACTGTCTTATTACGGAGTTAATGAAAATGCTATCGAATTCTCCGAGAAAAAAAATGAACTTAGAGTAAAAAGCACTTTAGGTGATTTACTTCTAAATATACCTTTGAAAGAGCGGCAAATGATGGAAATAAATTGGTTTTCAAATTGGAAGGAGTCGCAACCGAGAAGCGAATTGTTCTTAAACCTTAAAAACTATTACGAACAAGAAGAGTATCTGTCATTCATCAAGACTAGCCAAGAGTTAATAAAGTTGATGTTCAGTGAATTTTTTGATGAACCCGCATCCTCCTTTGATCTCAACCGTACTCTTGCACAACTCAAGGATTTTGAGATGGAAGATGAGGATATTGAAGAAATTAGATATATTTTAAAGTCTGGTATGGAAAGTAATCATCGAAATTTTCCAAATTATCAAGAGATGGAAAAACTTTTGGCAAAATTGGATGCATCTATGAATTTACATCCATCAGACTTGGATGGAAAATTTAATCCAATGTGTTCAATGAGTGATATTTTGAGATTCAATGAAAATAAGCTTTTGAGGAAAAATCAATTAATGGATATTGATCAAAATTTCATTCCACAACTTTTGAATAATAAAGAGAAATTCCGTAAGCTTCTTTATCAAAACATTGATGATGTAAATACATCCCGGGCATGGAAAGAATTGAAAACGGTCGAGGAAAACTTAGGGAGAAATTATGATAATTTTAGAAAATTTAAATTACCAGCCATAGAAAACTTGATCAAATCAGATGAATTAAAAAAAGAAAAAATAATTACTATGCTCGAGGCTTTTGAGCTAGAAGGTTTTAAGAACATCAAAAATTCTGTTTTAAACATATCGTTAGAAAATCCTGAAGAAATGCAGGGGGAGCTTATAAAATATTTTAAACAGTTGCTTACCCTTAACTCAGAAAATCAAAATCTCCAAAATGTTATTAATAACTTTGAAAATTCTCTTCAACAGTTGCCAGGTAACGAAGCGATAATCCAACAGATTGCAATAAATAAGCAAAAAAAATCTGGAATTGAGGAAGAGATAAAAGAGCTTTCCTTTCAGGGTTTGAATGTAATTGAAGCTTTTATTCGCTACTACGAAAATCTGAAAATTCTTTACCGAAGAGATGTTGAAAAATTTGATAGCTTCTTCGCATTGTTTAAAGATTCAATCATTTTGATAGGTCCTGAAGAAGCTACCTTTCAAGATTTATCCCCAACTCCAATGGACAAGGAACCTGTACCGAAAGTTTCTGTTCATGGAAATGTTATCAAAACTCTATCTTCACAAATTTTCATAAAGAGAATTTTTGATTCGAGGGAAGCATCTTCAATAGTTTTATTTTTAATTTGTTTAATTGCGGCGGCTTTGAGTGCTCACAGTTCAAGTTGGACAAGTTGGATGGGTATTTTAGTAATCGGAGGTTTCGCTGGGTTGGGATTTTTTCTTTTTATGACCCAACATATTGTCATTCCGATGGCAGCACCAACTCTTGCTGGATTAAATACTTATGTTTTTGGTTTGGCTGCAATGGTTGTAATAGAGCAAAAAGCAAAGGGTAAACTCAAAGGCATGTTTGGCAGTTATGTGTCGTCTGATTTGGTTGAGCAGATGGTTGAATCAGGAGAAGAGCCAAAACTGGGTGGAGAAGAAACTGGCATCACTGCCTTCTTTTCTGATGTACAAGCCTTCTCAAGTTTCTCTGAATTGCTGACTCCAACTGGACTTGTCGATCTGATGAACGAATATCTGACCGCTATGACTAATATTTTGCAAGAGGAAAGGGGAACCTTGGATAAATATATTGGTGATGCGATAGTTGCGATGTATGGTGCTCCGATTCCCATGGATGATCACGCCTATCAGGCTGTTAGAACAGCCATTCTTATGCAACAAAGGCAAATTCAGCTTCGGGAGAAATGGGTACCAGAAGTTGAGAAGTGGGGGAAGTGTCATGGTTTAGTCACGCAAATGCAAACGCGGATAGGATGTAATACTGGAACTGCAACAGTGGGTAACATGGGTGCTTTGGATCGCTTTAATTACACCATGATGGGAGATATGGTAAATCTTGCTGCCCGCTGCGAAAGTGGTGCTAAAGCATATGGTGCTTATATAATGGTAACAGAAGAGACTAAACTTGCTTCCGAAGTTACGAGAAATGACATTGCATATAGGTATTTAGATAAAATTATTGTTAAAGGTAGGTCACAACCTGTTGCCATGTATGAACCGACAGGATTCATCAATGAATTAAGTCAAGAAACCCAAGACTGTCTTGATTGTTTTAGTCAGGGAATTGATAAGTATCTAAAACAGGATTGGTCAGGTGCCTTAAACCTTTTTGAAAAAGCTAAAGATCTTGAACCTAACAAGCCAGGTGTAACACCAGGAGTAAAAGATAACCCCTCGATGATATTAATAGATCGTTGTAAAGTGATGCAGGAAAATCCTCCCGGTGATGACTGGGATGGAGTTTATGTTATGACCACAAAATAACTAGGTTTATGAAATTTATTTTTGGAAATAACTAGGCTCGCAATTAGGGCGCCACTTTATATTGCACCCAATACTGGGCATTTGCTCCTCGGGGTATGGATTACCGAGTTGGAGGCAGTCTACTGCTTTGACTAGATCATTTCCTGTAACAGGATGTTGAGAGCCAGGTCTTGATGAATCGTATCGACCCCGGTAGAACAGTTCCAAATTAGCGTCAAAAAGAAAAAAATCAGGTGTGCATGCTGCTCTGAATGAAATCGCTACTTCCTGACTCTCATCAAAAAGATAGGGAAATTCAAATCCATAAGATTGAGCTAGCTCTTTCATCTTTTCAGGAGAGTCTTGCGGATAATTTTCAACATCATTTGATGAAATAGTTAACACTTTAATTCCCTCTTTCTGCATTTCGTTTAATTGAACCGTCAAATGCTCGAGCAAATGAATGACAAAAGGGCAGTGGTTGCAGATAAAAGCGATCAAGTATCCCTTGACATCATTTTCCTTTTTCAATTCTACAATGTTTTTTGATCGAACATCCTCTAAAGAAAAATATTCAGCTTTAGTACCGATGGGAAGCATTGATGAATTAGTTGCAACCATGATGTATTAATATTTGTTTAATTTTTTCCAATTACAAGATTAGCATTTTTTTTATCGAAATAAGCCTGGAGCAGATCTTTTGCCACGGGTGTTGCGGTTAGACCTCCTTGAACTTGATCTTGGGGAATGACTCCCTCTACCAATATGGCAACGGCAACTTCTGGTTCATTTACAGGAGCAAAACCGACAAACCATGCCAAATTCAAGTTCATATTATGATTTCTCCATTGGCCAGTGCCTGTTTTACCTGCAATGGAGATACCTTTGATCTGGCATCTTCGTGCAGTTCCTTTTTCTGTTGCTTGTTGCATGCCCATAATAATTTCGTCTAGAAGCTTTTTCTCTACACCAAGGCTAGGACTCGGTGGAAGTGAAGAATTCTTTGAGTGAATTAAAGTTGGTTGGAAATCTTTTCTGTTAGTTGCAATTCGGGCTACCATGCAAGCCATCTGTAGAGGGCTTTGGCGTAAACCTCCCTGTCCGATAGCGATATTGAATGTGTCTTCCAATGTCCAACGAACACCGATTCGTTTACTTTTCCAGTCGGGATCTGGAACGATTGGTTTGTCTCGAAGGGATGGCAACTCAATATTGGGGCTATTGTCTAGACCCATAAGTTTTGCTGTATCAATCAGGTCCTGAAATCCGATTTTTTCAGCGAGTCGATAGAAATAAACATTACAACTTTGCGAAATTGCATCCTTTAACTTGATTTCTCCATGAATTCCAGGAAAAACATGACATTCCATCCCCCTGTAAATTCCGTCGCAAGTTTTAGAAATATTCGCATCCAAGAGACCTGCTCGATAACCCGCAACAGCTGTTACTATTTTAAATGGAGAAGCAGGAGCATAACCAGGATGCCATGCTCTGGGTAACCATGCTTCTCTCCTTTGAATCCTATCATAAACATCTTGAGAGATGTAAGGAGTTAAATTTGATAAGTCGTAGTTTGGTTTACTTGCTAAGGTCAGTATTTCACCACTTTTTAAATCAATTAGTACGGCAGCACCAGGTGGAAGAGGGGGAGGTGACAATTCAAAAAGATCTTTCTCTGGATTAGGTTTTGCCAAAACGCCTTTCGCGAATAACTGATTGAGTAGTTTTGTTGCATCCTCAGAAGTCCCCTCAAAACCTGCAACAGTTGATGCTTGCTCTCCACTAAGAGGATACGGTGCATCTATAAAGGAAGAAAGTAGAAGTTGTGCTGTTACTCTTTTCTCACTGGAATCTTTAAGAGCCTGGTTGGTTCTCCGAAGAATAGTCTTCCTCCAATTTTCGTCTGGAAGAATCCTATGATTACTCACGCTTTTAACCATGCGTAGAATAGAATCTTCCGCAATTCTCTGCAGATCACTATCAATGCTTATCTGTAGATTTTTACCCTTCTGGGAAACTTTTTTCTCAATCTGTTCATATCTGGTTCCATCAGGATTGACTCTCCAAATCTCAGTTCCATCCGTACCCTTCAATTTTTCGTCAAAAACTTTTTCTAAACCGGCTTTCCCCTTTCTCCCTTTAATTTCAAAAGTGGTAAGATCATTGCCCGATAGTTGCTCAGTATTCGCCTCATATCCACTCCCAACATAGCCGAGCACATGTGATGCCAAGGACTTATTAGGATAATGCCTTACGGCTTCTGCTTTAACTTCAATTGGGGAACTCGCGTCAATACCTTCAATTAGAACTGCATATTCGGAAGCTGACAAATTATCTGCAATTTCAAATGGTAACAAAAGCTTTTCCCTCCAATGGCGGATGAGTGGCTTAAGATTTATAATTTTTTCTCTATTAGTGAGCTTATTGACAACATTTGTGTAATCCTGAACAACACTTCGCCTGGCTTCCCATACTAAAGAAGAACCTTCTGTCCATATGATTTTGTCCCAAGAAGGTTTTGCTGATAAGATTGAATTCAAGAAGCTTTTATTAGAAAAATCGCTTAATGGGTTTGCAGGAAGTACCTTTCCTTTTTGGTCTACTGAGAATTTTATTGATAGAAGATTAGCAAGATTGACTTCTAACTCTTTCGAGATTCCTTCAAAATCAACGCTGATTTTACGGTTGTATTTAATTTTAGGTAATTGAGCGTACCATGTATTTGTTTTGTTTTGAGTAACTGGAATTCTTTCCCCTTGAAAATGTATTATGACACGTTGAGCTTGATCATTAATAATGTTAACTTTTCCGGATAACCTTACAAATCTATCAGATACAGTTGTATTGTCATAGCCATAGCCAATTGCTTTCTCGATCGATAATATTTTATTTTTGGTAATTTCAGATTCTATCTCACGGGAAACTTGCCGAAGAACTTTCTTTTTTTCCCTGATTTTCTCGTTAACCGAACCAAGATGAAGTTTTGCTGAATAGTGAGCTTGATTGCCGATTAATAAATTTCCATTTCGGTCAAATATATTTCCTCTAGGTCCGGGCATAGTGATTCTTCTTTGCCCTTGCTTTCTTTCTTTTTCTTTAAAGTCAGAGGTCTGATATGTTTGTCTGTAGAAAAGAAAAGTGAGTAGGATAAAGAACAAAACGCCAAAAGAGATTTTAAAAGTTAAAAATCTTTGGTTCTTGTAAGAAGGTTGCTGCATTTTAAGTGGTAACCTCCAAATGAGCCTCATTTATTTGTAACTTTTGAAGTATATTTCCCAAAATTATTCTATGAACAGGAACGAACATCAAAAGGAATAGAGTCGAAATTGATAGGTCAAAAAGAAACTTCGAAAAGTTCCAAACCCAATTCATCTCCATGTAAAAATAAGACAAAACATATAGTATAAGACTAACAAATGTATTTATTCCAATAGTAAAAAGCATATTATTTCTTAATGAAGTTGCCTTGTTGAAATCAATTTGTGTCCTTAAAAATGTTAGGACGAACAAGAATATTAAAGGATTAAATCCCAGTGGTAAATTATGATATAAATCCAACAACAAGCCATTGACTAATATAATTAAAGTGAAAGTTCGTTTTTGGAAAATGTTTGGGAGGATTAAAAATAGTCCAGGTACGAATATGTATAAACCAGCAACGGCTAGTGAGTCGTTGAGGCAAGTGACAAGTATTAAGGTGGAGGCAAAGTAAATCATCATCACCATTGCACATAAAAGAGGGTGGAATTGATTCTTAATTCTCATTTCTTTAGAATTGTTACTTCTCCCAACTTATTGATTCCCTCATGTAGATTTATTTCAGCAGTCTTAAAAAGGCCGTCTGTGCTCGGTTGAAGATGCTTAATGAATCCTATGTGTAAGCCTTTTGGATATCTTCCACCTAGATTAGAACTTACCACTTCCATTGTTTTCCCATCAGGAATTATTATATCTAGAGGGATATCGGAAAGAAGCGCGGTACCATATCCTCCGGGATGAATACCACTTCCTGTCACAATAACAGGTCTGTTATCTCCTTTTAGATGGGCAACAATTCTAAAATTGTGGTTGGTGATCAATTGAATTTTAGAGAACCGAAGATTTACCTGTTCGACCCTTCCTACTATTCCAAAGGAGGAAATCACTCCCTGACCTTTTTGGACTCCTGAATTAGAACCTTTGTTGACTAGAAAAAATTGATTCCAACCTGACAAATTTCTTAAAGATATATTTGTTAGTTGCGGATAAAATCTGTCGATTGGATTAATTTCGAGTTCTCTTTCCAAATTATAAATTTCATTTTTTAGTGTTTTTAGTCGATTTAGTTTTTCTTGAAGAAAGTCTTCCCTGTTGATTTGATTTTCAGCATCAGCGAGAATGCGTTGATAATCTCTACCTTTTTTTATCAAGGTATTTTTCGAATCAGAAACATGTCCCCAATAATTGGATAAATCTCTGATTCTTGTACTCGCTTCCCAAATAGGTGCATTAAATTCTTCAAAGCTAGACTTAGTTAAAATTTTCCAACTTGTTGGAAAAAGGAACCACGCGACAAGTGCGAAGCCCCAGTAAAGTAGGGGTTTTAATGATGGCCTTGAAATGTGTTTGGCCAATTGGAATAACTTATTGCGTTACAAGTCTATCAACCTGTTCACGACTGAGGTTGCCAAGGAGGTTAAGAAACTTACCAGTGCCGTTTGCAACACAGCACAGTGGGTCTTCGGCTTGAATGACAGATAATCCTGTAGCATCACTGATCACTTGATCTAAACCTCGAATTAGAGCCCCACCACCGGCTAGAACTATGCCTCGGTCAATAAGGTCTGCGGAATGCTCGGGCTGGCACCTGTCTAAAGCATTTTTAACTAAATCTACAATTTGAGAAACGACTTCCTTTAATGCCTCCTCGCGAATTTCTTGAGAAGTAATGTGAATTGTTTTAGGCAGTCCTGCTGTAGCATCACGGCCTCTGACATCCATACTTAATTCTCCAATATCAAGAGGTGCAGCTGAACCAATAGTAAACTTGATCTCTTCTGCGGTTCTTTCGCCAATAAGTAAACCATATGCTCTCTTCATGTAGGCTATTATAGCTTCGTCAAGTTCATCACCACCCACTCTGATACTTCTCTGATAAGAAACTCCTGAAATAGAGATAATTGCGACTTCAGTGGTTCCTCCTCCAATATCTACAATCATATTTGCATATTCCTCGTCAATAGGAAGTCCAGCACCAATGGAAGCAGCCATAGGCTCACCCAGTAATAGGACTTCCCTTGCCCCGGCTTTGATAGCCGAATCCTTAACTGCTCTCTTTTCAACTGCAGTTATGCCAGAGGGCACTGCAATGACGACTCTCGGAGGTACTAATTTTCGTTTATCAACTTTCTCAATAAAATACCTCAGCATAGCCTCAGAAATTTCAAAATCTGCTATTACACCGTCTTTCATTGGTCTTAATGCTTCAATAGTTCCTGGAGTTCTACCAAGCATTCTTTTAGCATCCGAACCAACTGCACATACTTTTTTACTTGTTTTGTACCTAGCAACAACACTTGGTTCCCTAAGAACGATTCCTCTATCTCTAACAAACACCAAGGTGTTAGCAGTACCAAGATCTATTCCAATGTCATTAGATAAAAATACAGAGAGATTAGAAATCATAGATACATTATATTTCCTCTATGAAATGTGCAAGGTGTCAAAGATAAATAATTCCCAATTGCAATATTTTTTAAAAAAATGGTGAACAACCTATCCTTGAAATCTTCATTGTTTGAGTTTTGCTGATTGCTTAGCCCAAAATATTACAATTCCACCGGCGAGAATTAAAAATAAAGAATAAAACTGACCTCTTGTCATTCCAAGAAGAAGCGTCGCGTCAGGTTCACGAAAGAACTCATTGGTTATTCTTGCAATAGCGTAGACAATTAGGAATTCGCCAGACAACTGACCAGGGTTCCTTTTCGTAACATCAGTTTTCCAAAATCTCCATTGGACAAAGCAAAAGGTTAACAAACCTTCTAGCAATGCTGCATACAATTGGGAGGGGTGCCGTGCAATAGAGAGAAGAAAGTCAGGTGCTTTTGGAAATAATACGCCGAATGATACATCTGTCGTTCTTCCCCATAATTCACCGTTAATAAAATTAGCAATCCTTCCAAAAAAAAGACCAGGGGGTACAATGCTAACGATTATGTCTCCAATAGGTCTGATATTCTGGGAAGATTTTTTGGCATACCAAAAGGTTGCGATAAAAACACCTATAAAACCTCCATGACTAGCCATTCCTCCCTGCCAAACACGCAAAACTTGAAATGGATCAGATATTATAGTTTCAAACTGATAAAGAAATAAGTAACCAATCCTTCCGCCAAGCAAAACTCCAATAATTTGGAATGTCATCAGGTTAATGACCTGATCTTTATCGTAAGGACTTCTATTGCTCTTGTGGTAAAGCAATAACAAGAAATATGCGGCAAGGAACCCCAAGAGGTAAGACATACCATACCACCTAATTCCGCCAGGTCCCCAATTCTCGAATTTACCAGAAAATTTCCAAATGAATGGGCTCAAATCGTGTACCCAGTGGCTAGTTTGTAGATTTTCGAAGTTCATTCTTGAGCAGATCTATTTTGTTTGAAAGGTACTTTTATTTCTTGTTGGCGCTTTGCCAGTTCTCTCATGTCGACAGCAATGTCATCATGCTCAAATATCTCCTGTCCGAGTATGCTCTCGATTATGTCTTCCATAGCTAGTACTCCAACGACTGATCCAAATTCATCAACCACAACACTTAACTGGCAATGCTCTTTAAGTAATAAACTGAGGGCTTTATCCGCGGTCGCACTTTCAGGAATAAATAGGACATCGTGTGAAAGTTCAGAGATCAGTGTTTCACTATTCTCATTGACTACTGCATTATGGAGGTCTCTACGACGGACAATCCCAGTAATCTGGTCTATATTTTTCTTGTATGTTGGTATTCTTGCGAAGGGAATATTTGGATTTTGATCAAACACTTTTCTGACACAATGAGCTTCATTGAATGAAAACATTACTGTTCTCGGTGTCATAATTTCTGAAACTAAAGTTTTATCGAGTCGTAGTGCATTCTTGACTAGATCGCTTTCTTCAGTTGTCAGTGTCCCTTCTTTGGCTCCTTTCTGAGCTAAAAGAATAATTTCCTCCTCATCTTCCTCGGAATTTTTTACTCTCTTCGGTAAAATTACTTGCACGGTCGCCTTACATATTTTTGAAATTGGGTACATTAAAAGCCGGACCAAATAGAGGGGGTAAATGAGCTTGCTAGCCATTTCGCTGCGGTAAGAAACTGCTAAATTCTTTGGGAGGATTTCAGAGAAAAAAAGAATTCCTAGTGTCATACCAATGGCAAAAACGAATAGGTTATTTCCCTCATCACCAAAACTTTTTTCAGCTAAACCTCCGGCTAAAGTTGCACCTAGGGTATTCGCTATTGTGTTCAGACTCAATATGGCTGAGGTCGTTTCCTCAAGTTCAACTTTAAAAGATTCAAGAAGTTTCCCTTTTCTTTGGTTTTTTTCCTTTTGAGCTTCGATTTCAGCTGAAGTGATACTTAGAATCATAGCTTCCAAAGTTGAACAAAGTGCAGAAATGCCTATGGTAAGGCAAATTGCTGTAATGAGTTCAATCGTCATAAATTATCCATAAATTTATTTATAGAAGAAATAATTTTTAAACTAAACAAATCTTTGGCTCGCTTTTATGCAAGCATTGATGGCAAATAATTAAAATGAATTTACTTAAACTTGATAGTTTTCATCGTAGTAAGAATGCTAAATTTGCTGAATTTGCTGGATGGAATATGCCAATTTCCTACTCAAGTGCCATAGAAGAGCATATGTTTGTACGTCAAAAAGTAGGATTTTTTGATGTCAGCCATATGGGAGAATTTATTATTAAAGGTCCAGATGCTGAAACATTTCTTAATTATGTATTAACCAGCGATGTTAAAAAATTATCTTCAGGTTGTGCGATGTATTCTTTGCTGTGTAATGATAATGGGGGAGTGATTGACGATCTGATTGTATACAAGCTATCAGAGCAGGACTTTTTCCTTTGTGTGAATGCGATTAATGTAAAAAGAGACCTCGATCATCTGAATAATCTAAAAGGTAGTTTCAATTGTGATGTAATTGATAAGTCGCATGAATACGGTCTTCTGGCTATACAAGGTCCCCAAAGTCAGGCACTTCTTCAGGAATTCCTTGAAACTAATCTGGATAGTCTAAAGAAGATGCAATTCAAAAAATATGAATTCCTTCAATGTGAATTGTTAATTGCTAGATCAGGTTACACTGGTGAGGATGGTTTTGAGTTATTTATTCCTTTAGAATGTATATTTGAAATTACATCTAAACTTGATGACTATTGTACCTCAGGAAAAGCTACTTGGGTCGGTCTTGCAGCACGTAATACACTACGACTTGAGGCGGGTTTCTGCTTACATGGTCACGAGATTACAGAGGAAATTTCTCCGCTTGAAGCAGGTATTTTGTGGGCTGTTTCGATGAAAAAAAGTGATTTTGTAGGCAAAGATGCAATCAATAATCAAATAAAAGTTAATGAACACGGAAAGGTTTTTCACTACAAGATTAATTCTCGAAGAATTCCTAGAGATAATGCTGAAATTTTCTTTGAAAGCGAAAAAGCAGGTAAAGTCTTATCTGGTGCTTTCTCGCCGATTCTTAAGTGTCCTTTTGGTTCTGCATATGTCGACAAAGGATTTATTAAAAAAGCTCGGGAATCAGGATGGTATGCAGTTGTGAGAGATAACACTTTACCTCTAGAGTTTTGTAAACCTGTTCTGAAGAATATTTAGTTTTTTGAAATCCTACTAGGTTTTGCTAAAACCTTTAATGATTAAGTCTACACCCTCAAAATTAGAAAAGCATAGTTTTTCGAACATAATATTTTCTAGCTTTTCTTTGAGCACTTTTCTAGTTTCCTTAACATTGCAGTCTGTATCAACTCTGATTCTCACTAAAAGTCTAATTTTTGAACCATTTCTCAAAATTTTCGTTGTTGGTGAGTCTATTCCATCCATTCCGAAGCAAGATTTGCTGACCAGTTCTTGAAGTGCATGAGGTGTTACAAGAACTCCTCCATCTTCATCGCTGAAAATCTCGACCAAATCCTTTTTTGTTTTATTGAAAATCCAAATTAATAAAAATAAAAGAATAAGAAGCAACCAACCATACCACCAAAACGGTTCAGCTATTGCATCTTGTAGGTCCCAAAGCCAAAAACTTTCAATATTTAGAGGCATTTGAATCTAATTTATTCACTGTCTCCTGTAATCCATGTTTGATTGTCATCTTCCTTATCGGAGACATCCATTTTGATGTCGTCAATAACGACATCTATGTTTTTTGCGTGGTTTCCTGTCATTGCCAAAATCTGATCCCTAATCGCTTCCTGTATCGCGGAACCAGTTTTAGCTAAATCAACTCCAAATTCTAATACAACTCTAACTTCAATATCATATCCACCACCGTCAATTTCAGTAACTTTTACTCCTCTTTCAGATTCTTTTTTGGAAAAGAAATCAGTAAGTCCTTCAACTACGCCTCCTCCGCCAACATTAACAACTCCAGATACCGATTGTGTTGCAAGTCTCACAATACCGGCAATTACGCTATGATTGATTCTGATTGTACCAAGTTCACTAGATCCCTCTGAAATGGTCGGAATGATTTCTTCCTCAGCTTCTTCTTTTTTGCTTTTAGTCATGATATTCTTATTTATTCACCGGATTTTTTTTCAAAAAGATCTTTTGGTGCACGAGCTAGAAAATCCTCTACATAGGATGTAGTTGCTTCTCCTTGTCGAAATGCAGGGTCCAGAACAACAGCTTTTACGAATTCGATATTTGTATCGATTCCTCTTATTAAATATTCACTTAATGCACGATACATCCTGTCTAATGCAATCTTTCTAGTTCTGCCGTAGGTAATAAGCTTGCATATCATACTATCGTAGTGAGGAGAGACAGAATACCCCCCATAAGCATGAGAGTCCACTCTCACCCCGTGTCCTCCAGGTGCATAATACAGATCAATGGTTCCGGGTGAGGGAATAAAGTTTTTGGAAGGGTTTTCGGCACAAATTCTGCATTCAATTGCATGCTTGCCAAGTGATACATCCTTTTGGGTAAAGCTTAAACGATTTCCCGATGATACTTGTATTTGTTCTTTGATTAAATCGATCCCAGTTGCTTCTTCGGTAACCCCATGTTCAACTTGAATTCGGGTGTTCATCTCAATAAAGTAAAAGTTCCCTTTTGCATCGACAAGAAATTCGATTGTTCCAGCATTAATATAATCACATGCTTCTGCAGCTTTGATAGCAGCTTTGCCCATTTTATTTCGAAGAGACTTATCTAAGAAAGGAGAGGGTGCTTCTTCTATAACCTTTTGATGTCGTCTTTGTACTGAGCAATCTCGCTCACCAAGATGAACTATATTGCCATGCTTATCCGCCATAATTTGAAATTCAATATGACGAGGGTTTTCCAGATATTTTTCTACATAAAGTGAGCCATCTCCAAAGGCTTTTTCTGCTTCCAGTCTAGCTGATTGAAATTCCTTAGTGAATGAAACCGCATTATGGGCAATTCTCATGCCACGACCACCACCACCAGAAACTGCCTTTATAATAACAGGAAAACCAATTTTTTGAGCAACTTTTAAAGCCTGAGTTTCATTACTAATCGCCCCGTCACTACCGGGTATGATAGGTACTTTAGCTTTTTCCATTGTTTCTCTTGCTTTAGCTTTATCACCCATTTTTCTAATAGTCTCAGATTTTGGGCCAATGAATGTAATGTTGCAGGATTCGCATTGTTCAGCAAAATCGGCATTCTCTGACAAAAATCCATATCCTGGATGTATGGCATCTACATCAGCTATTTCTGCAGCACTTAAAATACGATCTGCTCGCAGATAACTTTCATTACTTGGCGGAGGACCTATGCATATTGCTTCATCAGCTAATTGAACATGTAAAGATTGCTCGTCTGCCTCGGAATAAACTGCGAGCGTTTCGATACCTAGTTCTCTGCAAGCACGGACAATTCTTAAGGCTATTTCACCTCGATTCGCAATTAAAACTTTACGAATCATTTTTAGCCTTTGCCTATTTTGAAGAGTGGTTGCCCGTATTCTACACTTTCTCCATCTTCGACAAGAATTTCAACTACCTCACCAGCAGTTTCAGACTGTATTTCATTCATGACCTTCATTGCCTCTATGATACATAGAACTTCGCCTGAGGATATTTTTTTTCCAATCTCAACAAATGGTGGATCATCCGGTGATGGTTTTCTGTAAAAAGTTCCAACCATTGGAGATTTAAATAATTCAACGCCAATTTCTGAGGGACTATCATCTTTTTTAGAAGTAGTTGAAGGTTCAGATTCAACGGTCTGTGTGGGGGGTCTGGTTTGAATTAATGGTTCAGTGTAAACTTTTTCCGAACCAGGTCTTGCCATTCTTAGTTTCAAATCCTGCAACTCGATCTCGAGTTCGGTGAGATCAGATTTTTGCATTAGATTAATAATACCTTTAAGTTCGCTTAAGTCCAAAATTAGCTCCTCCTGTAAAATTTGAAAAGTGAAGTTTTATTAAAATCTTAATTTTCAAATCATGCAATGCTTGTTTGCATTTAAATTGTCAAAAATTTTGAAAACTATTTTACCCTGAAAAGTTATTCCGAAGACAGTAGTATTTTCCACTTCGGGTCATTTATAGGGCCCGTTATTTGAATCTCTGTCAAATTAGAAAGAGGGTCTGCATATTCAATTAAAGTTCCGATTAAAGGTATAGGAAGGTTTCCTGCTAAATGAAGATTGGCAAAAACATCTAGATTTTGAGTGGCCAAATTAACAGATCCTTTTGCGGTAATCTTTGAAATTGGTCCTTTGATCTCCAAATTGTCAAAAACTACTGATTCATTGATAAGTTCAAAAGGAACTATCAATTGATTAAAGCTTAGTGCACCATTAGGAAATGGAATTGGAAGCTTCGAGATTTCATTACTTATGCCTCCTAAAATATTAATTTGGCTAATTTTTTTTTCACTCACACTTAATTTACCGGTACCTTCGAACTGCAGGAAATTATCGAATGGACCCCTTGCTTGTAAGTTTAAACTTACTCTTCCTTTATCCGCATTGTTGATCCACATGGAACTATTTGAATCAGCAATTTTAATACTATCTTGAGGCCATGCAGCATTTACACTTTTACGTATTTCATCGATGAATTCATTTTTACTTACATCGTTTAGTGCTAAATCAAATGATAAATATTTCGATTGATGCTTAGAAGTTAGATCAAAATTAATGCTTCCTGTTCCATCGCATAATTCGAATTTTGATACATATCCTGAAAGGTTATTATCTTCGCTTTCTAATATACCTTCGATTTTATCAAATTTGACACCATTGAAATAAAAACTTTCTAGATTCGAAAATTTTGCGATAAATGTGTTATTTCTATTGAAACCAGAATTTTGCCTGTAAATTGTTCCTTTAACATTACAAGCGATAGCACTACAGTTTAAATCTGCTGTAGATTTTTTAAATTCATTTCCAAACACAGATCTTCCGGAGTCTAATGGATAAACTCCATCTATTTGAAAATTAAGTAATTTTGGAGAACGAGTATGAATTCTAGGAAATTCAATTGCTCCCATTAAATTTCCTTTTGAGTGTGAAAGAGATTTAAATCTTAAATAAGTTGAATTTGAATCAACCCTCACCTCGATTTTAGATGAATTAGTTTCGCAACCTTTGTAGGATAGGACCCCAGAATCAACGATCCCGAAAGTTTTTGAATTTAGCGACCCTCCTCCCCATTCTCCAGTGATTTTAAAATCTCCAAAAGGGATATTATTTTGAAAATCGAAATCAATCCATATTTTCTTCCACCATTTACCTAACCAATTATTTATGTCCGGTGGAAAGCAATTCCCAATCAAATTAAACTGATACAGATGAGGGAACCATTCCTGTGAAAAACTACCTCTAACTTTACATTTTCCTAAATGCCCGATGGCATCTTCTACTTTTAGTGATAAATCATGATTAACTTGTCCCCTAAAAGAAAAGTTCCCTTCAGGTGAATTAAGAACAGAAACTTTATTTGCTATTAGGTAAAAAGGCGAAAATTGTTGGTCATGAAGATTTAAAGAATCAATAAATTTAAGCTTAATCTTTTTACCTGAAAAAAATGATAATAAATTTTCATCTTTTGATAATTTAAGGTTTTGGCTATCAGGATTTAGATTGCAAAACCCTCGAATAGAATTTTTAGAACCCAGTTTGGAAATTAGGATCGAACAGTTCTTATCGTTATTTGAAGAATAAAGTCGTAACCAAGGATTTTTTTCGGAAAAAGAAATATCCAAATCAAGTTTATTAACTTCACCATTGATTACTCCATCGAAAAGAATTTTTTCAGCACCTAAACTAAATTTTGGTTCAAATGAATTATCTGCCTGTTTAATGTAGGAACCATTCAACTGAATATTCCTAAAATTTAAATTCTGAAAGTCTGAGGGGATATCTATTTCATTGATAAATGAATCAATATTAAAAGAGTTTTTTCTTAAGTTAAAAATGGAGGATATTATGCCATCACTAATTGATAAAGAATTTCTAGTGTTAGCATCAAAGTATCCTGTATTAGCAATATTGAAGAAAACATTCCATGACACATTTTTCGGGAAATCTGAATTCTTAATATAATCTAGGTATGATAATCGATTTTTAACTTCACGATTTGGTTTAAAGTATGATTTTATGTCTTCAGGATTGATAATTCCTTTGCAGTGAAAATCTGTACTTAAAATCCTTGAGTTTAGATTACATAAAATTTGTTTTCGATTTATAAGGCTTAAGTCAATATTAGAGAAAAACAAATTCAATCCACTTGACTCCATTTGAGATTGAAAAGAGCTTATTTTACTAATGATACTTTTATTACGATTGAGAAAATTCCAGAAATTGAATTCTACAAAAAGTGATTTTGCAAAAAACAAAGGTGTACTGTCTTCGGTAATCAACAAATTTTCTATTTTTATTCCATCTTTGGCATTGAAAGTCACTGAATTTGCATCAATACAATATGAATTTTCTCCAATCAAATGATTACAGACCATTTGAAAAAAGTATGATGGAATAGGAATGTTTGATTTCGAAAATATTAATACTACACATTGAAGTGTAAGAAAAAGTACTAAAATTTTTTCAATAAGAAACTTCCTTTTTTTCTTTAATAAAAACCTACTTATCTTCAATTTTGTTATTTTTCAACTTTGGAAGTTATTCGTTCCATCTCATCTATATAAGCTAAAGGAATATTAAAGACTGTCTGCGTTTTGGAACATCCAGCGTACCAGGTGTTGGCTCCCTTCCTCTCGCTAAAACTTATTATATGTTTTTTATAATCTTTTCGTGAGTCATTCGTCATGAAACTCAACTGGTACTTCCAAGGTACCCAATCACCATTAATCCATGATCCATCCTCAGAATAGGAATCATTAATGAATTTATCTGCTTTTACTTTTAGAAGGTTCTGGAAAGAATTAATGTCATTTTTGAGATCAAATATTATAGTTTTATTTTCATCAATAATATTGAATGAAATCTCGTCAAAATTATCGTTGCGACCAAAAATTTCTTTGACTCTAAAATCCAAGTTATGAAATGATAATAATTTTTCTATCTCTGCATTTACTATACAAATAAATGATTTAGATTTATTCATAATTGTCCAAAAATCGTTTTCTTCATTCGTTTTGTTGATAGCAAATTTATTTATTTCATGATTTTTGACACCATATTCTATGTAATATTCAGGTGTTTCTAAATTGTAGTTTCTAATTTCCTGTTGATTAGGTTTATTTGAGAGGAATTTGTCTACTTCAATAGATTTAAATTTATTAACAAAATTAGTGAATTCTCTTGAATCAACTTTAGTTACTAATTTGTTTGTTGAATTTTCTTCGATTAATTGCCACTGTCCTATTTCATTTCTTTCAAAGGAAGAAGAAGTCCCCTGTTTATTTATTCTAAAAAAGTCAATATCATCATTTACAGGAAAAAGATTTCTGTTTCTTAGTTTTGAACTCCAATTATTTATGTCTTCCCAAAAATTGTTATTTAGTTCGAATACAGTCTCTTCGTTTTTCTTAATGCCAACTATCGTATTATTATCATTCTCATGGTTTGTCTTAAAATAAATTTCATTTTGCTGATTATAACCTGATATTTCTAGTTTTGCATCCCAATCATCTATTTTGAAATCATTATTTGCTTTTCTTAGGTTTGAGAGTCTGGGAGATAATAAATTGTTGAGTGTAAGCATTACTTTTTCTGAATCAGCACTTTCTTCAAATGGTTCTGAAAAAAGCCAATTTTGTTCGATTTTTTCAAGTGTAGTTTTATTAGTCTGATTTTGATCAGTTCTAAAAATGACGCTTATTTTGTCTATTGAATATAACGGTTGATTTATAAATCTTTGAATAGCCCAATCGTCGGCGGTAATAGCTATAAAATCTTTGATACTTTTATCAATTTTGTAAATGTGTCCATCTTGACTCTGCTTTGATTGAATAAATGCGTATATAAACCTTTCATCTCTACTCTGGGCACCAAGACTGAATATAATTGTATTACTATTATTCTGTATTGTAATTTTTTCGCCACCCTCATTAATTCCATAATCATCTAGAATTTCCCCTCTTTTCGCAAGTTCCTTGATGTTATATAACTTATTATATGTGAGATGTGATAATTGTGTTCTTAAATTAGAAATCTTTAGTCTAATCGCTTGCCATTTAAATGGTTGTGTAATTATCCAACCTTCTTTATCTCTTATTAATTCAATCGTCCTATTCGAATCAGGAGTATGTATGCCAATCTTATTTAATGTGGATAGAGTATCTAATAAATCTCCATCAAATTTGTCTTTTTTTTCATCCTCATCACTAAATGAAAAATAAATTATTCCAAAAAGCACCACATTTATTGCAAGTAGTATCGTCTTTTTATTTTTCATATTTATAATTCTTTTCGTAGCCAAGTAACGAATAATCCCAAAAGGGCTACAGATGCAGGAATCGTTGCAATAATATAAAGATACTGATCAAATTCATTTTGTTTCATAGATATTTTGTAGTGATTAATCAAACGTGGTTTTATTTCCAACATCGAATCATATTCTCTCATCCAATAGATTATATTCTTAGCTAATATTTGGTTTCCGCTGTTTTTTCTTAAATATTTATTAGACAAAATGGATGAACTTCCCAAAGCAGCAATTTTCGTATCTGGAATTCGGATATTATGGGTTTTATTACCTTTTTCAGAGATCGCTATAATTGGAATATTACCTTCTAAATCCAAAAGCTCGTTTTTTTGGGGAGGTTTTTTTCTTTGAGTCCATCCTGACAATGCGAGTGCTTCCTTGGAAGAGAAGACTAACTCATAACAATCAGAGATAGAATTATTATCTGAATTAGTAGTTTCAACAGGTCGGCATCTGTCAGAATGTATAGAAAGCCCCATATCAGTGAGGTTTGATATAATCTTATGTTGATTGTTACTATTGTAAGTTCGTAACAAATAAGCACCTGTGAAAATATCAAAATTTTGATATGATGGGTCGTATACTAGCATATCATGACATCTCAGACCCCACTCTTTTAGTATTCCTCTTAAACCAAAAACTGGCCTATCAAATGTTGATAATTCTTCTACCGGGTCTATGGCTAAGATTATTTTTCCGCCTCTTTCATTTAGGTATGATCTTAATACTGCAACTTCTTGATCTTGGAATGTTCCTTTAGGACCAGCAATTACAACAATTTTTGCATTATCTGGAACTTTTGATGCGAGACTCAAATCAAGGCTTTCTACTTCGAGGTTTTGATCCTCTAGCATTGTCTTAAAGTATGAAAAACCACGGTTTTCATCGAAATCGGATGGACTTGATTCACCATGTCCTGAAGTAAAATAAACTGTACTTTTTTTTGAATTTTGTGCTGCTACTTCAAGTATTGCCCTTACTAAAGTCTCTTCACCTCTGAATTCAGTTGGTTCAAGCACTCCATTAAAACTTTCCTTCCAATTTGTATAAAAACCAGATTCGAATATTGCTTGTCTTGATAGTGCATCTTCTGAACTAAATGCTTTGGAATTATCGTAAGGGTTGGTACCAACTGGAACATTATACCTGAAAATCGTTTTCTTCCCTCCAGTTTGGCTTGCAACAATGATAAGATTAGGTTCTGTGATGTTATATTGTTGTAAGTATGTAGGAGTGGGATGTGGAGAATCAATTTCAAGAAATGTGACCCGAATTTGATGATTAGTTGATACAGTTTGGATACTCTGCAGAAGAATATTAAAATCATTTAAGAACTTTTGCATTACCTTTGGAAAGTCATTATCGTCTTTGATTGTCAAAATGATATCGACCGGTTCCTTGATTTTATTTAACAAAGCGACACTCTCTTGTGATAGAGAATACTTTTTCTCGTTTGAGAAGTCTATTTGCCAATTTAATTTGGAAATTAAATAATTAAATCCAAGACATAGAGATAATAGTAATATCACTATTGTCCAGTGATCTAATTTCTTATTAATTTTGGCATGCTTGAAATCCATTGCTAGTGCCTCATTTTTTCAACTTGAAGAGTTGCAAGGGACAGAAAGAAAAAAACCAAAATTAATTGGTGAAAGATCGTTGAAAGATCCACTATCCCAACGGAGAACGACTGTAATTTGTCTAATCCTCCACTTATGGAACCTCCGATGGAATGAAACAAGTGTTCAATAAAATTAGTATTATCTATTGGCATTACATCGCCGTATGAAACAGACATTATACCTAAAGAAATTGAGATTAGCGAAAATGTAAGCATGCCAGCCACCATTTGGTTTTTAGTAATCGAACTAGAAAAAATTCCTATGGCTGTAAAACTTGATCCAAATATCATCAGAAAAGTAATCCCGCCCAGCCACTGTTCTGGTAGGTTGAATCCAAGAGAAATTGCCTGTTCGGGAAAATAGAAACACATGCTTAACGGAAAGGCATAAGCACCTAAACAGATAATGATGAAGAAAATAAAGCTCGCACCCCATTTTCCAATAATTAACGAGGCAGCACTAATTGGTGCAGACATTAGAGTTTCCAAAGTTCCTAATCTTCTTTCCTCAGCAATCGATCTCATTGTAAGAAAAGGAATCAGAGCTGGCGATCCAAAGATTAGACCAACGCTAAGACAAGACAATGGTGGCAGAATCCAATTTGTTGAATGAAAACTCTCTAAAAATAAGCGAAATCCCAAACCTATAATACACAAAAAGTAAAATGTGGATATGTAAGTTGTTGTTGATACGAACAAACAAAATAACTCATTTCTTAATATAACACCAACGCCTTTCATAATCATCTAGATTTTCATTTAACACCTAGAAGATTTCGGTTCTTTTTGCTAAGCAAATCTTTTTCTTCCCAATTTTTCTTAGTTGCTCTCAAGAAGATTGTTTCAAGGTCTGGACGTGCAATTTGAAACTCGAAAATTCTTAAATTTGTTTTTGTCATGAGATGCCGAAGAACATTCTCAGCTATTAATTCACCCATTTCTGTTGAAAAGATAAATCTTTTTCGACCACTTACATCTACAGGTTCATCTTGAATTAATTCACAATTAGGGTCTATATCTCTAATTCTCTTGTGTAGATCTATCCTGTTGGAATGTGCAACAATTTCAAAAACTGTTTTATTAATGAATTTTTTTTGTAATTCTCTAAGGTTTCCTTCAGCAACGATTTGACCGTGACTCAAAATTATCATTCTATCGCAGCAGGCTTCTACTTCTGATAAAATATGGCTTGATAATAAAAAGGAAACTTCACCTCTAAGTCTTTCCATCATTTTTCTAGTGACAGCAGATTGTCGCGGGTCCAATCCAATAGTAGGTTCATCTAGAATCACCAGGCGAGGTTCTGATAACAAGGCATCGGCAATACCAACCCTTTGCTTAAAACCTTTTGAGAGATTACCAATTTTTCTTTCTGATACTTTTCTTTCCAAGTCACAAACATCTAAAGCAATTCTTATTCTGTCTTTTTTTCGACTTCCTTTAAGATGCTTAAGGTTTGCTCTAAATTTTAAATACTCGATTACACGCAAATCTTCAGGTAGCGGATTATTTTCAGGAAGAAAGCCAATATGGTTTCTTACTTCACCGTCCTCTTCGGCTAAATCAACTCCACAAACTTTTGCTTCTCCTGAATCGGCGGGTATCAAACCAGAAAGTATTTTTAGTGTAGTACTTTTTCCTGCTCCG
Source organism: Verrucomicrobiota bacterium (assembly GCA_036164015.1). Classification (GTDB taxonomy): domain Bacteria; phylum Verrucomicrobiota; class Verrucomicrobiia; order Opitutales; family Seribacteraceae; genus Seribacter. The sequence continues at coordinate 6,723 of JAYZJX010000096.1, read as the reverse complement.
TTCGGACCTAGGAAACCAACAATTTCTCCCTTTCCGACAGAAAAACTAATTCCTTTCAATGCTTGTATGAGACCGTATCTCTTTTTCAGCCCAATAACTTCTACGATAGGAAGTGGTTTTAAATCAGCCTGCATGATTACTGCAAAAGTTTTAATTTTTCAAAAGTTATTCTTAAACCTAATAGAGTTAAGTATGGATTATAAGAAAAATCTTCCATTCTTAGTTTCAGATCGTAACCACCGGTTAATGTTACAGAAGGTGAAACTTTTATTTCCTTCAAGATATTCTCTTTAGTTTTTGATATTATGCTTTTAATCATTTGGGAATATCCGAGTTTCACTCCAAGTTGCATAGCCTCTTCAGTATTTTTACCGTAGGCAAGGTTGCCTGTGAGGTGGTTATTAAGGGTAATCTTGGGCAATAAAGCAGTGTGATCATGAAGGAAATCTAAAAAGCCTTGGGGACCGGGGAGAATAATTCCTCCAACATATCCTTTTTTGGGATAAATAATATCAAAAGTCGTTGCTGTGCCTGTATCAACTACAATTGCGGGTAATTCAAATTGATTAAATGCGGCAATGGAATTGGCAATTCTATCAGGTCCTACTTCCTTAGGGTTTTCATAAGATATTGGAAGATTTGCACAATTCTTTGCGTCGACTGAATAAATTTTGTGCGGAAAATGAGTCATCTTTTTTTGCAAAATATACTCAGCTTGTGGAACAACCGAGCAATAGACAAGAGGACCATTTTGGGGCAAGATATATTTCTTAAAACATACTGATTCTGAAAAAAGATTCTTGGTTTTAAAGGACTTTACTTCAATCAATTCTTTATCTGTATAAATACCAAGATTTGAAGATGTATTCCCAATGTCTAAACATTGAAGATTTAAGGAATTTTCCATCAATTAAATCTTTTCTAGATCCTCTACACTAGCAAAATATTTGAAGCGACCGTTCCTTAATTTTACTTTGAAATGTCCTTCAATATTAATGCCTTCTGCACGACCAAGTACTGTTTCATTAGAAGTAGTAACTTTTACTTTCTTACCATAAAAAGCATCTAATCCTTGCCACTGGTCAATTAACAGATTTTCGCTTTCCCCATTTTTAGTCTGAATGTAAGACTTCATTGCAATCTTGATGATCATTGCGGAAAGCTCGTGCAGTCTTATTTGATTTCCCATAAGGGATTGTATGGTCATCAAACTTCTTTTCAGTTTTTTCGGATAATTTTTCGCAGGTGCGTTAATATTTAATCCGATTCCAAAAATTAATGTTTTGATTCTCTCACAGTCAATGGATGCTTCCGTAAGCATGCCTGCTATTTTTTTGTCTTCATAATATATATCGTTTGGCCATTTTACTTTTATTTTATCAGAACCCGTGAAATCACGAAGAAATTTACAGATATTGATTCCTTGCCAAAGAGTAAAATTTCTTAATTTGAGTGCTTGAACATCTGGCCTGAAACCAAGAGAAAGGTATAAATTACCTCCTCCCGGGCTAAACCATTTTCTTCCTCTTCTTCCTCTTCCATGTGTCTGATTATTAGCTAACACCGCAAATGGAGCATTAGCTCCATTTGCAAGTAACCTTTCAGCTTCATCATTGGTGCTGTCTGTATTGTCATACACAAAAATGTTACAGTTATTTCCAATCTGATCAAACCAAGCTCTGATAAGTGAAGCATTAAAGTTATTGGGTTCTGCCGCTAATCGATATCCCAGATTTTGAGATGCTTCTATAGTTAATCCAGCTTTACGAAGTTTGTCTATTCTAGACCATACGGCGACCCTAGACATTTTAAGTTGTTGTGCAATGATGCTTCCAGAAACATAATATGGTGCTGCATTGAGAAGAAGCCGAAGGACAAAAGTGTTTGGGTCTTGGTCTATCTCTCTGCGAATTCCTGTTTTCTTGGGTATTACCTTTTTTCTTTTACCTGAGGGATATTTAGACATTTTAAATTAAGACCAATCTAGAGCAATATCGACCCAACGACTACTGTGTATAGGGGCACCTGTTGAAATAAAATGAGGGCCGGCCTTTGCATAATCTTCTAAATTTGCGAAATTGATCCCTCCGCTTGCTTCTAGCACTACATTATTTTTACAAATCTTAACTGCCTTTGCAATTTCGGAAGGTGAGAAGTTATCTAAGAGGATGGCATCGACTCCAACTTCAAGTGAAATATCAAGTTGCTTTAAATTATCGACTTCTACTTGGATGATTCTCTTTTCCTTATTTCTATTAATAATATTAGTCAAAAAGTTTCTAAGATGAACACCATCTTTTGCTGATGCTGCAGCTAAATGGTTATCCTTAATCATAATCTGATCGTGTAAACCCATTCTGTGATTGTATCCCCCGCCACACCCAGTCGCATATTTTTCAAATAGTCTCATTCCAGGGGTGGTTTTTCTTGTATCGAGTAAACCCACACCATAAGGATTGATTTTTTTACAAAAATCATTTGTGCATGTTGCAACTCCAGACAACTTTTGTAGTAAATTTAGAATTGTTCTCTCAATAAGCAGAATCTTATCAACGCACCCTTCCAATACACCAATAGTCTCACCTCGCTCTACCAAATCTCCGTCTTTTTTTGAAAAGTTAAATTTGAGCTGTGATGAATTAAAGACCTCAAGTATTTGAGGAACAAAGCCTATTCCACACAGCACAAGTGCTTCGCGGGATACAATGGAAGCTTTTCCATTAGCTGTAATTTGGCAAATCTTTGTAGTTGCGTCAGAAGCTAATAAATTTTCATCCCTTTGTTCACCCAAGTCTTCAGTTAAACAAATTTTGAGAAGGTTTTGCGTAGCTTTGTTATCAATTTCTTCCCAATTGATGCGCTTTCTGTAATGATTGAGGGCAGGTGGGGAAATATTCAAATTTTGTTGTTGGATCTAAGGGTTTTATTCAGTAGGTAAAAAAGAAGGTATATTTTGGATTATTTGCTTTGGATCCGGTCCAACTCCGATGAAAAGTAGCTTAGGAAGCTTATGTTTGAACCATTTTTCTCCATATGCATTAAAGCAAACAGCTTGAAACATTCTCGAGACATAATTTTGAGCATTTGAAGGGAGTTCCTCAAATTTCTTGCAGTCACTTATATCTTCAGTCCAAGCAGGGAGTTTTTCATAAATAGGTTTTAGTACCTTATGTTTTTTTTCGCATCTTGGTACGGTAGATACTTCCTGCCCCTCGGGATTTTCATATCCTATACAAATTTTAATCTCATTAAACTCTTCATTTGTCGAGCTTAGTGCATCAAGTTTATTAATCACTAGGTACTCAAATCCACCAAACCTTAGTGCATTCCCTTTTTCAACCGCATCGAACCATCCCACCATTCTTTGCCTACCTGTAGATGTACCAAATTCTAATTTAGCTAATTTATGAGCAAGTTTTGATTTGCTTGGGTCAATTTTTGTAATGAAATGGTGAGTACCAACTTTTGTATCGTAGGCCTTGCAGCATCCTATTTGAGACATTTCCCGCAGCGGAATACAGGCTGACTGAAATACTTCGCTGGAAAAAGTATGTGATGCTGTGACATTGGGAGTGAAACCATGCCTTTTATCAAGCCAAAAAGCTTGACCAAATTCCACTACAACTGACTTTTCCTCTGAAAATTTTCTCAGTACCAAAGGACGAATATCCACAATGTTGTCTCTAAGTTTAGTTCCTGCTTGCCAGTAAACTTCCTCAGCATATTCAAGATTTATTGAAAATGGTTCATCAGTCGCAAATGGTTTGAATTCAAATTCTTCTGAAGGGAACAAATTTTGCCTAACGGAGTCTTGGTTTGCTTGTTTTTCAGCAGCAGTGAGAATCTCAAAGAATTCATACCAATCATCATATGTAATCTTACAAACATGTTGGATTATGTCCATTGCACGATCGATTCTTTGTTTGAATGCCTTCTTAAATTCAGACCGATCATCAAGAAAAATTTGGTAAAAAATCTGCCATTGCCCAGTTTCATCGCAGTATGCCGGGCTGATACCTCTTCCTGTGGAGCCTCTACTTTTCTGGCCAAGTTGTTTTACCCTGTAATTTTCCCACGCAAGATCTAAGAGACGGTGGGAAATATCACTCAATTGGCACTTTTCATCTATCTTTAGTCTTTCCAGTACCGATAGACCACGATACTCGAGTGGAATTGCTTCCCATAAAAACTTTCTCGGGTCAGCTACCACTCCACTTCCAACAATTAGGCTTTCTACTGCAGAGCTGCCTACACCTGAAGGTAAAAGGTTCAGCTTGAGTCCAGCGGCAGTATGTCCCGCATTGGCTCCTCCATTTACTTTCATGACTGCACCTAGTGATTTAGGATCCTCTTTATGAATTTGCTCAAGAATTTCATGAACCACTCGTCCTTTTCCTTCGTCGCCCATGCTTATTCCCAGAATTGAAATTAATGAATGAAACTTATGTTCCGAAAACTGTTTCATTATCAATAGATCAACTACGAGGGAAATCGCTGTTTTTGACCTCAATTACATCATGTGGAGAAGACTCCTTTTGTCCCGCTTGAGTGACGCGAACATACCTTGCTTTTGTTTTAAGTTCCGCAAGATCTTTTGCCCCTACATATCCCATCCCTGATCTTATCCCTCCAGCAAGTAAATTAAGAGCGTCTGTTACAGAGCCTGCAACTTCTTTGAGGGCTTCTATCCCTTCTGCAGCACTTTTTGTTGAGATGTCTTTACTTGTGTGACCATATCTTGCCGCAGATCCTTCTCTCATGGCCTCGAGGCTGCCCATCCCTCTGTATTGTTTATAGTATTTACCTTCAATTTCAATAATTCTGCCTGGTGCCTCCTTGCAACCTGCAAGAAGACTTCCACAAATGACGCCATCAGCTTGAGTAAGGGCTTTAACTATATCTCCCGATTTTGAGATGCCACCATCAGCAATTATTGATGTTCTTGAGGATTTTGCTTTTGTGTTGGCTGCGTAAAGTGCACTCATTTGAGGTGTTCCAACACCTGCAACAATTCTTGTGGTACATATTGAACCAGGACCTTGCCCAACTTTTACTATTTGGGCACCTGCATCTTCGAGAAATTCTACGCCTTCTCCGGAGGTAACATTACCTGACATAATTGTTATTTCTTTAAATTCTTCACTAAGGAATTTTGTTGCTTCTCCAACTGCACGGGTGTGACCATGTGCTGTTGAGATAGCTACAAGGTTTAAACCTTTATCAATAAGCTCTCCTACATGATTTAGCAGCGAGTTGGAATCAATTTGGCCATTTTCTTCTTTGGGGATAGAAACTGCTGCACCGCAAAGAAGTTTAAAATTTTCATCTCTTGCGGGTTTTAACTGGATACCGACTTCTCCGGTAATTCTTTCAATGTCACTCAATGTATATAAGCCCTTGAGCTTGTCTTCCTCGTCGACTACTAGCAATTTGTGAATGCCCATGTGGTCGCTGAAGAATTGATCTGCTTTGGCTATAGGGTCGTCTCCAACTTCCGACTGTTTTATTGTGTATACTTCTTCTCTTGAGAGCATACCTTCCGTTACCTTTCGGTTCCGATACCTGTTCTTGACTACTCTACCTGGAAGTAAACCCATTAACTTTCCATTTTCTTCGATTATTGGGAAAGTTCTAAATTGAAATCCCTTTTCTTCAATCAATTCTAGGACATCTCCAATAAGCTTATCAGCGGTAATGGTGATAGGGTCTTGAATCAATCCGTGAACATGGTATTTTACTCTTGCTACCTCCTTGATTTGCTGTCGATTTGACATATTGTAGTGTATGATTCCCATGCCCCCACCCAAAGCCATGGCTATCGCCATTTCTGATTCGGTTACCGTGTCCATATCCGATGACAAAATTGGAAGGTTTAATTTGATCTTTTCGGAAAGATTTGTTTCCAAGTTTGCATCGTTCGGTAGTACATCTGAAAATCTTGTGGCAAGCGATATATCATCGAATGTCAAACCTACGGGAGACTGAGATTCAAAAAAATCGTCCGCAGGTAAAAAAATTTCTTTATCCATGATTGGTATAATTGGCATTTGTGGACATACTTGGTATATGTCTGATTTGTTCTATGGTCACAAGTATATTTGATGAAGATATCTAGAGAATTCAGGGTAATTAATAGAAGCTTCTCCTTCCCAATAATTACTTCTAATTTTTCTTGGAATAATAGAAAGTCTGTTGTTTTAAGAGAAAGATCAGCAAGAGGTGACTATGTTTATGGAGAAGTCGCTCCTACTCCTAGTTTTCCTAATCAACCTGCAATATCTCAAGTTATCTACGAGGCCAATTTATGGTCAAAGGGTATTGAGTTACCTTCTTCTAATTCACTATTGCCTGCAATAAGTTGTATGAGGAGTCAAATCTGGCAGTTTGATTTGGGTTCTAAAACTAAGCTTAAACAATCAATTTTAGATAACCCTGATGCGGAATTACATTCTATTAAGTGCATAAAGAAAAAAATTGGCTTATTGCCAACGAAGGATGAAGTTGTAAAGGTTAAGAATTGGCTAGATAAAATTCCTTCAAATTGCAAAGTTAGGTTGGACCCAAATGGTTCTTTTTCAACTCCAGAGTTAATGATTTGGCTAGATGAGTTTAAGGATGAAGATCGGATTGAGTTTATTGAACAACCTCTTCCTGATTCCAAGCGCCAAGAATTGTTCAAGCTTTCACATGTCTCGCCTGTGCCTTTAGCAATAGATGAAACAG
>JAYZJX010000095.1:0-7772 GCA_036164015.1 Verrucomicrobiota bacterium | reverse complement strand
TCTAAATATTGGGTAATCTCATCAACAGATACGGTGCCATCAGGTCTTGCGTTCAAATAATCCACACAATCGGGAAACCAATAATGTGCAGCCTCTGTAACGCTAGGATGTTCAAAGGGGGAAAGTAATACTCGAGACGATGTCTCAGCACGGCGAGCAAGAACACAAAAAACAGAGTTATTTGCTTCGGTAGCACCAGAAGTAAAGAGTACATGGACTGGGTCAATGTCATACGAAATAGCAATCGTCTCACGACATTTCTGAATTGATGCACGTAGTTTTGCACTCGAACGATAGGGAGAAGAGGGATTCCCCCAACCCTCCTTAAGAGCTTTTTGGAATGCCTCCATTGCTGGTGGCGACAAGGGAGTTGTGGCATTATTGTCGAAATACGACATTTTTAAGCAATAATTTAACGGTTGGGGGGAACTGGCGGAATTCGAAGTTTCTGTCCAACACTTAAATTATTTTTACTCCGCATAACATCTCGGTTCGCTTCAAATATAAGATCGATTTTCGAAGAATCGCCGTAAAATTTTCGGCTTATAGCATAAAGACTGTCTCCGCTTTTTACGATGTATGTTTCCATCTTCATTGGTCCTGTCTGTCTTTGTGTCACTGGTATAGATCCGACGGAAGTGCCTAACGCTGTAGACTTAGGCACTAAAGGTAAAGCAGGAATCTTTTGAACCGTTTTTTCATTTACAGGAATTCCGAGTCGAGCTCTTAAATCTGCATTTTCTCTAATTAATTTATCATTCTCTTCTTTGAGTTTCAGAGAATTTAAATATTCATCATAAGGTTCACCGGGGAGTTTACGCAGGATTTCTCTTTCAGCAGTAATAATAAGCTGCTCCACTTTGGGAGATTCTTTTGCATTTGGATCTAAAAGAAGAAATCTTCGAAAATGATAAATCGCAGCTACAGGATCTTTTCTTGAGTCTAAAGACAAAAGAAGTCTCCCACTCTCAAGGTGAGACTTAGGACACTCCGTTATTCGGCGCGTAACTGCCAGAAATTCATCCAGTGCCTCTTTATTTTTACCGACTTTAAGCAATGCTTTCCCCCTTTCAAAAGCTGGATGATCTTTCTCCTTAACTAAATCCCCACTTTGAGTGCAGCTAAATAAAAGCAGTTGAATAGTAAACAGAATAAGAAAAGTCTTTTTGTGATTTTTCATTGACCAAAATAAGAAAATATTAACTTTCGATTATGCGTATGCACTCTATGTTCCCATAGGAAAATTCCCTGCCAAGTCCCCAACTGCAGGTTATTTTGGCTGAAAGGAATATTTTCACTACTTCGTGTTAAGGCCATTTTTATGTGTGAAGGCATATCATCTGCCCCTTCATAAGTATGAGTGAATCCAGCATAATTTTCTGGTACAAGAGCATCCATAAAAAGTTCAAGATCTTTTCTAGCAGAAGGATCTGCATTTTCCATTAGAACTAAACTACAACTAGTATGTTGAACAAATATATTTACCATTCCATCGGAAAAACCTGAGGAGTGCAATCCATCTGAGACTATATTGGATATTTCATACAAACCTTTACCGCTAGTCTTTATTTGCCAATCTATTTTAAATATTTCCATTCTGACCCTACACTTATTTCGTTTTGCTTTTCTTTGTCGGAATAAGCGAGAGAAAAAAATAAATTCAACAAATAAACTCTGTCTCTGTCTGAAACCATTTCAATAGGGAATCTAAGATCTTGGAAACTTGATGACTGAATATTCCTGCATCTTTAACTGGGGTTTTAAGGATAGATGTAATTAGCAAATGTGTTTCACGCTCCTGACTATGTAACCAAGACTCTTTAACTGCTACTCCTTCCTTACTTGCAAAGAGAAATAACGCTTTGAACAAAATAATCGAAGGATTTCCTCCAGAAGAAAACGATATTAGTGCCTTCGATAGAATTTCATGGAATAATTTAGGTTCCAGCAAATGCTCACCATTTAACAAATAAAAACGCGCAAGTATTCCAGCAGACTCAAATGTTTCACGGCGAACACCTAAATCTATTCTTTTCTGCACGATAATATACTCTTTAATGAAGGGAATCCCTCCACTTTTCGAAGGGTTCAATGTTATTTCAACTTCGTCTAGAAAACCAGGATGTGATGTAGCATTCTTACCTCGAGTTTTTCGGAGCAAACATAGTTGTAATCCTTTTTTTGAAAAGATTGAAAGCCGAGAGAAATTTTCACCTGTATTTTCAGAATTGAGAAGAACTCCCCGGAGTGTAAGTTCGGGGAAAGACATAAAATTATGACCTCACAGATTTTCCTTGGCGATCTTTTTGCCTTGTATCAAAAGAAGATTTCTTTTTTGGGGGAGATTTACTTGGAGCGTTAAATGCTCTATTTTTTTGCTCATTCGGGCGTTTTTGATTTCGTTTCCCGTTTCTACTTCCTCTCCTTTGCCTTCTTTTCGAAGGTGGGGTTACCGCACCTCCAGAAATTAACATTTTCATACCGTCTCCGACGGAGATGCTGAGAGGATGGACTTCCTCTCTTGGCACCAGCAGTAAGAAACCACTAGTTGGGTTAGGAGTAGTCGGAACAAAAATGTTTATTAATTTCCTTCCGACAACCTTTTCAGTGTCAGGTGAACCATCTGCAGTGATAAATCCTAAAACCCAGCATTCTTTTCGCGGATACTCAACAAGAACAACTTCCCTAAAGACAGCTCTATTATCCTTCCCAAAGGTCTCAACAATCTGCTTAACTGATCGATAAACGGTGCTGAGAAATGGGACTTTTTCGAGAACTTTCTCTGCCGTAGAAATAAAAAATTTACCCAAAACATAGTTGGATAAAAAGCCGAGTATAGTAAGTCCTAAGACACCGCAAAGAAGACCAAGCACGGCTAAAAGTGTCTCCAGTCCAAAAAAGAATTGCTCTGAAGCCAAACCCAATTGGTTAGCCAGCTTTGTCGCAGGTCCCTTGAACATATCGAGCAAGAAATCTAGGACGAAAATCGTAGTGCCTAGTGGCAAAAATATTAATAAACCTGTGAGAAAAGCGTTCCTAAAACGTTTGCTAAAAGTGATTTTGATAATCTTTTTTTTTGCCACAGTTTTTTTGCTACCCCCCTGTTTCGTTTTGGGCGAGCATAAAGTCTGGCCATAGATTTAATTTATCAACATAAGATAGGCACTTTTCCTCCTCCAATCTCATTTGTTGCCTTTCAATTTTCTCCTTGTCATTAAAACCTACTAAGTGAAGCCAACCATGAATTAAGTATAGGGTCAATTCCTCCGCAAAAGGAATCTTTCTTGAACTTGATTGAGATTTTGCCATATCTACGGAGACACAAATCTCACCGGCATGATCTTCAACTGGGTCAGCAGGAAAAGTAATTACATCTGTTGGGCGAAAATCATTTAGAAATTCTCCATGTAATTGATTGTGAGAATCTTGCTCCATAAATACAACGGATAGCACACCCTTTGGAGATTGATCATAAATGGAAAAAACAGAATGAAAAAAATCATTTAGGCTCTTTTCAGTGTACTGTAGACAAGGATGAAGGTTACTAAAATCGCAACTAATACTCATTTTTCTCTAAACACTACCGTGAATAATCATCAAAAGGTGATGCCGTGAACTGATTCTTTGCACTTTCACCATCATCTGATGGATATTCAATTCTGCTGTGCAACATATTGAGGGTAGTTTTAACAAAACTTCTCTTGATCTTAGCGACTTCCTGCAAAGTTAACGGACATTCATCCAGCTGTCCGTCTTCCAATCGCTCGTTAAAAATAGCCTCAAGAAGCTCCTCAATGCTATGTTGAGTAACCTTTGGTAAACTACGAGCAGCAGCTTCCACTGAATCAGCAAAAAAGATAATCGCACTCTCTTTGAATCTAGGTCGCGGTCCGTCATATCGATATGTAGACTCATCAGGCTTGTCATTTTCCGCTTCCTTTAATGATAGAGTTTCCTGCTTAAACTGCTTCTTTGCCTGGTGGTAAAAAAACTTAACTAAGGTAGTTCCATGATGCTGACGGATGATATCCCGCATAATTTTGGGAAGACGGAATTCCCTAGCCAAATCTATGCCTTCTTTAACATGACTTTTAATAATGAGTGCACTCATAGCTGGATTTTTACGGTCATGAGGATTATCAAACTCACTTTGATTCTCACTAAAGTACTGAGGTTGTGACATCTTACCTATATCATGAAAGAGAGAGGCCGCACGACAAAGTATTGGATTTGCACCAACGGCAATAGCTGCATTCTCTGATAAATTTGCCACCATTAAGCTATGATGATAAGTCCCTGGTGCTTCCAACTGCATTTTTCGCAATAGAGGATGATTAAAATCCGTTAGTTCGAAAAGGGTGGCATCAGTTGCCACCTTAAAACTATTTTCTACAAGTGGCATAGCTCCAAGTACTAGGGCACCAGTAAAAACCCCTACCAAAAGGGAAACACCGGCATGATTGAGCACGACTAATACTCCACTCCCAGAAGCTAGGCTAATACCCAAAGCCATTATTGCAGCAGTTAAACCTGCCAAGGCTCCAGCTTTCAGAGCACTCCCACGAAGACGTACTTCTCTACAAAAAAATGCTCCGACTAAAGATGAACTAAATCCTGTCGCAAAAGCATCGATTCCTGCATTTTGCATGGAAGCATGGAAAATACTTGTCATCAAGGCGGTAAGTGCAGCCATTCGTGGCCCCACGGTTATCATTACAACCATTGAAGCAAATGCCACAGGCAAAAAACTTGGGAGCAAACCTACGAGTATCGCATTTTCACCAAAGAGATCGGTACTACCAAGTTCTAGAATTAATCTGGACAGACCTAGATTAGCCAGAATAGCAAATGAAACAATTCCTGCCCTTGCAATATCCCGCCAGAAACCGGGGGTAATGAGTATTATGTAAACAATAGAGAATAAAAATGTTCCTAAAGTAATAAAAATTCTTTTTGGTAAAAGGTTTCTCTCCTTAATCGATAAATTCAAAAACTTTGTATATTTTTCCAAGTCCAGTGCGGTTACTTCTGAACCCATTTTGAGGATTAGCTCACCCTCCTTTACGGAAACGACAGGAGGTTCCATTTGAGCAATTGCACGATCTTGGGCCTCAGTAGTCGCTGCACGGTCAATAGTTCTAAGGTGTAGACCCTTTAGGGCGAAATTCGAATATCTGCCAGCTAAATCATTTCTAAACTTTTGGGCGTCGAAAGATGCGTTTTCATCAGCACTTTCAATAAGATCATTTAGAGATAATCCATCTTCAGGAAAAGGTCCTCCATTTTCGAGAAGTATTTGAATCTCTTCAATATTTCTAGCTAGCGAAGGGTAAGTTTCTAAAATATCAGATGGCTCAACAAAAAAGCGAAGCCCATCTTGCAGGTCAGATAAAATAATTAATCCTGAACACAAATTAATCATTGAAGATTCAATTTCTCGAGTGGCATTTGCCTCGGAAATAAATTTTTGGTCCGTAGACGGAAACTTGACCACCCCCCGAAGATGAAGTTTGCCCAAGATTTTCTTTAGAAACGAAAAGAGTTCTTGGCCTTCGGAAAAATTTCTCCAATTTTGAATCCATTGAAATTCCTCCAAGTCTAAACTTAAATTAAAATTCGCTTCCAATTCATTTACGAGCGATAAAATCGCAGCTTCTTTAGCATCATCAGGCAAACTCTCGATCGTCAAGAGTCCATCCTCTAAACGAATTAAAGCTTTAGAAAACATTTCTTCACCAGCAAAATTTCGGGCAAATTCGCGCGGTGTACTACTACGTATCCATTCCTCTGCTTCAGCCTTTCTTACCTCGCTTAAATATTGAAAAGCTCGGTCGGAATAGACATTTTCCGGTGCAACTTCTCCAATGGTTCTTAAGCTTGGGGGTTCTTGTCCTACGAAACAGATAAAAATCAAAGCCGTTGCGAAAAATAAAGTTAAGACCGCTTGTTTCCCCCACCTCGCCCAATCCGACAAACCTTCTACTCCACCATCTTGTAGCCTCTCCTCTTTAGCCAACTCCTTACGTCTCTTGGCCCTCTCTCTAGATGATTTTCGCCGAGCACTCCTATTTTCTTCAAGTGGCATAATTTACTTAGGAATTACTACTTGGCGGTTGATAAGCAGAGATAATTGCACTAACCAAAGGGTGTCGCACTACATCATCATGATCAAACTCATGAAAATGTAAACCGGGCACTTTTTTCAGAAGCCTTCTTGCTTCAACTAGGCCGGACTCATCACGCGGTGGCAAATCTATTTGAGTAAGATCTCCGGTGACAACCATTTTACTCCCCTCACCTAATCTAGTCAGAAACATCATCATTTGCGAACGTGTCGTGTTTTGAGCCTCGTCCAGTAGAGCGAAACATCTCCCCAGAGTTCTACCCCTCATGTACGCAAGTGGAGCAATTTCCACTACTCCTGCTTCAACAAGTTTGCGAGCTTCAATAGGCCCTAAAACCTCATCCATTGCATCATACAGAGGACGCAAATAGGGAAGTAATTTTTCTTCAAGATCACCGGGGAGAAAGCCGAGAGCCTCTCCCGCCTCTACTGCCGGTCTTGCCAACACAATTCTCTGCACCTTACCTTCAAGAAGAGAATGCAATGCGGCAATCATTGCCAAAAATGTTTTTCCAGTTCCAGCAGGTCCAATTCCGAAAACCAAATCATGCTTAAGGATTAAATCTAAAAAACATCTTTGTCCTAAATTTCGAGGTACAACGGATTTTTTTCTTATTTTGAGTATGAGAGGATCATTCAATAACGATTCCAGCTCATCTGTTTTTCCATTGGAAGTTTTATCGAGAAATCTTATGAAATCTGATTTTTTGATAACCATTCCCTGATCTCGTCCGAGTTGAAGCATCTCAAAGAGTTTTTTGCATTGTCGAATCGAGATTTCACTTCCCACCATTTTTAAAACATTCCCTCGAGCAATCACACTTATTCCGAATGATTCCTCAACTAACTTTAGATTTTCAGGATTTTCACAATAAAGTTTGTGAAAACTACGTTCAGATTCAAACTCAACCGTTTGTTCACTCATTCTAATTTGTCAAAGAAATCAAAGTGGAATGAACAAGTTTCTATGCTTGTTCAAGCATATTTACAATCGTGGACGGGTATTCCATAAAAGCTATCAAAATATTTTAACTTTCAGCAGGTTGCAAGGCATGATTAAGCTATTCAAATTAGTTGCTAATTTTCGGTTTTTCTTCATCAAGACAATAAGATGATTCATAAGAAATATAATGAATGTTTTATTCGTTAGTCCAGAGGTTAGCCCTTTTGCTAGAACCGGTGGACTTGGAGAAGTGATTGGCAGTTTACCTTCAGCACTCAAAAAAGCAGGAACAGATGCGAGAATACTTTGCCCTCTCCATAAATGCTGTAAAAATCTACCAGTTAAAGTTTTAGCAGGAAAAATTAAATTTAATCCAGGCAGAAAAGAAATAATTTCAAGAATTGCAATACTTGATGAAAACAGATCTGAAGTACCCGTCTATTTTTTGGTTAACGACAAGCTCTTTTCAAGGGATGGCATCTATTCTGACACAAATGGCGATTATTCTGACAATTGGTTAAGATCTTTTGTTCTCTCTCACGCTGCTACCCAAATCGAGAAAATTCTTTCCTGGCAGCCCGATATAATCCATGCACACGATTGGATGACTGCACCTGCATGTGGATTCCTAAATGCAAAAAACGGTAGATATAAAAGCAAAAATAGACAGGCTTCCATACTCACCATACATAATCTGGAACATCA
>JAYZJX010000094.1:0-11199 GCA_036164015.1 Verrucomicrobiota bacterium | reverse complement strand
ATTGCTGTTCGAAGTAAAATATCTGAGCACGCTATACTTAAAACCATAGGGTACTCTCAATTATCTATTTCCTGGCTGATTATTTCGGAAGCCATTATTCTTTCAATCGTTGGAGGCATTGTAGGAATCGCAGGAGCCTCGATCTTTCTAGATCTTCAAACTATTACCATTGGAAATGAGGGATTGGCTCTTGCCTTTATACCAAGTTTTTCAGTTTGCTTGAAGGGTTTTAGCTTATCCTTGTTTCTTGGTTTTGTGGCAGGAGTTTATCCTGCTTGGTTGGCTGGTAAACAATCCATCGCTTCAAATTTAAGAACTGCTTGAATATGATTCCATTAACTTACACTTTACGAAATGTATTCAGGCGTCCACTGCAAACGCTGCAACTTATTGGAGGAAGCGGACTGGTAATTACTCTGTTAATGCTTGCCACCTCAATCAACCAGTCGATGCAAAATACCCTAACCAATTCAGCTAATGAAAATAATATTATTTTTTTGAGTGCAGGCAGTGAAGAGAGCATTGAACGAAGTGAAATATCTTTCGGCATGGAAGAGATTATTGACGGTAATATTGAGCATATTCGTCAAGTTATGAACCAATCAGCAATTTCCCCGGAAGTGCATTACAATGGCACGATCAAAGTAAAGGAAGGGCATGAATCACAAGCACTCATCCGGGGAATTAAACATCAAGCCCTTTGGGTTCACCAAAAAGTTCGCTTGCTGGAAGGTAAATTCCCACAAGCCGGTGAAATCATCGTTGGGAGACTTGCATATCATAAGCTAGGTCTAGGAAAAGAAGACTTACAAATTGGAAAATTTATAGAATTTAACAACGAAAAGCTAAGGATTTCAGGAATATTTGACGCAAGAGGAACAGTGATGGAAGCAGAGATATGGATGCCTTTGCTTGATTTAATGACTTATACTCAGCGCGACAGTCTCTCATGCGTCATCTTTTCATCCGATAGTAGAAAAGCATTTACTAATGCTGAGGTATTTGCCCAAACAAGGCTGGATTTGGAACTAGTTGCACTCAAAGAAGCTCAGTATTATCAAAAGATATCCTCTTTCTATGCTCCTATCAGCTGGATGACCTGGATCTCTGCGTTTTTAATATCGATAGGTGCTTTCCTAGGAGGGCTTAATACACTTTTTGCGGCTTTTTCTTCACGAATCAGTGAGTTTGGAAGCCTTCAAGCAATAGGGTTCTCAAGATGTTCCATTTTTATTAGTTTATTTAAGGAATCGTTGGCGATTGGAATCATTGCTGCTGGTCTTTCTATTATTGTGGGAATATTCCTTTTGGATGGAATTTCTTTTCCTTTCTCTATTGGAGTGTTCACTCTTGAATTTGATAATTTAATTATTTTTACGGGGCTTTTCAGTGGAGTTGGGCTTGCAGTAGTTGGGGTGTTAGCTCCTGCATGGAAATGCTTACATCCTTGTTTACCACAAACCTTACGGGCATCTTAAAGATTAAATTTATTTAAATATGAAGAATCATTCATACATATCATTCACTCTTTTATCATTATTCCTCCTTCTTTGTTCAAGCTGCTTTAATGATTCAAATATAGTCGATATAAAGGGAGAAAAAGCCTCACTACCTCATGGTTTAATTGTCGAAAGTGGTCTAGGGGAGGCTTTATCTGTAATTGAAGTAAGAACATATAATTCCACGGATAAAGAATTGGTTGTTG
The DNA here is from genome assembly GCA_036164015.1 of Verrucomicrobiota bacterium. Lineage (GTDB taxonomy): Bacteria > Verrucomicrobiota > Verrucomicrobiia > Opitutales > Seribacteraceae > Seribacter. The sequence continues at coordinate 9,494 of JAYZJX010000094.1, read as the reverse complement.
AAGGGTTCATTGGTGGCAGAAAAAGACCATTCACGAAAAACAGTGCGATATTTATTCTTGGAGATCACTCCCTTGAAACATGCGATGAAAAAGATAATGATAATTGTCCGACACCGTGGGATGTATGCTGTGAGGATAGAAACAAAATAGCAAACTCTACCATGTCGGTCCAACTTCTTGATGCCAATGGATCGATTCTAGCTGGTACACTTGAGGGAGTCGCAGGTCTGGAAGCAGGAACCAAAGTAAAAGTAAGAGGGAGTTTGGATGAAAAAACTTCAACCCGTGCATTCATCATCAATGCCAAGAATATACAGTTGATTGCAGACTGAGAAAGCTTCCCACCCTGTATGAGAAAAGTTTATTTATTTTTGGGTTTAACTTTCTTTGGAGGTTGTGCATCGAGGGAAATAACAGACATTAATCCCACAACTTATCTACCAGAAGACAAATCTTTTACGCTGTCTGGCGACTCAAATTTATCAAATACAAGTATACCTTCATTCAGTGAAATATTTCCTGATAATGCATTAGAGTCCTTGATAAGAACTGGACTCCATGAGAGTCCGAACTGGAAAGCTAAACTCGCAAAACTTGAGGTTGTAAAAACCAGTTCAGGATTAAGCCTTTCTGAGTCCAAACCGAGTCTGAGCACAAAACTTGGCTGGATAGAAGGGAAAGAAAAAACTAGAGAATCAAATTTTCAAACAAGTAATGTACCAAATTTACAATCTGCTGCTCTATTTAACTGGGAACTTGATTTATGGGGAAAGTGGAAGCTAATCAAAAATTCATCCATCATGCATATTGAAGAGGAAACACATTTAAAAGATGCATCTAAAATATCATTCATACATGAAATTGCAGAAGTTTGGTTTTTGATCGCTGCCAAGCAGGAAAAATTACAAATTTTGCAAACCGCAATAGCAAGCCAAGAGAAAACATTAGATTTTTACCAGCAACGTCTTAATGCCGGTCTTGATGACAATGTAACATTTATGAGACAGAACGTAGTCCTCGACCAATTAAAGCTTGAGCGTGCCAAAGTGTTACGTGAGCAAGAAGTGTCCATTATCAAGATCAATTCCTTGACTGGAAAACCAATAAAAGAACAACTTCCAGAAATACCCTTGATCTCCGAAATAGATTTACCGGAATTACCTAAAATTTTTCCAACTAATGCCTTACAAGAGCGACCGGACCTTAAAGCCAAAGAAGCTAAACTCAGGGAAAGCATTTTCATGGAAAAAAGTGCTGAATATGACCTTTTTCCTAACCTGGGTTTTCAAATGTCTGGTATTTCAATGACATCAGATATTTCAGAGCCTTTTGAACAATGGAAAGCTTCGTTTGGCCCGGTTTTTAACTTCCCAATCTGGAATCCAAAAAAGAAAATTTTATTGGCAACAGCAAAGGCAGAATCTCAGCTGAGAAAGGAAGAGTGGAAAGCAATCATTTTCCTAGCAATTGAAGAAATCGAGAGTTCAACAAAATCTTACATAATGGGGAAAAATGAATATGCTCTTGCCAAAAAATCGTCCCGAGCAACAAAAAGTATTCTTGATACAACCAAACAAAGATTTAGAGCAGGATTGGTTTCAGAACTTCAACTGTTGGAAGACGAAAGGCAGTTTCTGAAAACAAATATCAGGGAAATTGAATCAAAGTTACAGATCTTCCAGTTTGCCCTGAATCTCTCAAAATCCTTGGGTTTAAGTCTTGCAGAAATTTAATCAAATTTACTTTGATTTCTCTTTAGACCATTCAATGTATTTTTGCGAAAGCCCTGACATTTGCGGATCCCCCAAATGGAATAAAAATCGATAGGTAAAGGTAACGCTCTCACCCAATTTTAATTTCATATTTCCTGTTCCCTCCGGTTTTGATTCGAAATCATGCTGACCAAAAGGGTTCGCTGCTACCAAACCATAATCTCGAGCATGCCACCAAGTTGGATGCCTGGGGTTGGAGGGATGATCAAAAATAGATATTGCTAGCACACGATCTTCGAATGGAGCCCAATATGAAACCCAAGAAGCTCGTTTTCCCCAAATAGACTTTCCCACAATTCCTTCACTATTTGTACAGGATCCACGAGCAACTTTCCCTCGCAAACGAAATTCGGGAGACATTCTTATACCCATAGATCCTTCTTTCGTATCACCAAAAACTAAATCACCAGTTGTAGCCATCATTGAAATTTCAATATCTATTGCTCTTTCTGTCCCTGCATAGTCATAAAAGGATAATGTTCTTTTATCCTGGCAAATAGTCTTTCCCTGGCTGTCCACCCAGGAATTTAATGATGTAAATGAGTTGCCATTTACATTTAAAAACTCTTGGTGGACTATTTTTCCTTTTCTTTCGCCAACTGCCCAGAAATCAACTCCGTTTACATTGCCGTGAGTGTACCACAATGATGAGTGATGGGGGTGATCGTTTTCTTCTCCTTTTCTGCTTTCCTCAATCGGAAAACTACGAGTCATAGCTTGACCCGTTACTCCTATGATTGGGTATAAAATAGGTTTAGCTCGGTCATTCGAATCGTAGATATATTGGGTAAAGAGTTCGTCTCCAGCCTTTACTACTAATTTCCCATTTTCTCTCTCTATTTTTATCTGAACAGCGTTTTGTTTAGTAACAAAGCAAAAAAATAATAAACTTAAAAATAGAAGATGGTATTTTCGGGTGAAAATCATACGAATGTGTTTTCTAAACAGGAGATTTAATTGTTCAACAAGCTATTTGACGAAGTTGGTCTTCATAATGTTCAAGACAAAATACTTTTCTTGACTAGGCACATCACCATTAAATGTCTCAAACTCTTTCAATCTTATTGCAGGTAGTTTGTAATCTCCATACATAGCTTGCTTTTGGTGACGTCCAAAACGAGTATGCCCATCATCTACTTTACAATAACGAACCGTTCCACTCCTGTGATATAAAAAAGCCCACTCATCTACTATTAGGCCAAAGATCACCTCAAAAGCGATTATTTCTTTTTGGTGGTCATACCATATAGTCAGGCATGTATTACCATCAACATATCTGACTCGATCGTTTTCACTTACTAATGATCTATTGGACATAATAGGCTTCAGCGTTGCCAAAAGATTCATTTAGTGTCAAAGCAGAGACAAATACGAGTGAAAAAAAATCTGGAAATAAATAGCTCAAATAAAGAATGCCCCAAGGATTCATGTCAGTTCCCCAACACCTGCAAATGGAATCAAAAATGTATGCAAAAGGAGCTCGATTTGAGCATTGCAGCTAAAAAAACTTTCTCCGAATCTTCAGGTTTTAAAAAGGAGGAAAAGTCTAAACAGAAAAAGACCTAAGAGATTTAGGCTTATCTAAGATTTCCTTGAGAACAAAAGCTTTTTTCAGGGAGTTACTGCTAGAAAAAAGATCTTGCCTAATCCAACTATGAGATGCATCGCTTTTATTTTTTGATGCACTTGAGGGAAAATCTTTTTCTTTTTTGACAGCTACTGCTTGAGGCAAAATCTCTTCAATTAAATGTTGCTCGTCATCATGGAATTCAGATTCCCCTGCTTCCATGGGTATGACTGGAGGATCAGCTTCCGTAAATTCGGGTTGTAGCACTTCAGGCTGATTCGCTCGCTCCCATGCTTCTTTAATTACCTCTCGCAAACTTGGGGCCTTTTCATCTGTATTCGATGACCTTTCACCTTTATTGTTGGCAGAAGGTCCGTTTTCGGTTTTTTTCTGGAAAAATTTACCTACAAACGAGGCGATAACAAGCCCGATTATAAAAAGGGTATCTATCGGAATATCAGTCATAAAATTATTTTGTTATTCCTGATCTGTGCCCTTGGAAATGCTTTCTCTCATCTCTGTGTCAGCTTCTACATTGCGAAGTTTATAATAATCCATAACTCCAAGGTTCCCGCTTTTGAAAGCCTCTGCCATTGCAAGAGGAATCTGTGCTTCAGCTTCAACCAACTTAGCCTGCATTTCCTGAACCTTTGCCTTATTCTCTTGCTCTAAGGCGACTGCTGCTGCTCTTCTGATTTCAGCCTGTGCCTGGGCAACTTCCTTATCAGCCGCAGCTTGCGAGGAACGTAAAGCGGCACCTCTGTTTTCTCCAAGATCAACATCTGCTATATCAATGGACAGAATTTCGAATGCTGTGCCCTGATCTAATCCCCTATCTAAAACTTTTTCCGTAATCGAATTTGGGTTCTCCAAAACTGCTTTATAATTTTCGGAGGATCCAATTGTGGAGACAATGCTTTCTCCTACTCTTGCAATAACAGTTTCTTCTTGGGCACTGCCGACATAACGATCAAGGTTACTCCTTACCGTAACTCTAACACGAACCTTTACTTGGATTCCGTCCTTTGCAACCCCGTCGATGGTCTCGCGACCCTCAATCATACAATCAATCACTTTTGGATTAATTGATGTTCTAACCGCCTCAAGAACTGACTTACTTGTCCCGCGAGTAGCAAGATCTATGGCACAAGCACGATCCCACGCTAATTCAATATTGGCTTTAGAGGCAGCAATGAGAGCCTGCACGGTTTGTACTACATTTCCTTCTGCAAGATAGTGGGCTTCAAGTTGATCGGTTTCTAAAGGGATCCCAGCTTTAACTGCAGTAATTCTGGCATCTACAATCATCCCAACCGGAACACCTCTTAGTCTCATAGCAAGCAAAGTGGTAAATCCCACCGTTGCTTTCGCCAGAAATGCCTTCAACCAGGTGTTGAAAAACGAAATAATAACAAGCGAGACGACCAATCCAATAATCGCCAGCAGTCCAATAATAATCCATTCAATCATAATTTAAATATTAGATACAATACTACTTAGTAAACCGAACCATGCAAAATCATTCGGCACGAACTTTTAAACTAAAATTATCAAGTGAGACGACTTTCACAGCGGTGCCCTTATGAATTAATCCATCATCACTAACGGCATCATATTCTTCTTCATCTACGATAATACGACCGGCTGGATGCAGGTCTGTGAGTGTTCTTCCGCTTTTTCCAATAATTTCTGGTTTGGCAATTTCTTTATTACTAGATCCTTTGATAGAGTCGGTCATAAACAATCGTTTTCCAAGCGGACTTTTTGACAGCCATTTAAACTCCATGAAAACCATAATTAGTGCACCCAATCCACCCCCAAGAAAAGTTATCGAGGGGGCAAACCATCCGCCAAATGTTTGTTGGGCGAGATAAGCTGCAAAAAATAAGCCAAAGAATCCTAAAATACCCAGAATGCCTCCCGGAACAATCGCTTCTAAACCAATCAGTAAATAACAAAGAAATAATACTCCGACAACTTCGATCATGACTCAAGAGGCTTTACGACAAGTTCAAACTCAGAAACTTTAAATACTTCAACATTCTCTCCTTTTGCAATTTTACCCAAGCTTGATCTCGCATCATAGCGCAAACCCTCGATTTCAATCTGTCCGGTTGGGTACAATTCAGAGACAGACTTCCCGTGCTTTCCAAGTAGTAGCTTGTAAGACTGCTGATTTTCAAAAGAACCGCTCGGTTTTTTTAAAGTAGTATCGAGTACTAAATTTTTCCAAATAGGAGTCTTGGGCAAAAACTTGGAAACGAGTATGCCGAACAAAAAAACCAACCCCAGTGTCTGAAGCATTTCCCACATGGGAGGCCGGATGACTTCCATACTCCATTCGAAATCAGGCGTTGGCCAGACATCAACCATTGCCCAAAAAATGCCACCCATCATCAAAACAATTCCTAGAACGCCGGGAATCACTAGTCCGGGAGCGAGAAATATCTCAACCAAAACAAGGCAGGCTCCCAGCAGGAATACAAGAAGTTCTTCCTGCCCCGCCAGTCCAGCAACATATTTTGAGCCGAAGAAAACAAGTAATAAGATAATTCCAGCCACTCCAAAGATACCAAAGCCGGGTGTCTTAAATTCCACAAATATGCATACTAAACCAATACTAAGAATCAGAGGTGCTATACCGTTGAGCCAAAGTCCGGTTTCTTCCGCCCAATTGATCTCCATCTTTTCAAGTTTCCATTGATTCTCGCCGTATCTTTCATCCATTAAATCTTCAACCGTTTCGAAAATCCCAAATCCGAGAAGTGGAGTAGGGGGGTCACCATATTCACGGCAAGCCTCCTGCCCGGTAAGCGTAAGAAGTTCACCCGGTTTTTTTATTAGTCCTCCATTTTCTGTTTTCAAAGGCTCACCCTCAATAATTAGGCTTTCATTAGCATCCATCATGGCTGCCATGACCTGCGAACGGTATCTGTAATCTCCGGCATAATTTCTAATTTTGGCTTTTAGATAAGAATTGATCTTTCTTTTCATAGAGGAATCAATGTTGGATCCTCCACCGCTGACTGCCTCTGCAGCCCCAATCTGAGATTTTGGAGAAAAGGCGATTTCGCTGGAAGCAATAGCTATATAAGCACCAGCAGAAATTGCCTCATCATTAACATAAGTGACAATTTTTCCCTTAAACTTTTCAAGATTATCCATAATCTCTTCCATAATTTCCAAGGTTACACCCAGCTCCCCTCCTGGAGTATCCATATCAAGTATTACTAAATCTGCTTTAGCACGAATGGCATCCTTTAATCCACGGCGAAGGATGTCCAAGATAGGGGCTCCAATCTGATCACGAATAGGTATCTGGTAGGCAATCGTCGTTGCCTCAGTTGAGGGAGTGTTAGGCGATATGGATGAAGAATTTCTATCAGTCTTATTTTCTTCGGCATAGACCTGCATACTCTTACGATCTCCCAACAGACAGATGATAAAGCATATAGATAAAATTTTAGAAACCATAAATTTAAAAATATTAATTTTGTTTGATTAATGTAATTGCGCAAACAGGAAAGAATAGACAATTGAATTACATGGAAAAAATCAGCTACCAAGATCAGGAAATTAGAAGATGGGATGTTGGTCCATCCACTTTCTTAGCTTCTCCGGAAAAAGGTGCTCTTCTAATGAATTGGCATCTAAATATGGGTGATGGTTCGGTAAGGGATGTAATCCATTGGCCAGAATCACTTGATGAAAGTGGACTTCGGGGCGTGCATGGTGGCATTCCCATTCTTTTTCCTTTTGCGGGGAAATGTTTTCACAACAAAGAAGCTGAGAAATGGGTGCCGAGTTCTGGAACTCCGGTCAATATGCCTTTGCACGGGTTTGCAAAGGATGCTGATTTTTCTATTCGCTCTATCGATCAAGCCGGATTTGAGGTAGAGATGATTCAAGCGGAAAAACACAGGGAATCCTATCCTTATGACTACACCTTCACGGTTATTTATCATTTCTTGGAATTATCCCTGCAAATAAGTCTCATCATGGAAAATGAAGGCAGGACGCCAATTCCTTGGTCTGCCGGGCTCCACCCTTATTTTCAGGTTCCGTGGAGAAAAGATCTTTCATTATCTGATCATTCCTTGTTTATGCCGGCCAAGTCAGTTTATCAATATGAAGAGAACGGAAGCCTGACGAAAAAGATTCCAGCAAATAAAAACTCTTACCATTTGGATGCTCCTGATTTGATAAATAACATCTTTAGTCAAACCACAGAACCAAAAGCAGAAATAAGTCTGCTTAATGGAGAAGAAACTATCCGAATTTCTGAAGTGGGAGGGCCAGAGACTGGATCCAGGTTATCATTCGTTACCTGGACGAATCTGAATGCACCTTATTTTTGTGTCGAACCTTGGATGTCACCACCTAATTCTCCCGCAAATAATACCGCACGCATGGTCGCCCCAACAGCCCGGGACGAATTTACTATCGAAATAGAATTAGCCTAAACTGTGATATTTTAGATTAATTTAATGCCTCAAGAACACCGTCCCAGAAAATTATTCTCTGCTCTATACTTTTATATGCCTGTGCAACAATTTCATCTTCGATGGTTGAATTACCAGCACTCATATTTTCCAGTAATTTATGCGCCATGGGCCCGTGATGGTCTCCATCCAATTCGGCATGCCTCTTCAAATAATAACGAAAAACCGGTACCTGATCGTTCCCCAATTTAGACTGATCTAAAATCCGCTGAAACATGAGTGGAACTATACTTTCCCGTCCAATTGCAAAAGAAGAGGCAATTTCATGAGCCTTTCCATTTTCGATAAGATCAAAAGTATGCTTCATAAATTCCATTGAGGGCAAAGGGATATCATCGTCGTTTAATGCAGCCTGAATTCCCTCGGCTTCAACATTCTTAACAAATTTAGAAATGATTTGGGACGATGCTCCTACTTCAAGCATAGCTTCAATGTAAATTTGATAATGGCTGGTGTAAGAAACTTCTTCTCCGTCGCCATAGGCTTGGTCCGATTCTTCTTCCATAACAATCTCATTAATAAACCGAACAAGGTTTCCATTAGGATTTGGAATCCATGGAGATCCACTGGGTACCAAATCGATCTGCAGCTTCTTTAACAAAGACATAAAATCCCATACCGCAAATACATGATGCTCCATGAAAATCTTTAGCTCATCAATCGTATTAATTCTTTCAAAGATGGGATGATTTTCTAGCTTCTGCTTGAGAGGTAATAATGAATCTAAGTTCATGTGAATAATTCTATTCTAAATTGAAAAAGTGCCAAGGTTTGAACAATAAAATCCAATGAGACTCTCACTGGGAGTCGAACCCAGATTTTCGGTTCAGGAAAAGTATATTTAGTTTTATTAAACTCTAATTTTGCTGTTAAGGGTAAATTGACTATTCATTTTGTAATTATTAATCAAGTAGAAGAGTTCAACCCTTGCAAAGCGATAAGTCTAACAGTCCGAATGAAATCTTATTCCAAGACATACAGACCATCCCTGTAAATGGACCGCCAGTCTTCAATCCCGTCTTTTTTGTAACGAACCCAGATCCCATTTCCGCCCTGCAGGTTGGTCACCGTACACTTCACACCATTCGGTTTCCATACCACAACTGAAACGATTTTGCCGTCTGCATAAAACAAATCATCCTTTTTAACTCCGTTTTTATACCAGCGGGATGCGGCACCCTCGATTTTTCCGAATCTTACGGTCTGTTGCAGTTGCTTTTGTCCATTCTCATACCAACTAGTCCAGTCGCCGTGAGCTCTGCCTTCTCGATTGTTTTTTTGCTGTGCCTTCTTTCCGTTTTCCCACCAATAAAGATAAGGTCCATGGGCTTTGCCGTCTTTGTATTTTTCCAAAGTCCGAACCTGTCCATTTTTCCGGCACTGTTTCCTCCATCCCGAAAAGGGCCGATATTGCTTTGGCTCGAAGAGAAGGTACTCACCACTGGGCATTTCTCGCTCTTCTAGACATGTCACCGCCAAGTTTAGAGTTTCCTGAAGAACTACGGGATCATCGAGATTGTGCTTTGGCTGACCATGGACCGAGTAGAGGAGAATAAGAGATGAAAGGACTGGGAAGGCTAGTTTCACGGACTGCTAAAATTCCCTTAATAAGAACCCGTCCAGTTCCTGATAGCAGGAGATCCATGAAGGGCT
>JAYZJX010000093.1:0-6184 GCA_036164015.1 Verrucomicrobiota bacterium | reverse complement strand
GCAATGTGCTCACCATAGTCCACCTTCGCAAACAATCGATCGAGATAATGATCATAAGCATCGGGACGACTATCTGCGAGAAAAGCTTCTACTTCTTTAGGTTCCGGTGGCAGACCGTTGAGAATAAGAGATGCCCGTCGGGCAAGAGTCGCCCTGTCTGCATCCTTTGCAAACCCATGGCCCTGCTTTTTTAGATCCATGCCAATGAAGTGGTCAACAGGATTGATCTTGGATTCAACATGCTCCTTGGTTGGGGGAACAAAAGACCAATGCTGGGCATACTCTGCCCCCGCCAAGACCCATTTTCGGATTATGTCTTTTTCTTTGTCAGTTAAAGTTTTACCAAAATCTTCTGGGGGCATTGGATCCTCATCATCAACAATGCGGAAAAGTAACTCGCTTTCTTCCAAGTCACTTGGATCAATTGCATGGTATCCCCCAAGGTCTTTTTTTGCTAAATTTTCTAAATCGAGGCGAACCAGTTTCTCCTCTTTGGTATCTGGTCCGTGACAGGCGTAACATTTATTGGAAAGGATTGGCAGCACTTCACGGGCAAAATCAACACTGTCATCTTTACCAAAAAGTGAGGTGAATAAAAAACAATAAAACGGGAGGAGTTTAAATCTGCTCATCTTAAACATACTCCTAAATCATATATATTTAACTCAATCAAGAGCAAGCAGACATCGAGTACTCTTAACTTGGTTTTTAGGCAAAAATCTCGTTAATCACACGGCCGTGCACATCCGTCAAACGAAAATCACGACCGGCGAAATGGTAGGTAAGCTCTTCATGATCAATGCCCAGAAAAGCAAGTAGAGTCGCATGAAAATCATGGACATGAACGGGGTCTTCCTTCGCATAATAACCAAATTCGTCGGTAGCACCGTAAGAAAAGCCTGGCTTAACTCCAGCACCTGCCAACCAAATGGTAAACCCATGAGGATTATGATCACGACCGTCAAACTTTGGTCCCTGTACGGTTGGAGTTCTGCCAAATTCGCCAGCCCAAATTACAAGAGTATCTTCCAACATTCCTCGCTGTTTAAGATCAGTGAGTAATCCTGCAATCGGTTGATCCACTTGAGCTGCACGCTCGGCGTGATCGTGACGCAGATTTCCATGCTGATCCCATTGAGCCTTTAGGGCACTGTGCGTAACTTGTACAAATCGGACCCCTTCTTCCAAAAATCTTCTTGCGATCAAACATTGGGTACCGAAATTTTCTGAAATTTTTTGATCCAAACCATACAGGTTTTTGGTAGCTTCTGACTCATTTGAAATATCCTGAACTCTGGGAATCGAAGTTTGCATTCGAAAGGCCATTTCAAAATTCTCAATTTTTTCTTTCCAGAACTGTTCATTTATTCCCTTTATCATGGAAGATTGATTAAGCGTTCTAAGCATCTGTAACTGGGCTCTTTGCTGAGAAAAACTATCTCGCGAGTTCTCGATATGGCCTACCTTCGCATCCACTGGATCGACGGATGCATTTCCTATCGGACATCCTTGATGACGATTCGGCAGAAAAGCAGAACCCCAGTTTTGGGAACCCCCATGAGCAAGGGTTGGACAAATAGTCACAAAAGAGGGTAGGTTTTCATTTTCTGAACCAAGACCATAAGATAGCCATGCCCCCATACTGGGCCTAATAAAATTATCACTGCCCGTATGTAATTTGAGAACAGCAGCTCCATGGGCAGGGTTAGTTCCGTACATCGAATGAATGAAACACAAATCGTCAACATGTTTGGCGACCTTGGGAAAAAGATCACTCACATAATGGCCGCATTCTCCGTATCTTTGGAAATCCCAAGGAGATGCAAGTAAATTGCCAGTCTTTGCAAATTGCACTTTTGGTTTTGCAAATGGCAGGGGGTTCCCATGGTTCCGTTTTAGACTGGGTTTATAGTCGAAAGTATCAACTTGGGAAGGTCCTCCCTTCATAAAAAGAAAAAGTACCCGTTTAGCTCGCTGTCTGTATTTGGGCTGCACGACGGAACTTGAAAATAAAGGCAATTGCTTAGATTGAAGGGTCCCAACGGAAGCCGCAAAGCCCAGACCCATTACACCATTGGTAAGGAACTTTCTTCTATTCCAAAAGTTTTCGTTCATCTTAGGTAAAGAAACTCGTTGGAACAAAGAATTGACTGCGTAAATACGGTGGCAGCGTGAAGATCACTTTGTGGGTCGGGAAAATCACGAAGGAATTTTTTCGCGGAGAACTCCTCTTTTACACCTGGTAACCTTCCTAGGATTAATGAATAGATTTCCTTGATCCAATTGCTCTTATCTTCGTTAAAGGTAAGGCTGACGATTTTGGATGCAGTAGATTGAGAAAACGGACTATTCATAAGATACAAAGCTTGCTGGTTAGTTGATGATTCCTTTCGGTGACCTTGAACTATGGTGGGATCCGGAAAATCAAACAATTGAAAAAAATCGTAAACATGGTTACGAATGACCGGTAAGTAGATGGATCGTCGATTGATGTCGTAATTTGTATCATCAATAGAAGTAACCGTAAAAATGTGTTTCCTGTTTTCAGGAAAAAAGACCTTGCCTCCAATCGTGTAATTTAAATCTCCGGATAAAGCTATCCAAGTGTCTCTAATTTCCTCCGCTGATAATTTGCGTATGGGAAACCTCGAGAACAGTTTATTTTCTGGATCTTTTGATGCTTGTGGGTTCTGGCACGAAGCCTGCCAAGTTGCTGAGCTGAGGATTCTTCGATGAAGTGATTTGATTGACCATCCATCTTCAATAAACCGGCAAACCAACCAGTCCAAAAGTTTTGGGTGAGAAGGCTTTGCACCAAGTACCCCAAAATTATCAGTAGTTTCCACTAACCCCTTCCCAAAATGCCATCTCCAAACTCTGTTTACAATCACCCTTGCTGTAAGTGGATTTTGAGGCGAAACAATCCATTTTGCCAACTGCAAACGACCACTTTCTTTTTCATCAGGCAACTCCTCTCCGATTGAAGGAAAGATAGAGAGAAATCTTCGATTTTGCACTTCCCCCAATGTATCAGGATCACCCCTCAGGTGTACTTTTAGTTTTGTTATATTCCCATCACTAACTCCATGACAGTAATTTAGTTCGGGTTTACTCTTCTCATACTTCTCGAGTGTCTCCTCAAGCGATGCGATTTCCTGTTTGGTTTTTTCGGAATAAAAATTGGAAGGATTCTTAGGTAATCTCTTTACCACTTTGAGGGCTACTAATTCATGATTAGCCTTATCCTTGTAAGCTAGAATGAGTTTCTTTTGGCTTTCGATAAGCAAGGCATGTTTATCAGCATGTATTTGTTCATCTTCCGAGGAAATGACATGCTCAAACCAACGAGTTGGACGGGTAATTTTTTCCATACTTCTAGTACTTTTGAATATGCCCGCCATGCCATAATACTCAGCGGTGGTTATGGGATCACTCATGTGATCATGACATCTTGCACAACCAATTGTCAGAGCCATAAAAGCTTGCCCCACAACATCCATTTGTTCATCGATCATATCCATCTCCATTTTCACCGGATCTGGCTCAGCAAGAAGTTTGGGTCCCAAAGCAAGAAAGCCAGTCGCTATTTTAAGCCGGTTTGTAACTTCAAAAGACTTTCCTGCTACCAGCAGGTCACCGGCCAACTGCTCAATTACAAACTCATTAAATGGGATGTCACGATTAAAAGTATCAATCAGGTAATCCCGGTATCTCCATGCATGAGCAAAGGCAAGGTTTTCATCGAGTCCATTGGAGTCAGCATACCGTGCAACATCCATCCAGTGGCGTGCCAATTTTTCACCATAATGAGAAGAAGCAAGTAATTCATCTAATTTTTGTGCAAAATTGGAGTTATCACTTTTTGAATAATCCTGTGGTAATCCAGTGAGAGTGTAATGCAGCCGACGAAACAATGTCTGCTTATCAGCAGATTCAGGCGTGGATAGATTTGAATCCGTTAACCCCGATAAAATAAATGCATCAATTTCATTATTGACCCAATCATTATTGTCAGTGGAAGGAACTTCAGGGTCAATTACCGGTTGATATGCCCAGTGATCTTCTTTTACTCCAGCAAAAATTACAAAACTTCCTATTAGAAAAGAGCAACAAATCATCCAAAAAGACCAGAGATGCATGATTCAAATAAGAAGTAATTTACTTATGAAAGCAAGCTGTCTCCATTCATGGAGTAGTTAAGTATAAAATATTCAAAGTAAATTTTGTTAACTATTAATAATCTACCCTTTACCATTGATCTTTGGCTCTTTTTGTTCATAATGGAAAGTTTCGTAGTTATCTTCTGATTCAATTTCATCTACTTTGGAATAAGTACTTCAAACAAATTGTAATCGTTTAATTTCTACGATTAAAGGTTTAACAAAAAAATAATTAAAAATGGAAATATATGTTGGAAATCTTCCTTGGTCCGTGAGGGATCAGGAACTCGCCGAAGCATTCGGCCCTTATGGAGCTGTCGAAAAAGCATCAGTTATCACATACCGTGATTCTGGCAGATCGAAGGGATTTGGATTTGTCACAATGAATAACGATGACGAGGCAAATAAAGCAATCGAAGCAATGAATGGTCACGAAATGGAAGGTAGACCACTTCGAGTAAATGAGGCCCGTCCTAAGGAAGAAAATTCTTCCGGAAATTCTGACTGGTAATCTACTTCCAAAGTCACTTTCAAAAGCCCGCATTGAGCGGGCTTTTTTTTTGCATCACTAGGCATCTGAAAATCTTATTGTTTGTATTCTTCTAGGTTTTTCTACAGGAAAATTTTATGCATCCTTCAAACAAGACATCTTTTCTCGAAAATGTTGACCTTTGCTTCAACCGTGCTGCCAAAGCTCTAGAACTCCCAAAGGGCTTGGCTCGCCAGATCCGCACCTGTAACGCAATTTGCGAAATGAAATTTGGAGTCGAGTTGCGTGGAAGTTACCAAATCTTCACTGGTTGGCGAGCCACACATAGTGAACATATCTTGCCTGCAAAAGGTGGGCTCAGGTACGCCCCTTTCGTAGATCAACAGGAAGTCGAGGCGCTCGCTGCTTTAATGACTTATAAATGTGCCATTGTTAATGTGCCATATGCAGGATCTAAAGGAGCACTCAAAATTAACCCGAAAGATTACACCCTTGAGGAACTCGAGCATATAACTAGAAGATTCACTCAGGAACTTGACAAGCGGGGATTCCTAGGTCCAGGACTTAATGTGCCAGCACCCGACATGGGATCAGGACAGAGAATGATGTCTTGGATTGCAGACGAATACCAAAGATTACATCCTTCAGATATCAATGCCCGAGGATGTGTGACCGGAAAGCCAGTTCATTTCGGTGGGGTCGAAGGCAGAGTTGAAGCAACGGGAAGAGGTGTTCAATTCGGATTAAGGGAATTCTTTCGCAACTCGGCTGATCTTAAGCAAGCAGGCATTGAAGGCTCACTCGAGGGAAAATCAATCGTCATTCAAGGCCTTGGAAATGTAGGTTATCATGCAGCTAAGTTTCTACAGGAAGAGGATGGGGCAAAGATCATTGCAATCATTGAAAGAGACGGAGCAATTATAAATGAAGATGGACTAGCTGTAGAAGAAGTATCGGCTTATAAGCAGGAATATGGAAAAGTGGAGGGATACCCTGATGCTAATTTCGAAAAGGATGGGCCAAAAATACTTGCTCATCCGTGCGATATTCTAATTCCGGCTGCCATGGAAGGGGTCATTACCGATGAAAATGCATCACTTTTACAATGTAAGGTAATTGCTGAAGCTGCTAATGGCCCTGTCACTTACGAAGCTGATCAAATTCTGAATCAAAGAAATATTTTCATTATCCCAGATGCATACTTGAATGCTGGAGGGGTTACAGTTTCTTACTTTGAGTGGCTTAAGAATCTTTCTCATGTAAAATTTGGCAGAATGGACCGCAGGTTTGCTGAAGCTCAAAGCCAAAAGATTATTGAATTAATGGAAGGTGCTCTGGGAAAAAAACTCGATAAACTGGCTAAAGACCAACTCCTTGAAGGACCCAACGAAATTAATCTGGTTCGATCTGGATTGGATGACACCATGCGTGAATCATACAATGAGATTTATGAACAGCACCAGAGCAACCCAAAGATCGATGACAGGAGAACGGCTGCCTACGCATTAGCGATTAAAAAAATCGCTGACATCTA
>JAYZJX010000092.1:0-10794 GCA_036164015.1 Verrucomicrobiota bacterium | reverse complement strand
GCCCAGAGGAACTTCACCAGTAGCAGATATACCAAAAGGGGAAAGCGGTCGCCTTCAATTAGCTGAATGGATTGCTTCTTCGAACAATCCATTACCTGCAAGAGTTTATGCAAATCGTATTTGGCATCATCTTTTTGGCAGAGGAATTGTGGCAAGCACCGATAATTTTGGTGAAATGGGGAGCCGCCCTACGCATCCAGAACTTCTGGATTATTTGGCCAAACATTTGATTGAGAATAACTGGTCGACCAAATCCCTAATCCGGAAGATCGTACTATCCAACACTTATCAGATGTCCACGCATGTATCTGATATTGCAGCCAAGCTAGACCCTGAAAATAATCTATTCTCACGGCAGAACCGCAAGCGTTTGGAAGCAGAGGCGATAGGAGATGCAATGCTTCTTGCGGGAGGAGAAATTTTACCAAATAATCCTGCCCTGGAAAAGAAAAGATTCAGCTTTCAAAAACTGAACCGGAATAAACTCTCAGAACTTTTCGAAGTATTTGATTACCCTAACCCAGGCCTAGTTTCTGGTAAACGAAACACCAGCTCAGTGCCAACTCAGGCACTATACATGATGAACAATGAGTTCGTAATGAAGCAGGCAAGCTTGGTATCAAAAATTATAGAAAAGCAGGAAGCCAATGACCTAAATCGTAAAATCACTTTAGCATTTTTAAAATGTTTGGGACGCCTGCCCGATGAAAAGGAAATGCAAGCATCCCTGCTTTTTCTTAAACAAAGCATCGAAAAAAAATCTCCAAATGTAAACTTGGAAGGGCTTGTACACTCTCTGTTTGCGTGCTTAGATTTTAGATACCTAAATTAATGGATCAAATTCTTCACAAACTTACTCGTAGAGAAATGCTTAAGACGGCAACCTGTGGGTTTGGTGGGCTTGCTTTAACTGGTATGCATTTTGGGGCGGCCGCTTCTCCTAATTCTCTCGTCCCTAAAACTTCTCTTTTTCCTCAGCGTGCCAAACGGGTAATTTTTATCTTTATGGCAGGAGGCCCTAGCCATGTAGACACTTTTGACTACAAACCAGAATTATTTGGTAAAGATGGAAAGCAGATTGATTTCGTTGGAGTTCGCACAAATACCTTTGGAAAAGCAAGCAAACGTACTTTGATGAAACCTCTCTGGGAGTTCAAAAGGCATGGTGAATGCGGACAATATGTATCCTCCTTATTTCCAAATATAGCCAAGCATGTCGATGATTTGGCATTTATTCATTCCATGCACACCGAGGGAGTAGCACATGGCCCGTCCACTTTGTTTATGCATACCGGAGCCACCAACCTTGTCCGTCCTTCGATGGGTAGCTGGGTTTCCTACGGACTAGGAACAGAAAATCAGAACCTGCCTGCTTTTGTTACCATTTCTCCACCTGCAAGTAAGGGTGGTCCACGAAACTACAGTAATGCTTTTTTACCTTCCATTCATCAGGGTACAGCAATTGGCCGGGCAGGAAATGTCAGCGGTGCCAAAATCAAAAATATTGATAATGCAATGTTGAGCGATGCACAGAGGGAAAATCGGTTTGGTCTGCTGCAAAGCTTAAATCGACTGCAGGCAGGATCTTCGCTGGATGACAATCTTGAGGCAACGATTTCCAATTATGAGCTAGCATGGAGAATGCAAATGGAAGCCCCTGAGCTTACTGATCTTTCAAAAGAAACTGCTGCCACCAAATCCATTTATGGAATAGACGAAAAATACACCGATGATTTTGGTAAACAATGTTTACTTGCGAGAAGAATGGTCGAACGTGGAGTTAGATTTGTCAGTGTAAACTATTCAGATGAATCAGCAAACCCACGCTGGGATCAGCATGGAAATATGCCTAAGCATGCTGATCATGCAAGAGCAACGGATAAACCGGTTGCGGGCCTGCTTCAGGATCTAAAGGCAAGAGGTCTGCTCGAAGATACCCTTGTATGGTGGGGAGGAGAATTTGGAAGAACACCTTTTTCTCAAAACAAGGATGGCCGGGATCATAACCCTAGAGGTTTTACTGTCTTTCTCGCTGGAGGCGGGGTTAAACCGGGTATTTCATATGGTTCAACAGATGAAATTGGCGGGGTTGCGGTTGACAACCGGGTTCATATGCATGACTTACATGCCACCATACTTTATGCCCTTGGTTTGGATCACGAAAGACTGACTTATCGCTATTCAGGTAGAGACTTCAGATTAACTGATGTTCATGGCAAAGTGGTTCACCAACTCTTTGCTTAACTGAATGAAAGCGATTGTTCTAAATGAGCATGGCTCAACCGGGAACTTTTCTCTGGTTGAAATGGAAAAGCCAAAAGCAATAGATAATCATGTGGTTATTGAGGTCTGTGCATCCAGTCTAAATCCGGTCGATTGCAAAATCAGAAACGGAATGTTGGCCGCGATAGGTCCCGACCTACCGGGAGTGCTTCATGGCGACATGGCTGGAATTATTTCCGATGTTGGGAACGGTGTTGAGGATTTTAAGGTGGGAGATGAAGTATATGGCTGTATTGGTGGATTCAAAGGGATTCCTGGTGCCTTATCTGAATTTGCATTGGCAGATACCAAACTTCTGGCCAGAAAACCAAGAAACATATCTATGGCGGAAGCAGCATCCCTTCCCCTCGTCGGAATTACCTCATGGAATGCCTTGATAGACCGTGCAAAAATTAAAGCTGGTGAGAGAGTTTTGATTCATGCAGGAGTCGGCGGAGTCGGCCATTTTGCTCTTCAATTAGCGAAAGCCATGGGTGCGGAAACTCACTCCACTGTATCCAACCATCAAAAAGCTAATCTCGCTAAAGATTTGGGTGCGGATAAGGTTATCAATTATTCCGAGTTCAAAGTCCAAGAATATGTAGATAAATTTACGGATGGAGTCGGATATGACCTAGTTTTTGATACCGTAGGAGGGGCATGTCTCGATCAATCATTTTGGGCTGCAAAAGAACATGGAGCGGTGGTATCAATTGCTGCTCGTTCAGAACATGACCTTACTCCGGTACATACGAAAAGTCTGAGTTTGCATGTCGTATTTATGCTTTTACCAATTCTTCGAAACAAAAGAAGGGAAAGCCATGGTGAGATCTTGAATAAAATCAGTGATTTGATTGAACAATCGAAAATCAAGCCATTATTACATGAACAAAGATTTTCCTTCGAAGAGGTCGGTCGGGCACATGAATGCTGGGAAGCAGGAAATGCAATTGGTAAGATAGTATTAGAAAATACATGGTAAATACTTTGGTCTTTATGACACAGGAAAGGGTTGCATCTTCATCTTCTTATGGTCAAAATTAAATTTCGTTCTTTATAAAACAAGCCATTTGCTGCATCCATAGACAACCCATCCAATGGGTTACCAACCGAGTGCGAGAGCTTCTACGGTGGTACAGGGTCTTTACCGGGATGCGCGGTCTTGGCACAACCGAAAACAGCGCTCTTCTCGCTTAAGAAGCGAGCGAAGCGTATAAACCGAAAGGAATACGCAAAATGAATAATTCATTATTAGTTCAAACAGAGGAATCGGCTATTCGCATAGACGAGTCTAACTTGAATCACCATCTTTGGAATAACAATGGTACTTGGTGGATTCACTACACCATATACCCAACACCGGTAACTTCTGAAAGAATTCGTCGTTCTCTTAAAACAAGAAATCTTACTGAAGCCAGGCATTTGAGGGATCAAATCCTTGAGGATATTCTTTCGCAATCGAACAAACTGGCTGCCTGACTTATTTGGTAAAGAGGTTTACTTCCTTGCTTTGCCAAGAGTCGGCACGCATAAGATAGGGCTATGTTTACCTGTCAATTTTCTAGAAACGGCTTTGTATTATTTGTACTGTTTTTCATAACTTTGAATGCTACGAGTGCACAGCCGAAAGGGTATTTATATGATGAACAAAAGGTAAGGCATTACACCTTGCCAAATCCTTTAGTATGTGAAGATGGTTCTACGGTTACAGACTCCATGGTTTGGACCGAAAAGAGAAGACCCGAAATTCTACGCTTGTTTGAAAAAGAAGTATATGGGCGTTCGCCTGGAAAGCCTAAGCACATAGAGTTTCAGGAATTTGAGAAAGATACGAACGCACTGGGTGGTAAAGCGAAGCGGAAACAAATCCAAATAAAACTCTGCAAGGATGATAAAGCTTTAGCAATTAATCTATTGATATACTCTCCAGTCGGCACCAAGAAACCTGTTCCTGGATTTCTTACCATAAATTTTCATGGAAATCACACAGTGCACAATGATCCCGCCATAAAAATTACCGAATCATGGGTCCGAAACCGAAATGGAATAAAGAATAATCAGGCAAGGCAAGAAGATCGGGGATCTTCAAGTTCGAGGTGGTCAATCGAGCAGATTATTGAGCATGGTTATATGTTTGCCACTGTTTATTATGGAGAAATTGACCCTGATTTTGATGACGGCTTCCAAAATGGAGTCCATGGGCTATTTTCTTCCAGTACAGAAAAAAATAGGGAACCAGCAGAATGGGGATCCATTGCCGGTTGGGCATGGGGGTTGAGCCGATGTATGGATTATATCGAAGCAGATCCTGTTATTGATTCGCAGAGAATAGCCGTAATGGGCCATTCACGACTTGGTAAAACCGCCTTATGGGCAGGTGCTGTAGATCCTCGTTTTGCTATGGTTATCTCAAACAATTCAGGATGCGGTGGGGCAGCATTGAGTCGTAGAAAATTTGGTGAAACTGTTAAAAGAATCAATACATCTTTCCCTCACTGGTTTTGCGATAATTATAAAAAATATAATGACAACGAAGATGGATGTCCGGTTGACCAACATATGCTGGTTGCCCTCGCGGCACCGAGACCCGTTTACATTGCTTCCGCCGAAGGAGACCTCTGGGCAGATCCTCGGGGCGAATTTCTTTCCGCACTTGGTGCTGAACCAATTTACAGACTATTTGGCTACGGATTGGGAGCAATCGAACAACCTTCAGTTAACGAACCTGTTCATGGAAGAATAGGATATCATGTAAGGAACGGTAGGCATGATGTGACTGACTATGACTGGAAACAGTATCTCAAGTTTGCAGATCTACATTTATAAATAAAGTTATGGGCTTATTAAATTTATTTAAAAAATTAGTCCAAGTTAGTTTATTTTGTTCTATTTTATTTTTTCCTTCTGCGTTTTATTGTGCGGGAGACAAACCAATTACCTCAATTGCTTTTGGTTCCTGTCTTAAAGAAACGAGACCCCAACCGGTATGGCAAAGTGTAATTGATCTAAAGCCGGATATTTTTGTATTATTGGGAGACAATATTTACGGGGATACCCGTGATATGACTAAACTTAGGGAAAAGTGGAACAAGTTTAATTCTATTGAAGGATTTCAAAAACTTCGTTCAAATTGCCGACTTTTAGCTGTCTGGGATGACCATGATTATGGTGAAAATGATGCGGGATTGGAGTATACGCCCAAGGCAGAATCCCAGCAGATATTTCTTGATTTTTTGAAAGAACCTAAAGATTCAATTAGAAGGAATTCTCCGGGAATCTATGATAGTGTTATCTTGGGTCCTGATGGTAAGCGTGTACAGTTTATTTTATTGGATACTAGGTATTTTCGAACTTCTCTCAAGCGGGCTGTGAAAAGAAAAGATGGTAACGGTCCTTATGAGCCAGATGATTCAGAAAAAGCAGAACTTCTTGGAATCGAACAGTGGAACTGGCTCGAAAAATCACTAAAAACTCCTGCGGATCTTCGAATAATAGCATCTAGCATACAAGTATTATCTTCCAATCATGGCTGGGAAACTTGGGGAAATTTTCCAAAAGACAGAGCTCGCCTTTTAAACCTTTTGGAGAATACAAAAGGATCGAGTCTTGTAATTAGCGGAGACAGACATTCCGCAGAAATTTCACAATTGGATTTAGCTAACGGTTTTCCTCTTTTGGATGTGACATCCAGTGCCATGAACCAAAGACAAAGACCAAATTTAGAAAAAAATATTCACCGAATTGGTGAAAAATATTTTAACGAAAATTTTGGTCTTATTGAAATAAATTGGTCTGGGAAGAAACCATCTGTGGAAATAAGTATTCGTGACTTACAAGGAGAGATCCGTCTAAAGCATAAGCTTGATTATAATTTATACTGAATATTTATTTATATATGCTTGGATCAGTGCCCAAACATCCATGAATTCTTGAAATTGCCTCTGATTTATTTTCCAACTTGGAAAGTGCATCCTCAGCGAAAACCAGTCTTTCTTTAATACCCAATCTTTCAGATGCTTCACGGTTGATGTGATCTTTTAGGAATTCTTCCAAGTACTCTACCCTACCCCGCCAGTAATTCTGGGTAACATCAATGCGTGTTTCAAGCCTTTGGCGGTACCACTCACTCTTCAGAATTGATTCAGGCTCAAAAAGCTTTCTGAACTCAATGTCTTTTAGGCCTTTTCCTTCCCAACTTCCCTTAGCCATAATTTCAAGCAGCGCTTTTAGGGGCGGGCACGCACATTCGACACAACCATCCTCGAAATATCTCGATGCCACAATTTTTCCTGCCTCCACTAAATTGAGTAAACTGTCTGCATACTGACCCTCATCCTGTAATTCTGGTTTCAGCATTTCCTCAGGGAATATTGAAACAGGGTCGGTAAAGATTCTCCCCAAAAATTGGTGAGCGAATCTTCGAGTTATTCGAAAACCAAGATATTCCGTGGGTAACTCATTCCCCTTATAAGAGAGCTCGGGTACCTTTTCCAAGTATCCTTTATCTATCATATCCTGTGGATCATTCTCATAATCTCTAAGTCGGCTCCATATCTCGGGAATCAACAAACTAACATCGTGAGCCACTTTATACTTCGGTCCAATGTATCCGGCAGAGGTAACAAATGCACCCTGTCCAGTAGAAGCATAAGAAACAAGGGCGGCATTAAGATCATGAATCGGAAGAACTGCATTGAATGGAGCTTTGGTAAGTGCACCTTCTGAACCGGCTCCAGTTGTCGATGGAGATTTACCCGTTACTGAAACAATAAAATCTATAAAAAGCTCAGGGAGTTCCAGATAATGTATGGGAGCAAAGCAACATAGTGGTCGTATTTTACCATTATCTTCAGCAGGATTGTTACGACGACCAGGCAGAACAGACCTAACTGGATAAAGAACGGAATGTTTATGACTTAATTTTCTGCGCAAGCGGGTTCCAGCAAGAGCGAGATAAACAGACTTTGGATCGAATAAGTCAGGTCTTGTCTGCAGGTATCTTGGGTTTTTGGTTGGTTTTCCATCCACTATCCGTGGGTTTGCTGAAGAAACAAATTGGCTTTCTTCCCCCTGCTTTTCAGCGGATGATAAAATTAGATCCCGCATAGGGTCTGTGTACTTCTCAAAACTTAGTGTTTTGGAAATTTGTTCCTTCGCATCCTTTTCATCCAGACATTGAAAGTTGCTAATAAAGTTTCCGGGCCTTGAGAGATCTTTTTCCGTTTGTTTATCAAAGCCTCGATGAATTGCGTCATCTGGACGCTGAAATAGTCGATATTCGCAGTTGTGGACAAACTTGGCTGACTCCTTAAAGGTGCCCGGTCCTATTTCATTTAGTAAATGAAGGGGAGCAACTGTAGAAACAGTAATATCGTCTTCAGCTAAGATTTTTCCAGCGGGAACAAAATCTTTCCGTAAGGCAAAAAGTCTCCACGAACCGTTTTTATCAAAACCTACACGCAAGAGCCGGGTAATCAATTTTTCACCCTTAAACCTCAATTCATTAGCGGGTTGTCCATTGACGGAATCAACGCTGAAATATTTCTCCCAGTCATCTTCCCATTCAGTTCGATATCTTCGTTTTATAATAAGGACCAAATCTTTTACCCGTTGCGGTATTGTTTCCAACCATTCATTAAAATCTTGATTATAGAGAGACTTGGAAGGGGTAAGAAGTTTAATTACTGAACCAAGAGAGCGATCTGGATCGAGAATAGAACGGTTTCTGATGTTTCCTTTTTCTGAATCCAAGAATCTATCCGAATAATCCTTATCAATTACTTCGCGGGCGAGTTTCATGTCACCATCCCAATCGGCAATGAACACAGGACCGCAGACTATGGCATCAGTCAGTGGTTTTGAGATTTCTGATTTACCACCACCCGACACTGTACATGGCTTGTGGCAAAGAAAACCCTCCCCTACCGTTCCCACCAATTTCCATGGTCCATCATTTTCAACAACCTTCATTTCAACTTTGTAACCTGATGGAAGTACATATGAATTATCTGGAATCAAGGACATGGTTTTGGAATCATTTTGATAAGTCCATGAAATCGATTGTTCGCGCAGACTAAACTTTGCATTTTCTGGTAAAAATACAATCGAAGGAAACTGAGGATCACAATAAACTCCTTCAAGAGCTAGTTCCTTGGATATACCAAGTGTATCCAGTGTGTCATCAAATGTATGTGGAGTGGAAGGTAAAATAGCTTGAGGGTCAAACTCTTCACCCAAATCATAACTGGGAAAAACCACCGCTCCACCTGCATGCTCCTCTTCAGATAGTCCGGAAAGATTGGCAGCGAAACTTACCTGAGTTTTTACTTCTTTTTTACAGTACCCAAAATAATTATCTGCGATAACTGTAACAACAAGACCAGAAGTATCACGAAAGGTGAGTTTAAAAGCACCCCCATCGTTGTAAAGTTCATCCGGATGTTCATAAAACATTCCGTCACGAATTTCTCTTTCGGAAGCATTTGCTTTAGAAGGCAGATTCAAAATCTGTTTTGGAGTGCCTGCCAAATGGGGAGCGACAATGACGCATCCCGTGTGCCCGGTCCAATGTTCAATATCCAAGCCGGCATCATTTTCGGCCAGAAAGGGATCTCCTCCATTGCCGAATATACTTTCAACAAAATCCAGATTTGCCACGCACCCACCAGGAGCAAAAAACCTAACTTCCATAGATTTCTCCCTAATATAACCTTCCACTGCTGGGCATACGACAGGGCGAAGCATCAGAGAAACCCAGCACTTGGCCGGATCTTCTTCTCCAGAAGAGAAAGGGAAGATCATGTCATCCTGTGGTGGATTCAAGGCAATACGAAGCAATTCCTTGGCTGCATTTAAAGGAACAACTTTTTTATCATCAGCGGCAGGCAGTCCTACATCGGCAACATGAAAGACTCCTGACGTGGTTCTGCGGTCGCTTGCGGGATTATGAAGAACTCCTTGAGCAATCCTCTTTGACTCCATAATTGAAGAGGAAAAATTATAACCATCCCTGGGTAAAGAGGTAACCCGTGCAAGACCGTGACGATCTAAAACGAAGGACTCAGTGGGAAGACTCGGACGGTCAGTGCCAAGTATCTTGGTGAGGAAATCCTGTATTCTACGATCTGCTGGACATAAGTACCCACGTAATAAGCGTACCTTTTCACGATATTCTTTAACGAGAGAACCACTTAGTCTCAAACTAGGGTTGTCGCTCTGATCTCCGACAGTAGGTAAACCAAGGGTGGCCAGTTTGAGATTAGCATAATTAACGAGTTCTTTGTATTCTGGGGATCCTAAATTATATCCAGAACCTATGCCTAGTTGTTGTTGTTTTTCTTCTGCGAGTATTGTTTTCATGGAGTATAGTTAATTAGTGTAAGAAGACTCCATGCCCAGAGAAAAGAAAATAATAAAATGGATAAAAAATATCCACATGAAATGGTGGGCCCGCTCGGATTTGAACCGAGGACCAAGGGATTATGAGTCCCCTGCTCTAACCGCTGAGCTAAGGGCCCGAGAACAGGGAAATTGCGAGATAACTAGGGATTTTTCAAGGCCAATTGATTATCCAGGTGAAATAGTTGTTTGCACATGGATGCACATGATTGTACATGAATGGCATCTAAATTGGCTCTTATTTGGCACCAGCTTCAATCAGTAGATCAACTATCTCAGAACTATCTCCAGACCGCGCCACTGACAGAGGAGTTGCATCGGGAAACTCGGGATTAGCCTTATTCGGATCGGCTCCTGCCTCAAGCAATAGTTTTACTGTCTGAGTTTTAGTTGCTGTATCTCCACCTTCTATCACTTCCATAAGGAGCGTAGAAATTTCCAGAGTTTGATTCGGATCGGCTCCCGCTTCTATTAACAGCTTTACTACCTCTGGACTCGAATTTTTAGAAACTGCAATGTAGAGCGGTGTAAATTCGGGAGACTTGGGATCAACATTATTCGGATTCGCTCCCGCCTCGAGCAATAGCTTCACCACCTCAGGACTACAAGACCAATCATAATGGTTTAGCAAATCTGAAGCATCAGCTCCGCGTGCTAAATACCCTCGCACTTCTGCCTCGGATTCTTCGCCTGAGTCGTCCACGCATTAGTAGAGTAATGCGCCTGTTCACGTCTGTATACTGTAAATTGACAGTATTTTTATAGTAGCCCCCAACGCCCTTCAAATCTTTCTCGATTACAACAACTCTGCTCATGCCCCCAGAGCCATTATCTCAGAGGGATCAGGGATTGGCACTTAATTGGCTACCAGCCAGTTCAGAACGCTCAGAATCAGGGGAAAAGGCAGAATCAACGAGGTGTTTTAAGTCCCCTGCTCTAACCGCTGAGCTAATGGCCCGCTCTAAAAGAAAATGCACTTACCCTTAAAGTCGATCCTTTGAAAAGTTTTTCAGGCAGCCACTCCCAAGTTATTATGAAAGCAATCGCTCATGAACGCCCCATCCTGTTTAACGCACCTTATTTGGAACCAGGAAGCCGGTAATTTTGAGGCGTGCGACTGGGCAACCTGTAATT
>JAYZJX010000091.1:0-11123 GCA_036164015.1 Verrucomicrobiota bacterium | reverse complement strand
TTGTATGATGGCTTTGCAGGTGCCATGTTTTCATTGTCTTTGGAAATACTTAGTGACCGATGGGAAGCCGAGGAGGTGATTCAAGACATCTTTGCTTTTCTTTGGAGAAAGCCTCAATCATACACACCCGAGAAAGGCAAGTTCAGCAGTTGGCTCCTTGTTCTTACCCGTAACCGAAGCATTGATCGGGTAAGGTCGCGTAAAAGAAGGCTCGATCGTGGTGAATCGGACGAAATCTTATCTGGACGGGAAGATCAGAATACTTCCGATGGAGCCGAGCAAGCTACCGCCAGTGATGAGAGAAGTCATCTTAGAAGGGCTTTTCAAAAACTTCCTCCCGAACAGATTAAGGTACTGGAGCTTTCTTACTTCAAAGGTCTCAATCATGAAGAGATTTCCGAACAACTTGAACTATCGCTTGGGACGGTAAAATCTCGAATACGACTGGGAATTGAAAAACTCAGACACACTCTTTCCACTCTACGTACCTAAAACATCGATGGAGAAAATGAATACATTGATTACTACATTGAACAGGCATGCTAGATTTGTATTGATCCGTAAACCCATTATTATTGTATAAAATTGGAAACGCTCAAACAACAAGCCCTTGACTATACCCTCGGTGTCATGCCGAAAGAAGAATCGTTACTTTTCGAAGCACTTTTAGAGAACGATGAGGACGCCATGAAGTTTTTAGCCGAAGCACAAGAAGACTTTGCCAACCTTTCGTTAACAGCTCCTCCATCCTCTATTGGCAGCGAAGTTCGATCTAGGGTAATGGAGTACACAGAACCTAAGATGGATTTTGATCCTTTTCTTAGTAGTAACGACATAAACGATCTCAGGGATAACTTTTCCGCCCAACAAAACCGTTATCAAGGAGGTCAAGCTTCCGTTGACTTGGCTGACATCAATGAAGGAGGGATTAAGGACGAAGTTCTCTTCAAGTATGAGCACCTGATAAACCTCTTACCCTTACTTTCCGGTGATTCAAAAGCTGCCGCAGGAGATTTTTCTGAACTTCAGTCTAATTTACGATCTTCTCCTTCCTACTCTCAGACGATAGGTAAAATCCTTGATTACAATCTTAATAGCGAAGATCCTGCCACCCGTTCGGTTTTGCGAACAACGCTCTCATCACTTCCATCGCTTTCCTTCTTTTCTGACCGCTTACGTGAAGACCAGGCTAACATGGCAGACACTCGCAGGCTTTATTACCTTTGTCGTGACCAGTTAAAAATAATGCGTGCCTCTTTCAAGGATCTCGACCCACAAAGATTGCTCGAAGACGAGAAACTTAGATTGCACGGTGCCGGTCTTCTTCATACCAAATGGTGGGGTGCAGAACACGCTTACTTTTCTTCCAAAGGACAAGTTAAGTGCGGCTATTTCTTCGATGGCCCTGTTACGGAAAGATGCGTCGAATTTGCCGAGTATGATGCAAATATGTATTGTATGGCCAACTTGCTTGCTCCCAGGTCATCCACAGGTGATTTCCATATGGAACTACTCAAGGATGCTGTGCCTGGGGCAACTCTTGCTGTGGCTACTGCCAAAATGGAATTATCAGAGCATCAATCATTGATGTAT
Organism: Verrucomicrobiota bacterium; assembly: GCA_036164015.1. Lineage (GTDB taxonomy): Bacteria > Verrucomicrobiota > Verrucomicrobiia > Opitutales > Seribacteraceae > Seribacter. Next base: position 9,530 of record JAYZJX010000091.1, on the reverse strand, counting down.
ATGACATCTGGTGATATCGTTACTCATGGTGTTGCATCACAAGACCATTTTCTTTGGAAATTAATTGAGGATTCCATGCTTAAGGGGCACAAATCTAATAATCTAAAGGAATTGCAAGAAAGAAAAATATTCGGAATTAACAGACTTGGCGAATATACTTATCTTTGGTTTGCATGGCCTGCTATTTTGTAGATCCAATTAGGTGCAGAAGCTCTCACTGAAAAACCCTTACAAAAGTGAGCTAATGCGGGAGATTTATTGGGTTCAGGCATACTATGCGATCGAAAAAGCCTTCCTTGGTAACGAGCATTTTGAATTCTTATTGCATCATATGGACGATGTCTGACATTTGCCGAACTAGTAACACCTACCCATTTTCGTTCCGCCCAAAATCTGTAACGTTCCAATAAAAATTGATCAATCGGTTCGTTGGCAATGGTTGCTTCATTTGTTGGATTTGATAGCTCGACATGTAATTCAGCAGGTATTTTTTCAACCAAACTACGCGTACAAGATTGGTAACTGATCGAATTCTTCATCTTAGACTGGCAAATCTCTGCCCAACGATAATTCAGTCCATATAGTAATCTTGCTCCTAGAACAGCGAAGAGATCTGTCGAATCAAGAGAATGAAACCATACACCTCTGCGCCCTTCTTTGTCGCGAACATATGTTCTTAGATTCATCTCGTGAAAATTACCCCAGGGAAACCAACGGATAGGCTTGATTCGTAAATTAGAAAGATGAAATCCGACCACACTTGCCCACGCTTCTCCCTCAAAAAGATCCAATTCCAAAGATTTAGGAATCGTAGGCTTGATAATATCAATGGAAATTGGCCAATGTAACAGAAGCAAATCTCCCCATCTCTGCCCCATGAAATCATCCAAAAAGGAACGCATCAGTGAACCGATCCAAAAATTTCTTCTAATTTCTCTCTGCGGTAATCGAAAATTCGTTTTAGTGTACGACGAACAAATAGGCTATTGGCAACCAATCCGATTGGTCCAAAAGGAACAAGATACCGAATCGTATCACTCATTTGGGTCCCTCCCTCAACCTCCTCCAATTCATGAGAATGTAACCAGAGTTTGTACGGACCAACCCTTTGTTCGTCCATGAAGGAAAAACCTTCTTTAACATACTTGATTTCTGTCAACCAAGTTGACCATCCGAGTAATGGGATTTTTACTCGGTATTCCAAAAGTAAGCCAGGGTAGGCTCGCTCAGGAGATTCCCCAATTATTTCGAATGCCATGTCAGGGGGTGTAATTCGATTCAGATTCTGAGGGACGGAAATGAAGCTCCACAATGTATTTCGATCTACAGATAATATTTGAATTTGCTTAAAATGATGCACACTACATTTTTATTTAGCTTTCAGCAGAGAGCAACCTCCCCTTGACCAAGGAAGAATCTCAATCTAAAAAAATTTAATGAAATCCTTAATCAGCCCACTCTTCTTTATTTATTCTTTAACTAACCTCCATGTAAAAGCACAAGAAGGTGAAGGTATGTCTGATCTTACCGCCTTCCGGTTGGCTTACGAGAGTGGATCAGACCGAGCAATCAAAGGATTAAATACTGAAATTGGTTACGATCAATGGGAAGTTCGTACACCAGTTTTTTTTAAGGAATCCGGAGATTGGAAGTTTGCCGCGGGAATCCGCTATCAATCTACTGACATCAAAGTAAGTGACCCTGCTTTTTTAGATGAAGACAAACTCCATTCCTTGGATCTCGCCTTTTTCCTAAGTAAAAAAAGCAGCGAAAACTTGGACTGGCTTTTATTATTCAACCCTACTCTTGCTGGAGACTATGAAAATACCAATAGCGATGCTTTTAATTACTTAACAATTGCGGGTGCCAAGTGGAAGCAGACTGAAAATCTCCAATGGATCTTTGGGGCAGTATACACCACGGGTATCGGGGATGACTTGTTTGTGCCTGCGGTTGGTCTCATCTGGGAACCATCTGATCGTTCAAATGTGGTTTTTGCAGGCCCAATTATTCGCTACAATTACGAGATTTCAGATTCTTTAGAGCTCAACCTGGGAGGCCAATTTGTGGGTAACCGTTGGAATACCGAAGCCATATATGGAGGAAATCTCGAAGAAAGAAATTTCCGCTACCGTTCGTATCGTATCAATGCAAATATTCAATGGAATTTTGATGAGAATCATTCCGTTTTTGTAGGTGGAGGCTATGACTTTGCCGGAGAAGTGGAGATAGAATCAGCGTCCCTCAATTCAGACCGAGATGTTGATAATGGTGGATTCTTTGAAGCCGGCTATCAATACCGGTTTTAAAAAACATTAACTACTCAAAATTGAGTCAGCGGCTTCCCAACCTGACAACGCTGCGTTTTCAATTCTCTCACCACCAAAGCCATCTCCCGCAAGGGTTATTCCTTTGTCAAAGGAATGCCAGTGAGTTGCCCCAAATGTGACAATTGGTTTGGCGAAACCCCATCGGTGGGATGCCCAGGATGTAATTTTCACCTTTAGATGTTCCTCTGCTATCGAAAGAAGGAAGGGTACCCGTTCTGCATCATTAGCATCCCAAAATTTTTGTGAATACCCATCCGACGCATGGATAGTACAGGCGGGTTCACTGGAAATTCCCTTTATTTGATTATCGGAAATCCAATCAATCTCGGGAACTGGATGAGTTAAAGTGCCGGGTTTACTCAAGACGGATGGCCGATCCATCATTCCTAAAACTGCAAGGCAACGTGTGTGGCGAATCGATCGAATTGAATTCATAGTGCCCTCTTCCAATGAGTAATGACTCCTCTCAAAAAGTTCCAGCAACTGTACCGACGGGATGGTAATAACAAGATGATCGGCTCGCAATCGTCGCCCTTTCCCTTCCCTCTCACTAATGAGCCATTTATGACCGTCTCTTTCTATTTGATCTACAAATAGATTTGTTTCCACAGAAAACTCTTTCGCCAAAACTTTTGCCGGGGAAGTCATGCCCTCTGTGCCTCGATACCTCTGACCTGTTGGAATATCAGACCGCCCAGCAATTTGATCATACCAAGGCTCTACTGCATTTTCATTTTTCCACAAAGACAATAATTCTCCCATACGAGGATCCCTTACAGTAAAGAACTGAGCACCATGATCGATTCGTGCTCCTCCCATGCGTCTGGTGGACATACGACCACCCACCCCTCTGCCCTTCTCGACAAGAGTTACATCATGACCTGACTTGGCAAGCCTCCATGCACATACACAACCCGAGATTCCTGCACCAACAACAACAACATTCATAATCTCAGCCTATCTATCTGAATCTAAATTAAAAGGAATTGTAAAAATCAAACTTTGTAGTTCTCCAAAGGATTAATATTTTCAAATCAAAGTGAATTTAAATTTCGATCCGCTAAGAAGCATGGCACACGATGCAAGGCTATCTTCATGCATCCTTCAATTCTCTTTTCGAACTACTTCCGATCTCGGTTATTGTCGTTTTCATCACTAATGATTATGAATAGCTATCTTATTGAACCAGGTTGTGGATTCCTAATGTATGCTCAAATGGGTGTAGAAATTTTCACTTTTATAATTCCAAGGAAGTTACGGACCCAAAAGAAAGAAATCAAATCTTCCTCTCTGGTAGAATGTAATTTTTTGATTACCAGCATGATTTAATAAAGATTTTGCAAACTGCTCGTTATTACTATTAATTCTGTCAAAAAACTATTTTGATTGATCCAACTTCAATGAATGATTCACTGTCAGAGTATCATATTTTAGTTGATGCTCTTGCTGGTGAACTACCAAGCATTCCATTGATAATGAATGATTTGCTTAAAATTGTTTCTGATTCAAATGCAGCATTATTTGGTGTCAGAGATATCATCAAAAAAGACAAAGCAATCTTTTCCAAGGTTCTCAAATCTGCCAATAGTTTTGAAATTAGGCAAGGTAGTGATGAACGAATAATTCTAATTTCAGATGCAATTCAACGTCTCGGTTTCGAGCGAATTAAGAAAATTGTCTTAAATACATCTGTGTTCACGCTTTTTGAAGAATTAAAGGGCAATTCTCAGTTTAAGCTACAAGATTTATGGATGCACAGTTGCGGGGTTGCAATTGCAACTGAATGTTTGGCAAAAAGATATGAATCAAAATATTTCGAACATGCATACTCTTGTGGATTATTGCATGACCTTGGTAAAGTCGCTAAGGTAAAATATCACCAAGAAACCTTTTTCAAAGAAATCAATCACGCACTTGAAACAAACTCTTGTCTTTATTCTACTGAGCTTAATCTCAACTCTTTAAGACATGACATTCTTGGAGCGATGATAATTCAAAAATGGGGAATTTCCCCTATAGTTGAGCAGACTACGAGATGGCACCATACGGCAAAAAAAACTGAGAGAATTGAGGTTAATGATCAAGAAATACACAAATTGATCGATCTGCTAAAACTAGCTAACCAGATAGTAAAAGATCTCCAATTTGGGAATAGCGGTTATAATGCTCTAACAGAGCTTTCACCGGAAGTATTTAAAAGAAGAAAAATTGAAAAGGAGGAGTTTAATGAATGCAAGGAAATCGTTCAATCTGCATTCGATAATGAGGCAGAGAATCTGACATTATTTTTCAAATAGAAAATTATTGGTATATAATAATCTACCATTGAATATTTCTCTCCCAGATTCTGATATTAAATTATTTTATAAGCATTTTGATAAACAAAGTGCTGATCAGCTTTTCAAAAATTTACTGCAGGAAATTCCGTGGGTTCAAAATAAGATAAGCTTCTATGGAAAGCAAAGCTTGGTACCACGATTGGAGTCATGGCACGGTGACAAAGGAATGTCTTATAAATATTCTGGTATTAAAATGGATGCAAAACCATGGACGAAAAATCTTCTAAAAATTAAGCAATCAATAGAACCTTTGGTCGGAATCTCATTCAACTCCGTATTGATTAATTACTATCGAGATGGAAAAGATCGTGTAGCGTGGCACAGCGATGATGAAAAAGAGTTAGGTAAAAATCCTGTCATTGCGTCCGTGAGTTTGGGAGCAGATAGAAAATTCAAACTCCGCCATAAAAAGTACAAACTTAATCATCTTAAACATGAAGTAATTCTGCAAAATGGTAGTCTCTTGCTAATGAAGGGGACTACCCAGCATAATTGGCTGCATGAAATACCGCGCACCGCAAGACCGATAGGTCCGCGAATAAATCTTACTTTCCGGGTGATTAAAAGTTAAACATAATAATTCTTTTTTTATGTTTCTCTGATTGAACCAATCAATAAAAGTTATTCTACTTGATCTAATCTGTCCAATAAACCGATTATTAAGTAGTGAAACAATTTTTATATTTTGCATCCATCTTCCTTGGCACCTTCTCATTTGCCTACGAATCTATGCATAATAAAACACCTGTAGGGAAAATTATCGTACTTGACCTTCCGGAGCGAACGGCCCTTGAAGCAACCACCGATAAATCCTATTTCAGTGAAAACAATGGTCTATTCAGGAAATTATTTCGTTACATTAATCAAAATGACATTTCAATGACCACTCCTGTGGAAGCAGATATCAATCCGGGCAAAATGCGATTTTTTGTTGGCAACAAAGACTTACCCAAGGATTTTAAGGATTCAGATGAGGTAAAAGTTAAAAAGCTAAAAAAACAAAAGGTAGTTTCTATTGGAATTCGTGGAGGTTATTCAGAAAAAAGATACCATGAAAATTTGCTTAAGTTAAAGCAATGGCTCGACAAAAATCCCAAGTACGAAAGATGCGGAGATTCATACGGAGTCTATTGGAATGGACCCTTTATTCCAGGACCTTTTAAAAGGTCAGAAATTCATATTCCAATCAGGAAAACAAAATTAAATTTAAAAAGCCAATCCTCTAAATCAAAAACACAACCAACAAAATGAAACTATTCACCCTCATCCTAAATCTTGCACTATTTATGACTGCATCAGCCAAATCCATTTACGAACACGACTTAAAATCCATCGACGGGGAACCCACCAATCTGTCCGAACACAAGGGCAAAGTAATCTTGATGGTCAATGTGGCATCTCGTTGCGGGTTCACACGCCAATATCAGGGTCTTGAGGAACTTTACAATAAGTACAAAGACAAAGGATTGGTAGTTTGTGGTTTCCCATGCAATCAGTTTGGAGGACAGGAACCGGGCACTGAGGCTGAAATTAAAGAATTTTGTTCAACTAAGTTCGGTGTGTCTTTCCCTATGTATTCGAAAATAGATGTTAATGGTCCTAACAGTCACCCAGTTTACAAAAATATTATTGGAGAGAACGGTCCCCTTAAAGGAAAAATTAAATGGAATTTTGGAAAAATTCTTGTTGGTAAAGACGGTAAGCCAATTGATCGTTTTGGGAGTATGACCTCCCCTTCCTCCAAAAAATTGATTCAAGCCATAGAAAAGGCCCTCCAAGGATAAACACCGACAATTTCAGGTTCTTATTTTCATCGCTTTCGCTGATTCTCATTTGCGGTTGCGTCAGCATGGAGTGGAGAGGGGGAATGATTCCCCACTTCGGGATAACAAACACTAAGAAAGAATTAACAGAATCTCGTGATTACTACCGACCTCCTTTGCGTACAATTGAAAACGACTGGAATCAGTTTCGCGGACCTGAAAGAAATGGTCATATTCCTACTACAAGCTTTTCTGTAGAATGGAAAAATTCTCCCAAAACTAGATGGTCCACTTCTTGCGGATCGGGACATTCATCAATCGTAACTTATGGTAACCTCGTAATTACAATTGAACAAGTTGAGGAACAGGAATCTCTGATTGCAAGGAGTCTTGGGGATGGCACAGAGCAGTGGAAAGTAACCGAGCCAACCAAATGGTACGATATGTTAAGCGGGACGGGTCCGCGCTCCACCCCCACCATTCATGATGGAAAAATCTACTCCCTCTTTTCTAACGGCCGACTCGCTTGTGTAGAGGCGTCCAACGGGAGTATTAATTGGAATATCAAAACCATCCCGGACAATTATGATTTCCCAGAATGGGGCTTATCAATATCTCCACTAATCTGGAATGATATGATTATTCTTAATCTTGGCGGAGAAACTTCTGCCGCCAAAGCTTATTCTATTGATACAGGTGAGGAAATTTGGTCATCAGAAATTGCAGGTAAAGGAGTTTATCTGTCCCCGGAGATTCTAAATATTCTTGATGAAAAGCACTTGATCATCGCGTTGGAAGGCAAAATTGCATCTCTCAACCCTTACAATGGAAAGACACTTTGGACAAAGCCCTGGAAAATTTTTATGAACAATGTTCAAATTGTTCAACCCATTCAGGTATCCCAAGATTCTTTCGTCTTGGCGGCTGGTTACGGAAAAGGGGCTGAATGTTTCATTGTCAACAAGGATTCAGAAAATGATGGTTATCGAATCGAAACCTTATGGAAATCCAAAGATTTAAAAGCAAAATTCTCCAACCCTGTTCTTAAAGATGGATATCTTTATGGACTCAGTGAAAACCTTCTCGTTTGCCTGGAAGCCAAAACTGGAAAGCTAATGTGGCGTGGAAAAAAATACAGCTATGGTAGAATTCTTTTGGATAAAAAAGAAATGCTCATCCTTGGGCACTCCGGAGTATTATCTGTAGTGGAGGCATCTCCTGATGGCTTTCGTGAAATCTCTTCCCGGCAATTACTTTCAGATACTCGTTGCTGGAACGGGCCCGCTTTCATCAATGGCTACCTGCTCGCGAGAAACGGCGGACAAATTGCCTGTTTCGATTTTGGAAATTAATCCTCACTATCCCACAAAAGGGAGATCTTCCCAACAGGTAGTATAACGGGGCGTACGCATTTCCCGTCGCATCCGCCATTGTTTACCAATCCCCTGCCCTCCCCAAAATGCCCCGGCAGCACCATAGCGACCCGCAGCTTCTTCCACCGCATTAACAAAATCCTGCCGCCGTGGACTACCATGTTCTTCAAAAAGTAGAGATTGCCTCACAGAGGAAGGCACCAAATCAAGCAGGATTACTCCTGCTTTTTTGTAGGCATAGCCCGAACGATAAATATCATACAGCATTCTTTTGGCATTCTGGACAATTCGGATAGGATCATCCGTTGGTTCATCCAATGCAAGAACTCGTGAGTTGGAATATTGTGGCTGGTCCTCACGAAAACGGTTGGTCATTATGAATACTTGCAAACCGGAAGCGAGCGAGCCTTCTAAGCGAATCTTCCGTGTCGCTCTTACACTATAATTCGCAACCGCTTCTTCCAATTCTTCCAACTCAGTGACTGGTTTGCCAAAGGAACGGGAACAACAGGTATTCTTTCGTGGAGAAGCGACTTCCTCCATTTCTAGGCATGATATTCCGGTCAATTCCCGCTGAGTACGCTCCAGGGTGACGCCTCCGATTGCCCGAATGGAGGGTGATGGAGCCTTGGCAAACTGCCAGGCATTGAAGAGTCCAATTCTACGCAAACGAACACTAAGTCTCCGACCAATCCCCCAAACATCTTCGATGGCAATACTTTCCAGTGCCTTGCGGTCATCCTTTCCAATGACCATACAGCCAACCCCTTGCTTCTTAGCCAATCGGTTACCGGCCTTGGCCAGGGTCTTGGTCGATCCAAGGCCTACGGAAATCGGAATGCCTGTCCACTGTTTTACCTGATCTCGCATGCGAATGCTTAGTTGCAGAGGGTCCGATACTCCTGAAAGATTCAAAAAAGATTCATCGATTGAATAAACTTCCAATTCCGGAGCAAATCGGGAAAGTACCGATACCACCCGGCCCGACATATCCCCATATAATTCGTAGTTCGAAGAAAGTACGACGACCCCGTTCCGTTCACATAGTTTTCGGATTTGGTGATACGGAGCACCCATGGGGATACCAATTGCCTTGGCTTCATTGGATCGGGCAACCGCACATCCATCGTTATTCGAAAGCACGATCACCGGGCGCTTTTCGAGTGAGGGTCGGAAGACCCGTTCACAGGAAACATAGAAATTATTGCAGTCCGCGAGAGCAATCACAGGGAGTGGACCACATTCGTGACCACTCCCCATAAATGGGTATCATCCTGTTCGTGAAAATCAATGGGGGGGTAGTCGGGGTTTTCGGGTACAAGCCAGGTACGGCCTTTGGCTCGACGAAGTCGCTTAACGGTTAACTCACCATTAATTGAAACAATCACCACCTTTCCGTTCGTGGCTTCCAGGCTACGATCAACCACCAGAAGATCGCCATCGTGAATGCCTGCTCCGATCATGGAATCACCCCGTGCTCGCACGAAAAAGGTGGCGGTGGGCTCGCGTACCAGATGGGTATTCAAATCCAGGACGCCCTCAGCATAATCATCAGCCGGTGATGGAAATCCGGCGGGCACCTCGTTTCCATACAAAGGAACCATATCTTCACGCTCACGAACAAACCGAAGCACACGATCAATCTTACTCACGGGGATACGGATGGGTTTGGTAGGCTCACCATAATGATTGGTGCCCTTGGGCCGACCGGCACCCATTCTTTTT
>JAYZJX010000090.1:0-19060 GCA_036164015.1 Verrucomicrobiota bacterium | reverse complement strand
CTTATGGATTCAAAACAATCTACCAGTGAATCAGAAACAATTAATCAATAAAGATGCTAACCCGACCTAAAATTTTTTATCTCACCCTTTTCTTGCATGCCGTCAGCTTTTGTATGGGAGAAAAGGTTCTCTTCATTGGCAACAGCTACACCGCCCAATGTTCCAAAACCATTTCTGATCTTTTTAAAAGTGAATCTCCTAATTGGACCCTTTCTTATCATACGAGTGGAGGCAAGGATCTCGCCTTTCACTTGGCAGATTCTCAAGTCACTAAAAAAATAAATTCCCAAAAATGGGACTTCATCATTCTTCAGGAACAAAGTCAGAAATCCGGACTGGGTGGAAAATTTTCCAAAAGCTTCCATGAGTCCGTAGCCTCCTTCTCAAAACTCATATTCAAAGCCGGAGCCATTCCCTCCCTCTATCTTACTTGGGGAAGAAAAAATGGAGATAAAAGAAATTCCGTAGTTTATCCAACCTATGAGGCCATGCAAAAAAAGATCTCTTCTGCCTACCTCCTGGCAGGAGATAAAAACAAAGCACGAATTTTACCGGTTGGTTTTGCCTACACTGAAGTCAAAAAAAAGAATCAGGAGCTCTTCGAAAAACTTTACAGAAATGATGGGAGCCATCCGGCTGCTCATGGAGCTTATTTGGTATCCTGTGTATTTTGGGGCGGACTCACCGGAAAGGATCCACGCACAATTAAATTTACCGGATCGCTTTCAAAAGAGGATGCAAAACCCTTACATTCGGCAGCCCAAATAGCTCTGCAAAATATCAAACAGAATTAGCGACGATTAGGAGCAAAGCCACCGACTCTTTGGTTGGGTGGTCCGCCGCCACGCAATTTTAATGGTTCTGCTTTGAAATATCGTGGAATAACAGGCCAGTTTTCCGTGAGGAAATAAGCATAGGTACCATTGGGGAAATCCTTGGTAACGGTAAAGCGGCCATTGCACTTATCCAGATCACCTGAACCCTCTACATATTCATAATCCTTACTGAAAGTACCATCATATTTACCTCCGGGAGGATCGGGTCGTTCTCCTTTCTTTAATTGAAAACTACTGGTCAGCTTTTTTACACCGTCTTTAGGGTTCTGCGGATCTTTGTAACCATACAAGGCGTAGATTGGATATCCATCCATTGCATATCCAATCAGGGGTGAATGTTTTTTGGATTTTACGCCCAGCTTTTTCAAAAAACCCGTTGGCAGACCATGATAATGGTACGATCCATTGGGTTGCACATGCCCATGATTCCTATCCAAGCCCAACAATACCGAACCGCTGAGTGCCTCGTAATTCCAGTCCGCCCTGCGGTCGCCCATGTAAAACTCGGCCGTTCCCGGATCAAGCAACACTCCATTCAAAGCGATACCAAAAGGAGTGTTTGGAGGACCACGACCCGTATCATTATGAAGGGGGATTGGCTCCTTCAGGGGCTTTGGATTGAGAGGCAGGGAAAATCTGAATGACTGTTCGATAATCTTATTTGGGTTACGACCATTTGGGAAAGTTCCCACTTTATGCAGCGGGATGGCATTGGATTCCACAAGGCGTTCAGTCTTCGATTTTTTAAATTTCGCTTCCTGCTTGAAGGGCAGCTTATCATCTGCCGGGATAAGTTTTAGTTCACCTTTTTCCGTTATGGTATGCTTACGAACAGGAGGACGCCCTCCCTGCCTTCTTGCCTGTGCCGATAAAATATTTACAAACATTAAGAATAGTAAAAACAACGAGACAAAACGAACTTTTGATTTCATACCATTGAAAACTGGAGTAAATCGAAAAAGTTACAACCTAAAGTCCGAATTCGGAAAGCTTAATTTTCTGAAAGACCATATCCGCAACTGAAGACTCGTAGAGTATGCCAAGAGTTCGATCATCCACCATTGCCAGCGAACTGTACGCTCCGCCCTCTTTGTCAAGGAGGATCGACTTCGGCCAAGTCTTACCCTGGTCCAAGCTCATGCGAACGGTCATTTTTTCCCTTTTATACTTACTGTTTGGATTGGAAAAGAATAGAACCCTACGACCATCCTTTAAATCATGGGATATCAGACTGGCCATACAAACTGGTTCGGGCAGGGCTCCATGATCGGATGAATGAACTTCCCAAGTCTTGCCCATGTCACTGGTTACACTTACCGCACGCCCATTGGTTTTTGATTTATCCGAACGATTTCGGTTGTCCCTAATATTTAACATCAACGATCCATCCCTTAGCTCAGCCACCGAACATTCGGTGGTGTTTTCGCGTGCGGGACTGGACAAAGTCCAGCTTTTCCCATGATCCTTACTCCACATAAAATTGGAAAACGGGAGCCCTTTTGCATCCCTTCCCTGCGTGGGCATGACAAGGGTACCATCCATCAAATTAATCCCGTTCCCAGGTGCGGGCGCAAATAGGAACCATTGGGGAACCTTCAATCTTTTGGTCCAATTTTCCGGGACACTCCAGGTTAACCCATCATCCTTCGAACGTACCATCATGAACTGAGAAGATTTGTGGATTGAATGTCCAGACTCTGATCCCTTTCCACGCCATTGATGAGTGCCCGGTTTGCCGTGAGTCCAAACCGCTGAGACCAAAATCTCGCCGGTCTTGCGATCGACCAAAATATTCGGGTCCGAGCATCCGTTTTGGTCCTCGGGTAACCCGCCAAACTTTTTCATATCCATAATGGGAACCGGTCTTGCCCATGTTTCCCCTCCGTCCATCGATCGGGAAAGTCCGATATCCATATGCCCCTGCAAATCCTTGCGACTCTTGTATCTCATATCATAGACTGCCAACAAAGTACCTTCATTAGTGGTTGCCATTGCAGGGATGCGAAAAGTGTGACAGTCAAACTGTCCCTGTTCATGAATGATAGTTACTTTTCGTTCGGCCGCATCATTAAGATAATAACAAAGTGGGAATAAAAGAAAGGGAAGCATTTTTCTCATTTCCATATTCAATGAAACACTAGTTTGGTTGCACAAGACTTTTTGAATTTATTTAGATTAAGAAAGTTCGTTTTCAATGTCCAAAATTTTAAACTTTTTGATATTTAATATATAGTTTATATTTCAAAACATGTCTTCCAATTTAGACCCAAAATACAATGTTCCTGGACTGGATAGAGCCCTTTCGATCATCGAATTGCTCAATGGCAACCCAGCCGGACTTTCGGTCAATGAAATATCACACTCCCTAAACTACCCTCTCAATAGCGTCTATCGTATAATGATGACCCTAGAGCGCAGACATTATGTGCGGAAACAATCGAGGGGCTCAGTTTTTGTATTGTCGGATAAGTTCCTGACATTGGCCACACCCGTTGCCGGTGAGCCTGCCTTTGTGGAAACTGCCCTGCCATTTATGCGTGAATTAAGGGATACTACACAGGAAACCGTACTCGCAGGAGTGCTGGTGGGAAACGAAGGTGTAGTGCTTGAACAATGTGAAGGTTTGCACCCCTTTAGTTTTAGAATCTCCACCGGATTACGCTTTTCCCTGCATACGGCGGCTCCGGGTAAACTTTTTCTGGCTCATCTTGAAACAAAGAAAAGATCCAAGTTAATCAATTCCCTGAAACTTAAGAAGCTAACCCCCAATACAATTATCACCAAAGAAGATTTGGAACAAGAGGTATTACTTGCCGCTCAGAATGGGTTTGCGGTTGATTATGAGGAGGAATTCAAGGGGCAAGTCTGTGTGGGTGCTCCCGTGCTTGGAAAAAATGCCGGGCTGGTTGGTTCCATATGGTTGGTCGCACCCACTAGCCGGTTGCCAAATAAAAATATTACCGAAACTGCCCAAAAGGTAATGGCGGCAGCTGATAAAATTTCCCAATCTTTAGGAAATCAATTCCGTAAGGTTGCCTAACTTGCAAATAGAAAGCCCAATACTAGAATAAATCCTTTTAATGATCACCCCCTTCAACATCATTCGTCGTCTAAGCGTTCCGATCTTTTCAATGATTGGGGTTTGTTACTTGCAAGCGGATGTTGATTTTTGGAAAAGTGAAATCAAGCCGCTTCTGGAACAAAACTGTTGGAAATGTCACGGGGCAGAGAAGGTGCGGGCAGAGCTAGTACTTACCACTAGGGAAGGCGTACTTAAAGGCGGAGAAGTCGGTCCGGCCGTTAATTTGGAAGATCCGGCAAATAGCCTGATGCTCCAAATGGTTTCCTACAAAGACGATGATCATCAAATGCCCCCGATCGGCAAACTGCCCCAAGAAAAAATTGATCTGCTAGCCAAATGGATCGGAGTGGGACTGCCCTTTCCCAAGGAAGATGAAATTGAGCCGAAAATTGATCACAGTCACGCCCGGACAACAGAGGTTAATGAATTCACAAAATCTCATTGGGCATTCAAGCAACCCGTGAATCATGCCGTGCCCAATGGAAAAAATGGTGAGCATCCAATTGACCGTTTTATTCGCCAAAAACTCGACAAAGAAAATCTACCTCTCAACCCACTTGCTTCAGATCATGAAATCCTGCGTCGTGCAAGCTACGATCTAACTGGCCTTCCTCCTTCAATAGAATTGGTCGAAGATTATTTGAGCGACAACGCTTCCGATAAATTTGATAAACTTGTAGACTCATTATTAGCCTCCCCGCACTACGGAGAGAAGTGGGGAAGGCATTGGCTGGACCTCGTTAGGTATGCGGAAACCAATGGCTATGAAAGGGACGGTGACAAACCACAGGCGTGGAGATACCGGGATTATGTGATTAAGTCTTTCAATGAAAACAAACCCTACGATCAGTTTGTCACTGAACAGTTAGCAGGAGATGAAATCCCTAATGCAGGTGCAGATGCTATCACTGCGACCGGGTTTCATCGACTTGGAATTTGGGATGATGAACCAGCCGACCGTGTACTTGCCCGTTATGATTACCTAGACGATATTGTTCGTACCACAACGGAAGTCTTTCTCGGTATGACCGTTGGTTGTGCCAGGTGTCACGACCATAAAATCGATCCCATCCCGACAAAGGACTACTATTCCATGCTGGCCTTTTTTGCCAATATCACCCCACACGGGAAGGGCGATTCTAATCTGATTGAAGTGAAAGATTCCATTGGAAACATTACTTACCAAAAAGAAATCGAAAAATGGACTAGGAGAAAGAACGATCTGCAAAGAAATATCGTAGACTTTGAAAATAAATTCCTCTCGAATTACGAAAAGGATAAATCCATTACCAAGTCCAATAAAGTCAGATCAAAACCGGTCATTATACTCCAAGATGCCAGAAATAAGGGCAGCCAGTGGAGTTATCTTGAAAGAAAACCAAGCCAAGACTGGATTGAGGTTGGATATAATGACCAGGACTGGAAAAGTGGTTTTGGTGGTTTCGGCACCAAGGGAACACCAGGCTCTCATGTCCGCACGGTTTGGAAGGGTAAAGATATTTGGTTAAGAACCACCTTCCGCCTAGCAGCAATACCTAAAACCTTGCGCATGACCCTACATCACGACGAAGATGTTGAGGTTTATCTAAACGGAAAGCTTGTCTTCCGGAAAGCTGGTCATGTATCCAAATACCAGATGCATGATATCACCCGCGAAAGTGCCGATGTGCTTCAAACGGGCAAAAATGTAATTGCCGTGCATTGTCGTCAAACAGTAGGCGGACAGTACATTGATTTAGGGCTCGAATGCTTTGAGGAGGCGGTTGATCTGGCGGGGTTGATACGCAAACACGCAAATCAGGTCATGGGAGAAGGACCTCACAAAAATTACAAGAACAGAGTGCGTGATCTCGAACGGCATTTTAATCAGAAACCAAAATCCGACTACTACAAAGTACTTGCTGTAGATGAGCGTGGCCAACAAATAACCAAAATTTTACGCCGCGGGAATCCTGCCCTCGAGGGTGAAGAAGTTTCACCGGCTTTCCCATCAATACTTAGCCCCCCTGAGCCGAACATCGCAAAACTTGATGATTCATCTGGAAGAAGAACGGCTCTTGCAAATTGGATTACATCTAAGGACAATCCAATTTCAGCTCGGGTAATGATGAATCGAATTTGGCAGTATCACTTCGGTCGGGGCATTGTACGTTCCTCAAGTGATTTTGGCTATCAGGGTGACAAGCCCACGCATCCCGAACTTCTAGATTGGCTCGCCATTAAATTTATGGAATCAGATTGGGACATTAAAGCGATGCACAAACTAATTATGTCTTCTGATGCATATCGTCGCTCATCCACTCCCAATGATGACTGCATCAACAAAGATCCGCTCAATAATTTCTTTTGGCGTTTTGATATGCGCAGACTTGGAGCGGAAGAAGTTCGTGACTCCGTGCTTGCCGCCAAGGGTACCATCAATCTCGAAATCGGTGGACCAAGCGTCACACCCCCAGTACCTGATATCGTTCTTGCTGGATCATCCGTTAAAGGTAAGGGCTGGGGATCGAGCACACCTGAACAGGCAAACCGCAGAAGCGTTTACGTCAAAATAATGAGGTCCATGCATGTACCCTTGCTCATCAATCATGACATGGCCGATACCGACTCAACCTGCCCAGTGAGGTTTACAACCACTGTGCCAACACAAGCTCTTAACATGTTGAATGGTCAGTTCATGAATGACTCTGCCAAGCAATTTGCACAACGCCTTCGAGAGGAAGCGGGTGAACAAATCCGAGAGCAAATTAAAAGGGCTTTGCAAATTGTATACTCCCGGCCTCTTCAACAAACGGAAATAGATAATTGTGTAGCGGCCGTGAATGATCTGATGGCGAAACATAATTTGAATGAAAAAGAAGCAATGGATCGCTTCTCCCTTCTTGCCCTCAATTTAAATGAATTTTTATACCTAGATTGATTATGAATATGGAAAGACCCTCAAATACATTCTGCAACCGCACACACAGACGAGAATTCATCAAGGACATCGGAGGCGGATTTGCCGCCCTTGGCCTCACGGGAATGCTCGCACAGGACGGCTTCTTTTCCAGCAAAGCGATGGCCAAAACGGTCCCGCAATTCGTCAATCCTCTTGCTCCTAAAAATCCTCCCCTACCCGGAAAAGCAAAATCGGTAATCTTTTTATTTATGTATGGCGGTCCAAGTCATGTGGATACCTTTGATTACAAGCCGGAACTCTATCCATTGGATGGAAAAACCATAAAAGTAAAAACATTCGGTCGCGGTGGTAAAAGAAATGAAAGCCGTGTGGTTGGCCCTAAATGGAAATTCAAACCATATGGAGATTGTGGTAAGTATGTTTCTGATCTCTTCCCGCATGTCGGCTCCTGCGTGGACGACATCGCCTTCCTGCACTCCATGAAGGCGGAGTCTCCCATTCACGGATCAGCGATGTTGATGATGAATGCCGGCAACTTGCTTTCCGGCCATCCATCACTCGGCTCATGGGTAAATTATGGTCTTGGTAGTGTAAATGAAAATTTGCCCGGTTATGTAGTAATGCTAGACAAAACTGGTGGTCCTATCAGTGGAGCCAAGAACTGGTCGAGCGGATATATGCCCGCAAGCTTTCAGGGAACAGTGCTTCGCTCACAAGGCTCTCCGATTTTGGATCTGGAAAATTCCCATGGAATACCCCGTTCGCAACAGCGCACCATGCTCGATCATCTTAGAACGATCAATGAAGGTCATCTGTCAGAACGATATGACAACACCAATTTATCAGCCCGCGTTGCTTCCTATGAACTTGCTTATAAGATGCAAGCATCTGCCCCGGAAGCCGTGGATGTGGACAGTGAACCTGAATATGTCAAAAACCTCTACGGCATGGATGGTACCAATACAGAAGATTTTGGCCGAAAATGTCTTCTTGCTCGCCGTCTTGTAGAACGGGGTGTACGATTTATCCAAATTTATTCGGGTGGTCATCACAATGACAACAACTGGGATGCTCATGGAGACCTGGTCAAGAACCATTCCTATCATGCGGGCAATACAGATAAACCAATTGCTGGCTTGCTCAAGGACCTAAAACAGCGTGGTCTACTTGATGAAACGCTTGTCGTTTGGGGCGGAGAATTTGGCAGACAGCCAACCGCTGAATATAGAGAAGGGACAGGTCGAGACCATAACTCCTACGGATTTACAATGTGGATGGCCGGTGGAGGTATCAAAGGGGGTATTAGTGTTGGTGAGACAGATGAACTGGGCAGTCAGGCAGAGACTGACCGTTTTCATGTCAAACGTCTGCATGCTACAATACTCAATCAATTGGGCTTGGATCCAAACAACCTTACCTACTTCCATGGAGGCCTCGATAAGAGCCTAGTTGGAGTTGAGGGAGCAGAACCGATTCATCAGGTCATCGCTTAAGCAAACCGCCAAGCGGGCTCTCTTCATACTGCTAATCCTCGTTGCACAACGAAGACTGAAAAGATATTGATGGTTTGTGGTAAATTTTCCTAAACCATTGTTGCTGGATACTCCCTTTGAAAAATGGGAATTGGATGATGTACCGAAGTATCGCAGAGAACAGGTAAGACACTGGATATTCGAAAAAGGCTTTCTCCAATGGGATAAAATGTCAAACATACCCAAGAATTTAAAGAGTGACCTGGCCAAGAAAGTTGATTTAGCCCCTATGGAGCCAGTAAAAGTCCAAGGGTCAACGGATACCACGCAGAAGATACTCTGGAAACTACGGGACAATCAATTCATCGAAAGTGTTCTCATTCGTGCCACCGAGGGAACTAAAGGGGTAAGAGCATCAAGATTGACACTCTGCGTATCAACTCAGGTTGGTTGTGCACTGGGTTGTAAATTTTGTGCCAGCGGATTGGACGGGCTCAAAAGAAACCTCACAACGGGAGAAATTGTTGGACAGGTTTTGATGGCCAGAAATGAAGCAGGTAGAAGAATTGATAATTTGGTCTTCATGGGCATGGGCGAACCTTTGGCTAACCTGCCTGCCCTGCTCCCGGCACTGGACATCATTCTTTCTCCTCAGGGACTAGGTATTGGAGCAAGACATATTACACTGTCAACAAGTGGACTCGTACCCAAAATATTGGAACTTGCTAATTATCCAGCTCAAATACGATTGGCCATTTCTTTACATGGAGGAGATGATGAGACTCGCACCAAAATTATGCCAATCAATGAACGCTATCCAGTGGCTGAACTCATGCGTGCTTGCGAGAAATTCATTGAACAGAGAAAAAAGATGATCACACTCGAATATATTTTAATCAAAGGCGTAAATGATGACCTTAAGCAGGCCGAGCTTCTTGCAGAACACGCACAAAAACTGAATGCAAAGGTGAATTTAATTCCCTATAATCGAGTGGACGGACTCAACTGGGAAAGACCGGATAAAGATCGAATCAATGCTTTTTACAAAACGGTTGAAAGAGAAAAGGCTCCGCGGGTTACCTTGAGGATGGAAAAAGGGCACGATATCGATGCTGCCTGCGGACAGCTACGATTAAAAGAAATGAAAAGCTAGTAGTTTTCTAAAAGCTTAATTTATATTTTTCGAAGCTTAATATTTCTTAAGACTCCGGTAGTAGCAAAAGTACAGATACCTAAGGGTACTGACATTTCAATTTCTCCAGGGCGCATACCCACTCTCCTACCCTCTACCTCGCAGTCGATCACAGACTGACCATCGATCCATACGGTAAATTCTGAATCTGTCACCTTGAGCCTGACATCATACCACTGATTATCCTCAAAAATATAGGCATCTCCTGTCTCATTTTCAGAGGCATCAAAATCATCCAAGCTAGAAATTCCGATTAGAGAACCACCCCACCCTCCTAGGATTAAAGTAGCATGTGTCTCTTTATATGGAAAAGTAAGCCCGCAGAAAAAATCGCTGCCCATGGTTCGTTTCGCCTGAAGTGTTATCTCATAATTTGCGGTCGGTAGGGCTTCACCCTTCCAATGTAGCCCTGAAAGTTCAGCGCCCATCTCCAAAACCAAACTCCCGTTTTTATCGATAAAAATCTCTCCCTTTCCCGCAAAATCTGTTGGTTGCCAATTATCGAGGTTTTTGCCATCGAAGAGTATTATTTGTGAGTCCGTAGATTTTTTAGACCCGCTTTGCGTGGTTACTACACAACCTCCTACCGATAGTGCCAGTATTGTTATAAATATGGAGGAGAACTTTTTAAGCGTTTTGAAATTCATATTTTTTATCGTTCAGTTTACTCAGGATATCCGCAATAATTTTTTCGGGATTTTGATCAGAATTTACAGAAAAGCCATTCTCTGAAGTATCTAATTCTTCAAATGTATTTAACTGATCCTGCAGAAGCGAAGGATTGAAAAAATGATCTTTTCGAACATTCAGTCTATCCTCCAGCGTATGCTTTGTTATATCTAAATGGATAAAAATTGTATTATGGGGATTTTCGCTAAGAATTTTTCTATACTTCCTTTTGAGTGCTGAACATGACAATACGATTCTTTCGTGCGACTTGCTTATACAGTCTTGTAGGGAGGCAAGCCAACTCTCACGATCTTTATCATCCAGAGCCAACCCTGATCCCATTTTCTTCTTATTCTCAAGAGAATGATAATCATCTCCCTCGATAAATTGACATTCAACTTGTTGGGAAAGTCTCTCTCCGATCAAAGTTTTACCGCAACCCGAAACTCCCATCAGAATTAAAACGGTGTGCACTTTCCAATCCAGTTTAGGCTATTTTGGCTTTTGAATCACTTCCACTTCATAGCCTTCAGGAGCATCCACAAAAGCGAAAGTCGAACCCGAGGAACTTTCAGTCGGGCCATCGCTAAACTCGTACCCGACCGAATTTATATGATCAGCAAAAGTATTCATGTCTTCCACTTCAAAAGCTAAATGCATCAAATCTTCCTGAACTTCTACAGGACCAGATTCTGGGAAATAAGTTAGCTCTATTTCCTCATCACTGTTTGGAACAGCAAGAAAAACAAGTTTGGAACCGCGAGGGGATTCATGCCTGCGGGTGACTTCCAATCCAAAAACCTTTTGATAAAAATCCGTCGTTTTCTCAAGATCACTTACCCGCATTCGGGTGTGTAAGAATTTCTTTACAATCTCAGGCACGAGAATACGAAAAGAGGCTTTGGCTCTACTGGAAGGTAAAGGTAACCTTGTTCACTCCTGCTGAGGAACACGCGTTTAAAACACTTATAGCAGCCTGATGCTCAGCAATCCCGGAAGATTCAATTTCAACTTTTAGTTCTGCTTCTTCTTTCGATTTAGCTCCACTGCTAATAAGCTGGTCTCTCATTCCTTTTTGGGTCTTAAGATTGGCTACTAGATCAGGCATTTGAAAATCAAATCCATCTTCTATTTCTGAGCCGTTTAAATAAACTTCTCCCTCATCACCGATACGAACCTTAAGCATATCCATAGGAGTGACATCACTACTTTGCGGTTTTCCTGGCAGTTGAATAGACAATTCTGCTTCAGGTTGCTTAAGCATGGTTGTTACCATGAAGTAAATTAGTAGCAGAAAGGTGACATCAATCATTGGAGTTAAGTCTACCTCATCAACATCATCCAAAATTTTCTTCAGTGCACTCATTGCTTAAAACTAGAAATGATCAACCAGCGGTTTGCCAAGTACCGAAAATAATATCAGCCTGACCAGCGTTGCCTATTTCTTTCATTGCATCCTGTACAACGGCATGGGTGACTTTAGGGTGAACACGGAGAAAAACTTTCCAGTCAGGATTCTTTTTCACACACCAACCTATCTGAGTCATATCAATCAAAGCTTCCCCCCAATAGATTTTTTGTCCCTCAGGCGTTTCATCTATCGAAATAATCGTACGAGAAGGAGGAGCCTCTTCAACCTTAGAATTACCTGCAACAGCTAAAGCTGATAGTTCGATGTACTGCTCTGACATTCGCTGAGCTACAACCATAAAAAATACGATCAATAGAAATACCACATCAATCATGGGTGTAAGATCTGGACTATCGTTAGTCTCTGGAGGTTGAAACCCTTTCATCAAGAATACTGTCTAGGATAAATGGTAAAAATCTGGTATTCAGTGATTATTGGGGTGGTGGAGCTTCAGGCGCTGGGATGGCATCTACTTGCTCTTCTTCATAGTATTCGCCTTCAACTTCACCTTCCTCAGAATCAAATCCGCCTCGTGCTGCTCGTACTAGTGTGAAAACCATCTCCCCGGCAACTTTATTGACAGAAGCCACAATGGTACCAAATTTTGTTTTGTATAAGAAATATGCAATAAGTGTTGGTATCGCAACAACAAGCCCAGCGGCAGTAGTCCATAGGGCACTTCCAATGTTTCCTGCCATTTGTTTACTGGACTCTCCGCCCATTCCAGATTCAGTCAAAACATTAAATGCTCCAATCATACCTGTAACCGTACCAAGAAGACCAATCATGGGTGCTATTGAACCAATTGTATTAAGGAGATTGATCCAGGTAAAAGGTTTGGATAGCTCAAGGCCTGATGCTTCTTCCAGCCCCTTCTCTATTGATTCTATGTCAAGCTCGTCATCTTGTATTCTCTCTAAACCACCCTTAAGCACTCCGGTTACAGGCAATTTATACTGATCACATAATGCTTTGGCACCTTCGATGTTAAGGTTTTGCAATTCCTGCATGATCGGTTGCACAACATCATCTTTGATAAAAGCTTTTCTGCGTATTGCGATACCGTTGTATATGATAAGTGTAAATCCTCCAAGAACCAGAATAGCAAAAGGAGCAATGAATATTCCAAGTGAGTCCACAAGCTGGTCTCCAAAACTTTTAGTTTGTGCTTGTGCAACAGTGACCAAAAGATCAGGGCTTAACATTGAAAATACAAGGGCAATTAATAAATAAATTCGAGAGTTTCCGGATTTCATAAGTTGTTAATGTTTGTTTAGAAAGTCTTAAAATCTAAGGCAGGTCAATATTAGGATTTAAGCAGGTGGTGGAAGCCCTGCTAATTTTTCATCACTTATTTTCTCCCATTTAGTTGATTTATAAAATATTTTCACTTGTTTGTATACATTTCTAGCTGCGTCGTTAAGTTCTAGGTTTTCATAGGCTTCGGCTGCCATTATGAGAGATTCAGGGAGCCATTCGAGGCCAACTCTTGCATTAACAATCCCTTCCGTGACCTCTAGGACTGACTGACGATAAAAGTCAGCAGACTTAGCGTTATCGCTAGCTGCTTCATATTGTCTGGCATATTGAACTCTAATTAAGGAGCGTATCAACTTGTAAAGAGAATACTCATTTGACTGCCTCGGCGGAGGGTTCTCATCAATTTTCTTTATTGTCTGTAGTGCTGTATTAAACATTTTATTTGCCGCTGTGGCATATCTCTTATCCCGTGCAGCAAACTGCATGTAGGATTCATACAATTTTATGTAACAGTAAATTGGCCAGAGTTCCAAAATAGTTTTGTACGGACTTCCAACAGAATTCCTTACTATTGGTCCCAACCTCGCGTATTCCGAAATGGCTTCATTGTAAAGTCCTTGGTCCCTAAGAGAATTTGCCAGACGTAGATAAGAAGCGTGATCTCCACTATCATCTCGAATTTGCACACGCTGCAGGAGTGCCCTTGCTGTTTTCGCAGATTTTGGATCTGCAATAATCATCTTACCAGCTAAATCCAAAGAAGCTTCTGAAAACTCTCGGAACCCGAACTCATCCAATTTTGCTAAATTAATTCTTGCTAACACATAAAAGGCTTCATCAAACTTTTCCATCCCAAGCAGAGCATTGACATACCCCAAGCAATCACCGTGAATAGGAAAATACTGGTTGGGGATCTCAAGATATCTCATCAATTTGTAGATCACAGGCCGAACAGCAGCCAAAAACCTTTCATCATACTGTTCGTTTACAAGCATCATCATTGCTTGTCGCTCATTCCTAGGCCAATCAAAAACAAAACCTTTAATGTTTTGGCGATCCAGACTTCTTAACTCTAATTGAATATTTCCACCACCCTGCTTGCAATAAATGATTCCTTTTTTGGGATCAATTGCCTGCAAGCTCATAGGTTGTGCTTTTAATCCATAGAACGCTTTTACAGGCAGTTCCCCAGCATGGACTTTAAAATAATCGGGGGACTGTTGTGCAACCGCGAAAATTGTCGATCCAACTAGGATAAAAAAAGTTAATAAAAGATTCCGCATAATTATTTCAGAAATTTCCTTTGCCAATCGGCATATTGTTTCTCAATGACCGAAACTTGGTCGACAAGCCCTGACTGTTCATAACATCTGATTGCCTGCTCAAAGGATTTGGGTGCCCACTTAACTGCGCTTGGAAAGTTGAGCGTAGTTTCAAGATAGAGAAAGGCTGCCCCTGCATAATCCCTAAGATTTTTTCGGCATTCCCCCATCATAAAAGAAGATTCTGCCCGATTATCCAATGTTGCATCCGTATTGCTTCTTATTTCTTCAAAAGAAGAAATTGCCTTCTGATAATCGGATTCATCCTTGGTCGACTTTGCTACTTCAAAAAAAGAATTTCCTCTCCTCATCCTAGCATCATCAGAATTTGGGTGCCATGAAGAGTTAGTCAAAGCCGCATCAAAATAATTAGCAGCTGCCTGATAATCTCTTTCTTTTTCTTTAGCTTGGCCCAAGACATAATTGGCATCGAAGAGAAATTCACCACCCGACTCGCCATAAACTTCAATCAATCTTTCCATGGCAGCGACTGCATCGTCTAACGAGTTTTGAGCAATCATGGTTTGAGCCATCCAAACCAAAACTCCCGGACTAGCAGATGGAAAGTCACTCCTTTGTGGATTGTATGTACCACCTATTTTTGAGCCTACAGAATCTAAGGCAGCACGCATTCGCAGTTCTAGTGCCTTTTGACCTGCTGTAGTGGCCTGCTGAAGCAACTTCGCAAAGGCATTAGCAGGTGATAGATCACTAGGAAAATTTTCTTGGTATTCGTTAAATCTCTTAAGGTAACCTTTGAATTTTTTTGCATGATCCTGATTGACAAAAATAGCTCCCTTTAATCTCGCTACCTCGCTGTAAATTTTAGGATCCATTCCATCAAAGCTCGAATTCAAAAAGGGGAGCAACTTACGACGATCTTTTACAATTTCCTCCACTGTTCCCTGATGTTCCTCTTCAACACCTTTGCGATTTATATATGAAAAAGAAACCGGTTCCCCGGGAGATTGTAATTTATTCAATAGATCGAGAGTCGCACCGTATAATTTTTCGTACTCCGTATATTTTTTTGTATATTTCTTAAGAATTTCGTCAACTCCGACACTATTGGGATTATTGCCAAACTTTTCAATGTTTTCATAATACATTTTGAGCATCTCAGATGGTCTTCCCTGCTTCTCACAAGCAAAGCCAATTTTTTCTGTAGCCTGTGAAACCCTAGCTCCTTCTAAAGAAGAGAACTTTTCGTTATATTGACGATATAAACTTTCAATTGCAAAAAAGGTTTCAAAAGAAGCCAAATCAAAAAGTTCGCCATAATCCAACTGTTTATCACCATTTAAATCATATTCTTCAAAATCCTTGGAAGCATTTAATTCAGCGGTAATAAATTCATTTTTTTGAAGTGCTTCATCTTCATTTTTATCAAATTTGTAGTAAAAATTTACGACTCCTTCTGGATTTTCAGCAACTCTTTCTAAAAGTCCCCCTTCATTAAATGTCGCATCAGAAATAAGTCCTATATCTTCTGTTTTAGCACGCACCATCTTGTAGTTTTTTCGAGCACTAGTTATTTGGGCGTAAGTTGGTTGTTCATCTGGACTAACTTCACTTATAGACAAATCTCCCAAGCTTAGGTAAACCTCAGCAACCAATTTGTCATCCGGGAAATCCATGACAAACTGTTCGAAAAGTCGGATCGCATTTTTACTGTCTTCGGATCCCTGAAATGCTACAGCTAACCTAAAAGTTGCATCCTTGGCATACTCTTCATCAGGATAAAATCTGGCAGTCGCACCGCTCTGCCAGTCATCATTAATGGTCGCTTTTCCCATCGAAATAAGTTTTCCACCGCCAGTTTTATCAGTAATTTTCCAACTTGAACCATCAAACCACATAGAAAAGCCTTCTTGATTTTCAAAAACAGGTTGACCATTTTTTTCTTCACCATTTGGTAGATAAACTCCATTAGGGTTAGGCACTATTTTCTTTTCAGCTACCTGAGGAATTTCAGGGATTTCCTCCGCATTTGAGTCAGTTCCAGATTCAATTTTGGGAGGTTGCTCAGGTTCTGTTTTTTCAGAAGCTACAGATGACTCACTTTCGGTCGTTTCATCGCTTCCACAAGACAAAAGAAACAAACAGATTAAGCCTAGAAAAAATACTCTCAAGAAAGATGATTTAGAACGGTTTCTCAATTTTCCTCACCCTCCCGATTATCATAAGTATCCAGTTCTCCGTCATCAAGCGGTAACCCCTCAACATTAACCCCGACAACTGCTGAAAGCATAGGTTTGGCTTCATCAAATTTCCCCGTTGCAAGCAAAGCCAAACCACTCATGTAGTGAGCAGTCGCCATCCCTGGGCTTTTCCTGAATTCTTTTCGGTTTACAAAACCTTTTGCTGGATTCATTTCACCATTCTCATACCCGGCAAATTTTTCCAGCAACTCTTCATACCTTCGTGTTCCAAAATAAACAGCTCCCATCATATTTACAAAGTCTCTTGCATATTTGTGATCCGGCATAACATTAAGAAAGTCATCACAAAGAGCGAAAAATCTTTGGTAATACTGCTCAGATTGTTCCTTAGCTTTCTGGGCACGATCTTTTTCAATTGTTGATACTGCGGATTGCAGACTTGTGTAGACTTTTCTTAACTGATCCGCCTGTTCCCTGTAGGCATTACACATAATAAAAGTCACGTCTGGACGAAATTTTTTCCATTCCTTGTTTTCAAGATACAGCTCTCCAAGTTCGATAGACTTCTCACGAAACTTTACTGTATTGGCTGAAGCAAAGGCTGCATAGAGGAAGTTTTCGACCATCTTGTGTTCTGGGAAATCATTATAAAGCCAATAGAATCCCCAGAATGACTCCCAATCTCTTTTAGTTGCCTGAAAATTATCTGCTTTTCTCCACCGTAATGTTGTGGTGAAAGAAGGCGTAGTTTCAGCAAGTTTCAAATGACTTTGTGCACTGGTTGACTTCATCGCCAGTTCGTTAATTCTATCGTTTAAAATATCAAGCCTTCTCTTCGGCATTCCCTGTCCCCTTAATTTAACAAATTGCTCTAGCCTGGTGCGCTCTGCCTGGAGCCTCTTCTGCCTCTCCGTGTAATATGTTACAATTTCTTCTGTTGTCATTGTGAGCGCGTAAAAAAGCGAAGCTTCAACATGTCTGCCTGAATCTTTGAGTTGCTCAGCTCCCTGCATTAAATTCACATTTAATCTCAAATCGTAACGAGCTGGTGTATCCCCAGACAACCTTGGCAGGTAAGGAAAAACCTCA
This sequence comes from Verrucomicrobiota bacterium, assembly GCA_036164015.1. Classification (GTDB taxonomy): domain Bacteria; phylum Verrucomicrobiota; class Verrucomicrobiia; order Opitutales; family Seribacteraceae; genus Seribacter. Next base: position 1,663 of record JAYZJX010000090.1, on the reverse strand, counting down.
TCAATGCGCTTATTCTGAACAAACATTTCTGTCAGGCAAGAAACGGCATATGACGCTCTATCTTCGTCCTTTGCCGCATCTGCAAATTTTAGTAATTCTCTAAATGCTGGCTCTCCTTTTGCCCAGTCTTGCTCAATATGATAACATTGGGCTTTGCCATAATACAGATTGAGAAGTTCACTTCGCTTCAGAATTTGTTTTCGATAAGGTTGGTTTGTGTCAAGTAATGTTTCAATGACACGTGCTGCTTCTCTCCATTCTTGTAAAGATCGGAGACAATCCGTTCTCTTTTGCATAGCCATAACGGCTTTGGGGTCATTAGGAAATTTCTCCGCAAAAAAACCAAAGGCACTCGCTGCCTTCACAATAAATTCTTTGTTTCCGGACTTAGCAAAGCTTTGTAAATAACCTATCCCTCGAACAAAACCAAATTGTTGAAGAATTTTCTCAACCGCTGGATCTTTCTCATCCTCAAAGCGAACTTCAAGTTCATCAAGCATGGGAGATGCCCCTGCAAAATCTCCTTTTCCGATCATTTCTTGGGCAAGCTCAATTACTTGCCTTAACGGCATATCTGCGGGATTTTGTGCCCGCACGAAACATGCAGAGACAACAAAAAATAAAACGAGACGATATAAGGGTACAAACATTCTTTAAGGGCAAAGATGATTAAAGATACCTAGAAGCTAGTCGCAAGTCTTTTTTGAAATCTCTTAAACTCAAAGAGAATCCTGAACGCAACATGGGCATTTAAGAATCCAATGATTTCCGGCAAGCCGATGCCATATAGGTGCATTAATAAGACTTTCTTCATACCTTTTAGAGGATACTCGGTGTCCATAAGCACAGCCCGCGGGAGGATTAATAGGTGAAGGAATATCCCCGGGAATTATAATTTTTTCTCTCTGAATGGTTGGATCGGCAACAGGAATCGCTGAGATCAAGGCTTTGGTATATGCGTGCAAAGGATTTTCAAAAACTGCCTGAGCAGGTCCCATTTCAACAATTTTCCCCAGATACATAACGGCGATTATATCGGAAACATGTCTGACCACCGCTAAATCGTGAGCAATTAATAAATAGGACAGACCAAGACTCTGCTGTAATTCCATCAAAAGATTAAGAACCTGACTTTGTACAGATACATCAAGAGCTGAAACTGGCTCATCCAAAACAATAAGATCGGGCTCCAATGCAAGTGCTCGAGCAATTCCAATTCGCTGACGTTGACCCCCTGAAAACTCAAAGGGATATCTTTTAGATGCACTTTCAGGAAGACCCACTTTTTGAAGAAGCTCTCTTATCTTGTTGGGCCTCTCACCTTTGGTTCCGATATTATGAATATCCAATGGTTCCCGGAGAATCGCACCTACCGTCATTCTGGTATTAAGAGACTCGGCAGGATCCTGAAAAACCATTTGTACGGATTTGCAAAAGTCTTTTTTCCCCTGGCTATCTTCTAAAGGATAGTTCCTGAATGTAATTTTTCCGCTAGTCGGCTTGACCAAGCGTACAATTGCTTTTGCAAGTGTGGATTTACCGCACCCAGATTCCCCTACTAGGCCCAATGTCTCCCCTTCTTTGAGAGAAAAACTAACTCCATCAACTGCCTTACAAGCTCCAATTGCTTTTCTGAAAACCCCACCACGAACAGGAAAATGTA
>JAYZJX010000089.1:0-8098 GCA_036164015.1 Verrucomicrobiota bacterium | reverse complement strand
GTGGATGGCTTTTCAATCCCGGATATAATGCGTAGCAGGGTGGTTTTCCCACAACCGGAGGGACCAACCAATGCCAATAACTCGCCATCATTTACCTCAAGATCAACACCAAGCAAAGCTTTCGTTCCATCCGGGAAAGTTTTGCTTATAGATCGTGTGCGTACCTTAGGCATTCGTTTTATGATGTAGCAGTTGATCGGAGTCGTAAAGAATAGATGCAGTCATGATATTCGCTTGTCCCTAAATTTAGATACAATAGAAATATAAAGATGCAGCCAAGTCATGTCCGACTCATCATAAACTTGTGGTTCACATTCTTCTTTTGCGGTTGCGTGAAAAAGGAGGTTACGAGAGTGGAAAATCATAATACGAAGGCTCCAGTTCTGGTGGAATCAGAGATGATGGTGAAAGTACAGGAGTGTAGAGTATGTCATGGTACCCAGGAGGCTCAGCGAGGACCTATCCTTGACGGCATGGAGTACTGGTACCTTTCCGAGCAATTACAGAAGTTTCATGCGGGTATTCGTGGCCAAAATCCCCAAAACCGTTCGGAATATCTGATGGGAGTGGGTGCACGAAAAATTAATAATCAGGTTGAGATCGCCTACCTTGCAGACTGGTTTGCAAAGCAGAAGCCAAAACCGGCCATTCGCACCATTCAGGGGGACAAAGTGTTGGGTAAAAAATTGTATGAACAACGATGTACCCAGTGTCATGGAGAAAGAGCGGAGGGAAACCACAAATTGAAATCTCCTGCCTTGGATAAGCTAGAAGGTTGGTATTTTATTGATCAAATGCGTAAATTCAGATCAGAGCAGCGCGGTTATCATCCGAAAGATGAATGGGGGAGGGTAATGGCCTCGGCAGCCAAGGACTTGGCTGATTGGGATCTCAAGAACTTGATTGCCTATGTGATTGATGAATTTGGTTTGCCGGAAGCAGAGTCCCTGCGAGGAAACACAGTACCAGCAGGATCAGACAAGCCTTTCTGAATTATTCGCCGTATTTATCGCGTAGAGCGGATAGTCTTTCGGGAGTGCCTACATCATCCCATTCTCCGCTGATCAATTGGCCGGCAACACGATCCTGATGAATAGCTTTTTTTAACCTTGGTACAATTGAGAACTTTTCCACCACTGCACCGTCTAAAATAGAAGGATGATAGAGGGCAATACCCGCGTACAGTAGGTTGGGGGTATCTGATTCTCTGACCCTGCTTTCTGTGAGGTTGAAATCCCCTTTCTCTCGCCACACTGGTTGTTTCGCCAAAAAGAGCATAGCTTGGTCATTACCACTCAGTGCTTTGGGAAGCATAGAGAAATCAAGGTTGGTCCAAACATCGCCATTTACCAAAAGAAAAGTATCTTCTCCCAAAAGGGGTAGAGCCTTGGTCATGCCCCCTCCGGTTTCGAGAGGATCAGGCCCTTCATCCGAGTACTCGATGGATACTCCCCAAGTGGATCCATTTCCAAGAAACTGATGAATCTTGGATCCAAGGTGTCCCAAATTAATAACCACTTCTTTGATCCCCGCAGTAGCTAATTTTTCCAAATGGTGGACAATCAGAGGTTTACTCCCAATGGAGAGCAGCGGTTTGGGTGTTAGGTCGGTAAGAGGACGTAGACGCTTTCCGTAACCGGCGGCTAGAATCATCGCTTTCATAAATTGTTATTCGAGAATGGTTGCTTGTTTGACAAGGTTTCTTAGTTTTTCTAGATCGGGGTTCCGATCTAGAGCATGATATATATACCTGAGCACCCGGGGTACATCTTTAAGGTACTCAGGTTTTTGATCCCTGATTTTTAAACGGTGAAAAATACCCACACATTTCAGGTGGCGTTGCAGTCCTGCCAAATCGAACCAGCGGAGGAATTGATTTTCAGTGACATCGGCAAAAGCCATGTTACTTGCCTTTGATGCCTGGTGAAATGAAAGAACCTTTTGATCAATCCAATCCCGGTCATTGTCTACATAGCAGTCACGCAAAAGTGAGACCAGGTCGTAAGTTAATGGTCCATGCATGGCTCCCTGGAAATCAATAATTCCCAAGGTGTTATCGTCTTTTACAAGAAGATTTCGACAGTGAAAATCACGGTGCATAAACATCTTGGGAATGGCATCGACAGCCTGAATAAGGGGAAGGGCAGCTTTATGATAGGAGTCTTCAGAAACATGGGGTAAGCACCATTCGCGAAAAATATCCAATTCCTTCCACTGCCAGCTAACTTCAAAAGCAGGAAGCTTTTCTTCCGATTGAATCAAGGATTTTTGCATATTTGCAATCTGTGCGATCGCTAGATCATAGAGATACTCGCGATTATCTTTTTCCAATGCATCCTGAAAATGAAAATCTCCAAAATCCGATAGAACCATAAATCCAAGTTCCAAATCTTTGGCAAAAATTTCAGGCACTTGCAGACCTGAATTTTTCATCCATTCTCCAATTTGAACGAACGGTTTGGAATCTTCGAGCTCAGGAGGCGCATCCATGACAATGTAATTTTTCCGATCGAAATTGATCCGGAAATAACGTCTAAAACTTGCATCAGCAGATGCAATATCAAGTGTGCTCCCGGAAAAGGGAGTATGCTCGTTCAACCATTTTGCCAGTAAGGCAAATCTTTCGTCCACCACCGAAATCACTAGATGGTTTTTGTTCGACCCGGGACTACAGGTCAAAGCAAAAATGCCAAAGAAGTAGAGGTACTAGAGAAGAAAGCCCCCAACTAGGCGAGGAGATCAGGTATCACTTTGGGATGGTCGACTCCGGTAAGTCGCTGATCCAAGCCAAGATATTTGTAAGTGAATCTTTCGTGGTCGATCCCTAGAGTTTGTAAAACGGTCGCGTTTAGATCGTTCACATGGACGGGGTTCTCCAAAATGTTATACGCGTAATCATCAGTTTTACCGTATTCAAAACCTGCCTTAAATCCTCCCCCAGCTATCCACATCGAGAAACAGCGACCGTGATGGTCCCGTCCATGATTGTCTTTAGTCAGTTTACCCTGCGAGTAAATAGTCCGGCCAAATTCGCCACCGCAAATGACCACGGTATCTTTTAGCAAGCCGCGTTGTTTCAAATCCTTGACTAAAGCAGCAGCAGGTTGGTCGACATCCTGTGTTTGTCCGCGAATTTGTTTGGGTAGGTTGCCATGTTGGTCCCATCCTCGATGGAAAAGCTGGACAAAAGGAACTCCTCTTTCTGAAAGCCTCCGTGCAATTAGACAGTTATGAGCAAATGTACCTTTTTTCATCGCATCCTTACCGTAAAGATCGAGCACATGCTGAGGCTCATCTTTCAGGTCAACTAATTCAGGTACGCTTGTTTGCATGCGATATGCCATTTCATACTGGGCAATGCGTGCATCGATTTCAAGATCCCCTGAGTCCATTTTCTTGGCCTGATTGATCTTGGCTATACCATCGAGCATATTGCGACGCATATCGCGGGAAATTCCATTAGGATTCGAAAGATAGAGTACAGGGTCGCCTGAAGAGCGGAATTTCACTCCCTGGTGTTTGGACGGAAGAAAACCGCTTCCCCATAGACGGTCATAAAGCGCCTGGGCATTCCCTTTACCTTTGGAAATCATGACAACATAGCCTGGTAGATTTTTATTTGGACTACCCATTCCCCAATCAAGCCATGCTCCCATGGAAGGCTTTCCGGGTTGTTGCGAACCAGTGTTTATTGCAGTGATGGCTGGATCATGATTGATGGCTTCCGTATGCACGGATTTAACCAAAGTGATATCATCGGCAATACTGGCAATGTTAGGTATTATTTCACTAAACCAGGATCCATTTTGACCATGTCTTGAAAATTCGAACATCGGTGCTACACAGGGAAAAGATTTCTGACCCGAGGTCATCCCCGTAATGCGTTGTCCATTACGAATACTGTCTGGCAATTCCGTACCATGGATCTCACGCATCTTTGGGTGGTAATCGTACATATCGATGTGTGATGGTCCTCCGGAAAAGAATAAATATATAACACGCTTGGCTGTGGGTTTTAGGTGAGGTGCTCCCAATGTGCCCGAAAAACCGTTGTTTGCTTCACTTGCAGCTGCATTGAGAAGGGAAGGATTGAGTAAACTGGCTACTCCGAGGGCACCTAGTCCACGGGCTCCGAGCCCGATCATTTGTCTGCGGGTTTGAGCCTGAAAGATTTCGAATGGATTCATAGTGATTATTCTCTGTTCAAGGTTTCGTCTAAATTGAGAATCATGGAAGCAAGCACGGTCCACGATGCGTGTTCTTTGGAATCAATCGAAGTGTCCCGGGTTGATTCTCCAATTTTTAACAACTCTTCCGCACGGTTAGGTTCTTTCGAGAACCTCTCTTTTTGAAAATCATAAGCCTCTTTCAGAACTACCTGTCTTAGATTATCGGCGGGATGGCCGGTGGCCATTTCAAATGCCCAGTTTACCCGATCCTGAAAAGTCTTGGCTGAACTTTTTAAAATCCGCTTGGCAAATGCCCGTGATGCCTCGACGAATTGCTCATCGTTTAAGGTGACCAAGGCCTGCATGGGAGTGTTGGTTCGCTGTCTTTGGAGAGTACAGGTTTCACGGGTGGGGGTATCAAACGCCATCAAGCCGGGGTGGGGGGCAGAGCGTTTCCAATAGGTATACATGCTTCGACGGTATAGTTTTTCACCTTTATCTCGTACAAAACGTCTGTTTCCACTAAGAGAAACTTCGACCCAAAGTCCAGCTGGTTGGTATGGTTTAACCCCAGGACCCCCAAATTCTTGGTTGAGCAGTCCGCTTACAGCCAAAGCATTATCTCTGACAAACTCGCCCATTAGACGGAAGCGGGGTGCCCGGGCATGGTATATATTGGTGGGGTCTAGCTTGAGGTGCTCGGATCGGGTGGTCGACTGTTGCCGGTAGGTTGAACTCATGACCATTTGCTTAATCGTTCTTTTGATGTTCCAACCGTGGTCAACAAAATCCTTGGCCAACCAGGAAAGAAGGTCTGGGTGGGTGGGCCAGCTTCCCTGCGAACCAAAATCTCCGGGAGTGGCCACTAGAGGACGGCCAAAAATAGTTTGCCAATATCTGTTAACGGTAACTCGTGCGGTAAGTGGATGATCTTTATCCAATAGCCACTTTGCCAATCCCAAACGGTTCTTTGGAAGGTCATCTTTCATGGGCGGAAGAAAGGCGGGAGTGTCGGGAAGGATCTCCTTGGATTTATCGGGTGAAGCATATTGCCCACGCATCAATAAATATGTTTTTCGCATTTTGTTGGGCGGGTTGTCACCCATAATCATCGAAGTAAGTTTTTTATTTTTTAAGTCAGAAAGATTTTTATCTGCACTCTTTTTCTGTTTTTGAATATCCTGATAAGGTTTGTCGTTGGATTCTAGATAATGCGATAGGAGAACTTGCTCTTGAGCCTCGGTACGGTTGCTTTCTTCGATTGCGAGGATAGGAGATATGTTATCCGAATCGGCAAGCACCTGAACTTCTTGTTGTGATAAAGCTCGTGAATAAAACCGTACATCATCGATCTCAGCACCGTTGGTTTGGGCAGTATTAAATCTTCTACCTAGGCGTAGAGGTTTATCAGTGATAATGGTCTGACTTAAAGAGTCCTGCTGGGTTGCTTTTTCCTGCTTCTTCCCATCTATGTAGATTTCCACTCCACTAACTTTTGCTTTTCCGTTGTAGGTAACAAATAAGTGGGTCCATTTTTTGATGGGTGCCTTAGCTTTGCTTACGACTTTTAGGGCATTACTTGGCCATTTGTTAATAACATGAAGACCTACTTTACCGCCTTCCATCCATAGGTCGTATCCGCGGAAATCATTACCTTCATCCATTTTGGCGAGGATTGCTCCTCCGAAATTGTCTCTTGGGATTTTAACCCAGGCACCATAGCTGAATGAATTGTTGTGCTCTAGGTCGCCGAAATCTTTGACTTCCAAATAACCATTTCCCTCAATCTTTATACCACCTCCAAATTTAGCCTGACCTATAATCTTGGCATTCCCCTGAAGTTGACAGGAGTTTGATTCGCGAACAAGATCAACCGTCTTATTGTTTGTAAAATTATCGAGAGGAAGATGAGCCACAAGGTCAGTGGGTTCGAGGACAGATTTATTTTCATCCAGTTTGGCTGTTGCTTCCTTTGCCCATTTGAGAAACTGAGGGAATGCCTCTTTTTTTCTGTTGTTTAGCTTTGAGGCCAAATCTTTTTGTTTGTTCGTTAGATCTTGGAGTTGTTTTTTTCTTTCAGGAGTAACTACCTCCAACATGGGTGCAGTATTACCTCTGCGAGTTTGCATGCCAGGGTCCGCGTTATTGTTGTAGAAGGCATAGAATTTAAAATATTCCTCCTGCGAAATAGGATCATACTTGTGATCGTGGCACTGTGCACACTCCATGGTAAGACCCATCCAGACATTACCTGTTGTTTTTACACGGTCTACAACATACTCCACACGGAATTCTTCCGCGATGACACCTCCTTCGTCAGTGGTTGCATGGTTACGGTTGAACCCGGAAGCTATCTTTTGCTCGTCAGTTGGATTGGATAGGAGGTCACCTGCCAATTGTTCGATCGAGAACTGGTCAAAAGGCATATTATTTTTGTAAGCATTTAACACCCAGTCTCTCCATGGCCACATGTCACGCGGACCGTCATCGTGAAAAACGGAGGTGTCTCCGTAGCGGGCAGCATCCATCCAAACCAAGGCCATTCTTTCGGCATAAGCTTGAGAGGCAAGTAAGCGGTCTACCACTTTCTCGTATGCCGTTTGCGAATGATCCAAAAGAAAATTATTAATTTCTCCAGGGGTTGGCGGCAGACCGGTGAGATCTAAGTAGAGTCTTCGGATAAGAGTTCTTCGGTCCGCTTCCGGAGAAGGGTGTAGACTCTTTTGATTGAGGGTATCTAAAATAAATGAATCGATTGGGTTACGAATCCACTGTGGTAGTTGAGTTTTCGGTTCATTAGTCTTCTTGATCGGGATAAACGCCCAGTGTCCTTCCCATTTGGCACCTTCTTCAATCCATTGCTTGATCTTATTAACCTCATCATTGGTCAATTCTTTTTTAAACTTGGGTGGCGGCATAACTTCATCCGGATCATCCGAAGTAATCCGGTGCCATGCCTCACTGTCTTCGAGACTTTTTCTTACAAAAGCAGCAAAACCGTCCTTCTCCATGAATGCCTCTTCTTCCACATCAAGTCGCAATTTTGCCTTCCGAGACTTTTCCGAAGGGCCGTGACAGAAAAAACATTTGTTTGACAAAATTGGTCGGATATCACGGTTAAATGATATCTCGGCCGATGATTTGGCAGCAAAAGCCAACACAACCAGCAGTAAAGTAAAATTCTTAAAGGACAAAAGTATGATTTTGGACATAAGCTATAGGAGGGAGGATTTTCTTATGTTGAATAAGATATGTACATCAAAAAATTAGACTTATTATAAATAGTAATTTCAAAGAAGATTTAGACAAAAAATCTGAAAAATTTAATTATGTGAAAATTTATTAAATTAATTATTCTTAAAGTATAATGTGGATTGCCGTTGATAAGACACCTAGTGAGATGCCATAATTAACTAATGAGTGAAACTAAAGAAGCAGAGACTGCCGAAGAGGATACTGAAGAAGAACTGCCATTTGATGCGGTTGATTTGATGCTTGATGGAAATCTTCAGGCTCAAATCAACTATTCAATGGTAAAAGCATTAGCGAAAGCCTTTGATGAGAAAGCATCCATTTTGATTAATGCTGAAGAAAATTTTGAACCGGAAAATGATGAAACTTTTGCTGAAGTAGCCATGCCTGAAATTGAAGCCATGGCTAAGGCAATCGTTGAAGGTTGCGTGGATTTCTCAAAAATTCGTTTCTGGGAGGCTTGCGAAACTGCAGAAGTTGCTTGGGAAGAAACTAAGGATGAAAATGGGGAAGTTGTACAACGTGTTCCCTATGGCAATCCTCTTGACCCACCTAGAGAGGGTAACCGTTTGCTTTCAAATGTTGAGAAAATCGAAGCCTGGATGAAACAAGTTCACAAAATCCATGAGGAAAAAGGAATGGGGTGGGTATCCCCTTATGGTTGTCCTGAAGATGGT
>JAYZJX010000088.1:0-73518 GCA_036164015.1 Verrucomicrobiota bacterium | reverse complement strand
TCAAGGTCAGTGTAATCAAATCGGAAATCGATGAAGCCACGCATCTTGACACGATTACCAAGTGCTATACCACTGGCAGATAGTGTATTATTGGCACCCAAAGAAGTGCCTTCCGGTGCAGATGATTGCATGGTTGCGACTGTGGGCATCTGACCAAAAAGACAAGTAGATGCAAAGCATAGGGTAATTGCAGATAAGATAGATTTCATTTTAGTGTGTTTGTTTTTCAAAACCCATCAAAATGACATTGGGTTCATTTTCGTCAACCTCGAAAATTTTAGATGCAGGCAAGGATTCTAATTGGAAGAATCAATTTTTTGGAGTTTTTCTCGAATATTTTTTGGTAATTTTTTTCGCTGTTGATCAGTATCTACTCGACCATCAAAAACAGTATTACCATCTGCATCAGTTGCTTTGAGATATTTTTCCCCATCTTTGAGTGTAAATTCGATCGTTCCCTCATCATCTGCGATAATGATATGATTTTGCTGCGAGGAAAAGGAGAATGACTTAACATTCGGGGGAGTAATTTGTGATCCATGTATAGGGTTGTTTAGATCCAACTCAATACTATCTGATTTAGTGGGATCAAGAACTTGAGGGACTTGAGAAAGTCCATGTTCTTTAAGAAGTTCACGAATAGAAGAATTCAAGTTCGGGGAGAGCAAATCAAAATTTTGTGAAAAAAGATCACTTGGCAAAGTGCCAAGACCTTTAAATCCACTATGAGGGATTCTTTTTTCGAAAGGTTTGTCAATTTCAGAAAGGGTAACTTGCAAAGTCTGTGGTTTCCCTTTTCTAAGAATCTTAAGCTCAACATTGTCTCCAGGTTTCTTCATTCTTACCAAAGCTTTGAGTTGAGGAGAATTCACCAATATTTGATCATTCAATTGTAGGATTACATCATATATTTTCAATCCTGCTTCAGATGCCGGACTTCCAGGGGACACTTGATCGACACTTAGATAGATATTAGGAGGCAAATTCAGTTGTTCACTCATACGAGCAGGCAAGGTGGATGAACTAACGCCCAGAAAAGTTACTTTACTGTGGGATTTGCCATATACAGAAACAAAAAAAGATAAAATGAGCAGAAAGCCAAATAAAGGAGAATGTAGTGTTTTTTTGAATTTCATTGAACTATTTAATAAGGATTAATTGCCTTATCCTAAATCAAACAGGAAAAGGATAGATATTAGTTTTAATAAAGATCCAAATCGATAAGTATAATTTCTTGGCGGGGTTTTGTGGAAATCATCCGAGTTTCAGTGGCGGGGTGTTGCCAAAGAATTTGATCGAGGTAATGCATTCTTACCTGACGGGCAGGTGTCCCACTTGGGCGGGAGACTACTCCTTCATCGATACGATCGAGTAGCCGTTCTTGGAAAGTTGGTGTCCATCCACCAACAGGCATGCCTGACATTTGCTCGAGCTCTGCCACAGAAACACCATGTATTGGACTTTCAGGATCTTCAATTACAGAAAAAGTAAGATCAGAATGGTTTGGTACATCCGTAGTCTGGTTAATGGTGAGCTGCCCATCAAACAATTGATAACCTATGAGAACAAAAAATAAACTCGCTGCCAAACCGAGTCCAAAACGATAGGGAAGAAAGTCGCAGATTTTTTTCTCACGGGCGGGAGGTTTATTTTCATCAGGAAAACGACGAACTGCCAAATTCCCAGCTTCTCCAAGACCCTGCTCAATTCGCTTGGTTAAATGAATTGGTGGGTCTTTGGGAGATAAGGACCTGAGCTGATTTTCTATGTCTCGAAATTCGCTCATTATGTTAAAGAATTTGTCTCATTCGTACCAAGTTCTTCGGGCACCCAGTCTTTAAGTTTCTGTAATGCATAACGGTAGCGAGAAGCCACCGTATTTAAAGAGAGATCCAAAGTCCGTGAAATCTCATCGAAAGTAAGCTCTCCCCAAACTTTCAAGGATAATACTTCTTTCTGTTCACCTGGAAGGCGATCAACAGCTCGAAGCAGGGCTTCTTTCTGTTCATCTTTTTCAATTCCATACTCAAATGAAGATGATAAAGGACTTAATTCAAATGTTTTTTGTTCCCTAATTACTCTTCGGTCTAAACTTCTTGCCCAATCTATGGCTAAACGACGGATGGCTCTGTAAACAAGACCAGGGGAAACTTCTCCTGTGTGTCCATACAATCGCCAGATTCTCACAAACGCTTCTTGCACCAAGTCCTCAGCGTCATGAGGATTACGTGCCTGCTGTCGGGCAAACATCAAAAGTTTGGCACCGTGTTTAGCAAACCAAGTTTTCCATATCGGTTCTGAAATCATCATCGGATAATGGTAAAAGCGATTAAAAGGGTCAGTTTTGTCTAAAGTTATAAAATTTTTGGAAACAGGCAAGCGATTGTAAAAATGGTTTTTTTTAATCTTTTTTAATCTTTCGTGAAAGTTGGCATCATTGATGCAATAACTTTATCAAGGGCAAAAATACACAACATACAGTGTTATAGAATATGCGCGACCTGGGCTGGGTCGCGCATTTTTTTTATTAAATAGGTTGGGCATTACGATATACTTATGTTGCACCGGAATGATTCATATGGAATAAAATGAATCATGGAGTTTAATCAAAATGCTCATCTTGCATATTGTACCAATGTACATCGCGGAAACAGTTGGGATGAGACCTTTCATTCACTTGAAAATTATGTGATGGAGGTACGCAAAGATGTTGCCCCAAAGAAAAGATTTGCGATCGGTCTGCGATTAAGTGCCGATGCTGCAGTTTGTCTATCGGAAAGGCAAGAATTAGCAAAATTTAAAAATTGGCTTGGAAAAAATGACGCCTATGTCTTTACCATCAACGGATTTCCCTATGGAAATTTCCACGGTTCCCGCGTTAAAGAACAAGTTTATCGCCCTGACTGGTCTACTCAACAGCGACTTGACTACACGCTTGTTCTTTTCTCGATCCTTGAAGAATTGCTAGAACCAGGAGAGGAAGGTAGCGTAAGCACCCTACCCGGTTCATTTAAAGAATTTCATCCAAAAAATGAAATTCCAGATATCATGCTGGAAAATCTTAGTACCTGCGCTTTGGAGATTGATAGATTAGCGGCAGCCAAAAATCTCGATTTACACCTAGGTATGGAACCGGAGCCTCTAGGAATGTTTGAGACAACTCCCGAAACAATTTCTTTTTTTGAAATGTTACTTGGTAGGAGTGATAATGAAGAAGTCATGCGAAAGAGAATTGGTGTCAATTACGATTGCTGCCACTTGGCGGTTGAATTTGAAGATGCTCATGAAGGGCTAAACTCTTTAAAAAATCATGGGATTCGTTTGAGCAAACTACATCTCAGTTCTGCACTCTCCGCAAAGCCCACACATCAAAACCTTGAAAAACTAAAAGATTTTATTGAGCCCGTTTATTTACATCAGGTTGCCATGGGTAAAAACGGGAAATGTATTGGACGCATCAAGGATTTGGATTTGGCGATTGAGGCCCAAACACAGGGCAAGCTCCCACAGTCTGATGAGTGGAGAATTCATTTTCATGTTCCACTCCACGCCTCCCCAGGGGAAGATTTAGGAGACACTCGACTTCATGTCATCGATACCCTTTTCTGGCTGAACCAAAACCCGGATACATGTAAACACTTGGAAATGGAAACCTACACCTGGGAAGTTTTACCAAAAGAATTACAGGCTGGATCAGTTATTGAGCAAGTAGGGAAAGAATATCGATGGACTCTGAATCAGATGGAAAAAATAGGGTTCAGTATCGAGGGAAATTGAATATCTTTTCAGATTCTTTATGCCATCAATGCTAAATGTGATTCTCACTTTATCACGAGTATCTAACCTACCTACGGTTTGGACCAATTGTCTAGCCGCATGGGCGATCAACCAGTCCTCAGATAAGATCGTTGGGCACACACCGGCATGGCATGAACCATGGCTGTATGATTGGGGTACTTTAGGGTGGATACTAGTAGGAGGAAGTTTTTTCTATGCTGGCGGATGCGTTTTAAATGATTGTTTTGATCAGAACTTTGACAGGAAGCACAATCCAAATCGTCCAATTCCTTCCGGACAAGTAAGTGCCTTATCTGTTTGGATCATAGGGTTTGGATTTCTCTTACTTGGTGGCCTCTTTTTAGTGGGAATGGCATCCTGTTCGTGGATCTGGGTTCTTTGCCTACTTTTGGCAATTATTATCTATGACTGGATCCATAAAAATTGGACAGGATCAGTTTGGATTATGGGAAGCTGTAGAACTTTTTTATGGTTAACCGCCGCATCAGCAGGTGGAATGCAAATTATGAATCCCGTGCTAGTTGGATCTCTTTGTGTAGGTAGTTATATTGTTGGAATTAGTTTATTTGCGCGAAATGAATCAAAAAAGTCTGCGTCCAATAATTCAGGTTCAGTAGCTATTTTCCTCCTTTTCACCCCCTGTCTGCTGACATTGGGGTTTCTAATCATTTGGAATCATCTCGATCCAACCAGAGTTTTCCTTTTGAACTGCCTCGGGATCTATTTGGGTTGGATTATTTTTGATGCCATTACAACCATAAGAAACTCATCAGATAATAGTGCAATCGGACGAGGGGTTTCCATTCTCTTGGCAGGTATATGTGCCGTAGATGCTCTGGTAATTTGTTTTTTTGTTCCATCATTAATTGCTCCTTGTTACTTGGCTCAATTTTTTGCTCAGATTCTTCAAAAGAAGTTTGCGGCAACCTGATGATCCCCATACGATAAACAGCATGCCCTCTCGATTTGCCTCAATCAGCCGAAATATCCGACTGGATTTCACGCACCGCGTGTACTTTACTCGTGATTCTTTCTCGGCAACCAATGAAACACTGGCAGATATTCTTCAACCAAAGCGTAAAGGTGAAACAACAAAGGCTATTGTATATCTCGATGAGGGACTATTGGACGGAATGCCCAATATCCCCGAACAAATAACAAGTTATTTTCGTGCCCGTGAAGACAGATTAGATCTGGTCTGCCCACCCAAATTTGCACCAGGTGGAGAGCCTGCCAAGAATAATTTTCATTACATCGAGCGGATATGGAAGGATTTGAATGATCATGCGATGTGCAGACACTCGTATGTGATTGTTATAGGAGGGGGAGCTTCTTTGGATATGGTTGGGTTTGCGACAGCGACAGCACATCGTGGTTTGCGTTTGATTCGGTACCCCACCACTAGTTTAAGCCAAGGTGACGGCGGAGTTGGTGTAAAAAACGGTGTTAATTTTTTTGGCAAGAAAAACTGGGTGGGTACTTTTAATGTTCCAGATGCTGTGGTCAATGATTTCTCCTTTTTAAGAAGCCTTCCAAGCAACCAAAAAAGGGCAGGATTTATCGAGGCAGTTAAGGTTGCGTTGATCCGTGATCGCTCTTTTTTTGAGCAAATTGAAGAACGAGCCGATGAGCTTGCTTCTTTCGAAAGCGATGCAATGGAGCAGGTGATTCGTAAAAGTGCCGCTCTCCATCTCGATCACATAGCAACTTCCGGTGATCCTTTTGAAAAAGGATCTGCTCGTCCACTCGACTTTGGCCACTGGGTCGCTCATAAATTGGAACAGCTCTCAGACTTTCGAATTGGACATGGAGATGCAGTGGCCATTGGTTTGGCGGTTGATCTACTCTATGCTGCCCGGATTGGCTTGGTTAAAGAAAATACCTCCTATCGAGCGATCGATTTGATCGAGCGTCTTGGTTTCACTACCTATGATCCCATCCTTCATGAAGTAGATGGTGAACAAATCTCTCTTATTCTTAAAGGACTCGATGAATTCCGTGAACATCTAGGTGGCGAGCTTACTATTACTTTGATTCAGGGGATCGGGGAAGGTGTCGAGGTCCATGCGATGGACAAAATGCATATTAAGTCTACCCTCGACGAGCTCAGGGAAAGACACCTATCCATTCCAGCGAGCTAAAAAATGGGGAATGGGACCCAGTCGCCAGGTCCGCGAGTCGCGATTTTAAATATTGTTGGCCTATGTGGAAGGCATCTTGGAGAAGGTGCACCCAGAATTACCGCATTTGCAAGAAATTCAGGCACACATGAATCAGTGATCCGTCCTGTAGTTCCAGCGGTCACATGCTCTGCACAAGCTACCTACCTTACCGGTAAACTACCTACAGAGCACGGAATTGTGGGAAATGGTTGGTACGACCGAACTCTCAACGAACATCATTTTTGGAAACAATCAAATCCTTTGGTTCAGGGTGAAAAAATTTGGGAAACATTAAAAAAACAAAATCCTGAATTTACCTGCGCCAATTTATTTTGGTGGTTTAACATGTACTCAAGTGTTGATTACTCAATAACTCCCCGCCCGCTTTACAGATCAGATGGCCTAAAAGCCTTTGATATTCATAGTGAACCACTTTCAATTCGCGACCAGATTAAAAAAGAATTGGGTGAATTCCCCTTTGCCGCATTTTGGGGACCTCGTGCGGGAATTGAATCTTCGCAATGGATTGCCAAAGCGGCCAAATGGATCGAAGAAAAACACCGTCCTGATCTGAACTTAATTTACCTTCCTCATTTGGACTATGATTTACAGAGATATGGACCGAATGATCCAAGAAGTAACAAAGCCCTCAAAGAGATTGACCAATTGGCTGGTGGATTGATTGATTTTCTCAGCGACCGTGGAATTCATTGTATTGTACTCTCTGAATATGGAATTACAGAAGTTCAAAATGTTGTCTACCCCAACAAGGCATTCCGCCATCAAGGATGGTTGAACATCAAGGAGGAGTTTGGCTTGGACACATTAGATTCAGGGCGAAGCAAAGCATTCGCACTAACTGATCATCAAATCGCGCACATCTATTTACCAGCAAAAGATCCTGGGCTACGCTCGAAAGTAAAAACCTGCCTTGAATCACTTGATGGCATTGCGACCGTGCTGGATGAGGAAGATAAGGAAGAAATAGGCCTTCAGCATACAAGAGCTGGAGATTTAATTGCCTTAGCCAAGGAAGATTCCTGGTTTTCTTATTATTTTTGGGATGACGACGAAAAAGCTCCGGAATTTGCCCGCTGTATCGATATTCATAGAAAACATGGCTACGATCCATCTGAATTATTTACAGATCCTAAGATTTCATTTCCAACCCTCAAGGCTGCCCGAAAACTATTAGCCAAAAAATTGGGATTCCGTATTCACATGGATTTGATTCCTCTCGATTCACATTTAGTGAAGGGTAGTCACGGAATAATACCAAGCAATCAATCTGATTGGCCAATCCTCATTAACCCAAATTCTTTAGGTTCAGCAATACTAGATCCGACCGAAATATATAACATCATTTTAAATCAGTTCTTAGCCACCTGATGTTCTTCAAATTAATTTGGAAATAGTAGGAATTTTTCTTGCTTTATTATTTTCCTACTTACTCAATAAGCACTCCAAAACACAGTCGGATTTCTAATCTTAACTCGAAAACATAAAATAAAAATGAGCCCTTCAGAAACTAGCCCCGATGACCAAGCTTTAGCTGAAGAATTGGTGGCCTCTTATCAAAAGATAAAGGAACAAGTTCACCAAGTCATTGTGGGACAAGAAAAAGTATTGGAGCAATTACTTATAGCGATGCTCGCCCGTGGGCACTGCCTTCTCGAAGGAGTACCGGGACTCGCAAAAACCTTAATGATTCGATCCTTGGCTCAGGCGATCGACCTAAGTTTTCGAAGGATTCAATTTACACCAGATCTTATGCCTGCAGACATAACTGGTACCGATATCATACAAGAGGATAAGAAAACTGGTCACAGAGAACTAGTTTTTGAAAAAGGCCCAATTTTCAGTCAAATTATCTTGGCGGACGAGATCAATCGTACTCCGCCCAAAACACAAGCAGCCCTGCTTGAAGCTATGCAGGAACACTCAGTAACAATTGGAGGATCCACTTATACACTGGATGAACCTTTCTTTGTACTCGCAACTCAAAACCCCATAGAGCAGGAGGGTACCTACCCTCTTCCAGAAGCTCAACGGGATCGGTTTCTCTTTCAGGTCATCGTGGATTATCCATCCCGAGAGGAAGAAAGAAAAATTATTGAACAAACCACTTCCACTTTTGAATCGAAGTTGGAACCAGTAATTGATGGTCCAACTTTGCAAAAATGCCAGGAGACTGTCCGAAAAGTCCCCGTACCTGATCATGTTTACGACTATGTCCTTGATCTCGTACGAATGGCCCGCCCGAAAGAGGAAGGAGCCGAAAACTGGGTAAAAGATTTGATTGATTGGGGACCTGGTCCTCGTGCTTGTCAGCAATTGATTCTAGGCTCCAAAGTGCGTGCACTTTTGAATGGTCGTTTTGCCGCAAAGGTGGAGGATGTCAAGGCAATCGCCCATCCTGTGCTTAGGCATCGTATCGTACCTACTTTTAATGCGGAAGCTGAAGGAATTACAGTTGAATCGATTATAGATCGCTGCATAGAAGGAGTACCTGAAAAAAAAGAAGCTGTTCTCTGACCTGTCCGTCAATAAATTCGGATGGCAAACATCACCGACTTTCTAGATCCTAAGGACCTATCTCGACTAGCCAACCATCAGGTTCTGGCAAAAAGGGTAGTTGAGGGATTCTGCTCAGGTTTACACCGTTCCCCCCACAAGGGTTTCAGCGTTGAATTCAAGCAGCACCGTGCCTACACCCCTGGAGACGAAATTCGTAGGTTGGATTGGAAAGTTTTTGCAAAAACAGACAGATTTTATGTTCGGGAATATGAAGAAGAAACGAATCTTCGATGTCATTTGCTCCTTGATGCCAGCGGTTCTATGTCTTACGGATCCGAAGATGAGAAAGGCATAAGTAAAATTGAATATGGGTCACGACTCGCAGCTTGCCTCGCCTATCTTTGCCTACGCCAAACGGACAGTGTTGGCCTAACTACTTTCGACACAACGGTGCGTTCAATGGTCCCACCACGTGGTGGAGCATCGCATACCCGTCAAATTATTGACTTGCTTGGTACAACAACGACAGGAGATGAAACTGATCTTGGAAAAGTTTTTCATGAAATTGCACCACAGCTCAAAAAGCGCGGTATGGTTGTAATTATTTCCGATTGCTTTGGAGATATTCCATCGATCCTAAAAGGATTAGCTCATTTTAACCATGCAAAACATGATGTCGTAGTTTTTCAAATCTGGCACCGAGATGAGCTAGAATTTCCTTTTCGTTCCTGGACGCGATTCGATTGCCTTGAAAATGTCGCACTTCGCCATACAGTTGATCCTGCACATTTAAGGGAAGCTTATCTCGAGAATTTGAGGGAGTACCGAGCGGACTTTCTCAAAGGATGTCATCGACACAGGGTACAATTATTTCCCATGACTACGGATGAACCCTACGCTCAGGGATTAGCATCCTTTCTGGCCGCCCGCGGCAAAGCAGGAATGCCCGTTCACCTGTGAGCTTTCTCAACGGAGCATTGGTACTTGGGGCTTTGACCGCACTGGTTCCCCTTACAATTCATTTATTCAACCGAAGCCGTTTTAAAATTATAAAGTGGGGAGCTTCCCATCTACTTGAATCTGTCCTACGAAAAAACCGAAAGCAAATTCAGTTGGAACAATTGATTATTCTGATTATCAGGTGTGCTATTCCTGTTCTGCTCGCTCTCACTCTTGCAAGAATGGTGGTAATGAACTGGAACTCATTTCTTTTCTTTTTACTGCTACCGCTAGCCGCTCTGCTCTTTTTAATCTTCATGGCATTCACCCAGAGAACCAGAATTTTTTGGGGATTTCTGAGCTTAGCATGTCTTGTTTCTACAGCACTCGGGGCCCTCGGTCTTCTCCCGGACTGGGGAAAAGAACAAAAGCTTTCAGCACCATCAGGAGATGTACCTGCGAGCACCGTGATATTACTGGATGATAGCCTGTCCATGAACGCGGCAGGGGGGTTTTCCAAAGCTAAGAATTTCATCTCGGGCTATCTTTCAAATATGCACCAGCAATCAGAAACAAGCATCATTCAGTTAGGTGGAATCGCTGCTCCCGTTTTTGATAAACCAACTTCAGACCCAAATGCCCTAGGGCTTAGAACTGAAACCCTTAATGCTGAAGGTGACCGTATAGCTTTACTAGCCGGGCTTGACCAAGCACTTACAATTACTGCTGATGGCAAAAATCTTAAGCGAGAAATCATTCTACTTTCTGATTTTAGAAAACAAGACTTGCTAAACTGGGACGGCACAGCAGTCGATGCTTTTCGCGAAAGATTATCTTCCACTTCCAACAGCCCAGAATTAACTTGGATAGATTTTGGCAGAGATGTTCAGAGCAATTTATCCGTCGAGGAAGTTGTGGTATCCTCCCAAACAATCGGAGTTAATCACCCTGTCCTTATTCGTGCAACCATTCGTAACTTCAGCGAGGAAACATACGACGGTAATTTACAAGTAAAGTTATTTGCAGATCAGAATGAAACAGCAATTGATGAAGCGGTTATTTCTGTTGGACCATTGGCTTCAGCTCAGGTCGCTTTCACCCATCAGTTTAAAACATCCGGTCCCAAGGTCCTGCATGCCGAAATTCAAATTTCTGATGACCTATTGCAAGATAACCGCAGGAGTGCGGCCATTAGTGTTATTGAACAAATAAAAGTGCTACTCGTGGATGGTGATCCATCCGAAGAATGGTTACGTGGAGAAACTGACTTCCTAAAGCTTGCCCTTACACCTTTTGAAGAAAGTAAGGAAAAAAATTCTAAAGAATCGGTTACAAAAGGTGGGGAAATGAAAGACTTGATAAATGCAATCTCCCTAACTTCGGATGAATTCAACAAGATAAATTCACTTTCTGAATACAGTCTCATCATTCTCAGTAATCTTCAAAGCCTGGAAGCTGAAAAGGCTAAAGAGATCGAAGTTTTTACCCAAAACGGTGGAGGGGTACTAATATGTTCGGGAAATCAAATGCAAATTGAATGGTACAATAACACCTGGGGGTCAACGGGAAGCAATTTTTTACCCATGCCCATCAAAGGAACACAGGGAAATTTGCAAAACGAGCTGACTTATTCCAAGATTTCCAGTTCTTATTTTGAGCATCCCGCCCTATCCATGTTCAATGATCCTCGTAACGGAAGTCTCGCTGCGGCACAGATTAAGAAGTGGATTGTTATGGATGAGTCGAAAGTGAGAAATGACCCTAAGGTTACTATTCTTGCAAGACTTATAAATGGGCAACCCATTCTTGCAGAGAAAAGATTTGGTAAAGGAGTGGTTATGGTTTGGGGAACATCAATTGACACAGATTGGACAAATTTTCCGGCACGACCAAGCTACCTTCCCTTTACTCAGCAAATTACATCTTATCTTTCTGAAAAAGTATTACCCCCAAGAACAGTAGAGTCAGGCTTACCTATAACTCATTATCTAAAAGAGAATGAAAAAGATCTCGAGTTTAGCCTAGCTCTTCCGAACGGATCATCGCGAAAGTTAGTTCCGCGAAAAAGAAAAGATCGTTATATTCTTGAATTTACCGAGACGAGATTACCTGGAACCTATGAGTTGTCTGATCCCGAAAGTATCGTCTCTAAGTTTGTGGTTCTTCCCTCCGTTGATGAATCATTTTTGGAGAAAGCTCCCGAGAATGAAATTGTGTCTACTGCCACTGCCCTCGCCGATAATGTGGTTCGATTAGATGGACGGGAAGGTAAAGGCTGGGAATCATATCTATCTATGGACAGTCGAAGAAAATTTGGTCGGGAAACATGGCAAATTCTCCTCGCCACTGTTCTTGGACTTGTTTTCATGGAAATCATCTTATTGAGACGATTCGGAAGGAAAGCTCGATGAATTTTGAGCAAGAAAAAATTCGACTTTTATGGGCAGGTGAATGGCCATTGTGGCAAACTGCTGTATTAGCCTTTCTCTTGCTCCTATTAGCAGCCTGGATTTATAGGAAGGAAGCTAAGCGCGGAACAACCGGCAGACTACGGTGGTTGCTACCGTCCCTTAGGTGCCTTGCCCTAGCAGCTATAGTCCTAACTCTGGCTGGACCTGTGCTCCAACTCAAAAGAGAAGAGGGGAACCGGGGAAAGATCACAGTTTTTCTTGATTCATCTGAGAGTATGAATTTGAAAGACAAAAATTACAGCCCGGGAAGAAAAATCCTCCTAGCCAAAGAACATGGCTTTCTGCCGGAAGAATTTGATCTGATTGATTACAGATTTGCAACAGCTAGCCGTAAAATGGAAAATTTGGCTGACCTTCTTAGAAAAGCGGGTGACACAACGAAAAGTAATGTCATCAAATCCAGTCAAGATCAATTATCCACTGTCCTTAAAATACTTGGGGAGCAGAAGGATACTTTTTCTCAGACCACTAAAGAAAATTCTTTGCTCGAAGAATTGTGGTTCAATCTGGGAGGCGATAATTGGAAGGATGTTATTAATGTAAAAAGATTTGTTGAAGAAAAACCAGATCAGTACTCCTACCTATCAAGCTTTGAAACAAAGCGAGATGTTGGAGATTCTTATGCACGTAAAATCCGAGCGTTCCTCCGACCTCCTGAAGATGGAGAATATATATTTAAGCTTATCTCAGACGATTCATCAATATTGCAGATGGCTCAAACAGGTTCAAAAAATTTTAGAACAATCACAGAAGTCGATTCATATACTGGATATAATTGGAATCAAAGTGTAAGCAGTGCGAAAATATTTCTCAGGAAAGAAAATATTTATGAAATTCAGATTATTCATAAAGAAGGCGGAGGAGAAGATTTTTGTGCAGTTGGGTGGAAACTGCCTTCCGGAAAGCAAGAAAATCCTATCAATGGCAAATACTTTTCAGCACCCCTCAGCTCTAAAGATTCGCCTGTCGAATTAAATCTGCAGGCAGAAATCAAGCGGAAATTCGATAGTATTCTCCGCCCAAATTCTGAATTGGAAAGAACTGCCTTTGATAACCTTGCGGTTGAAGCGACAGAGTACTCATTCCTATTGATGGAAAAGTTTGATGCATATGCCCAGTCCTTATTAAATCAAAATATAATTCCACTCAATGAAGCGATGAACAATCTCGAAAACTTTTCCAGAATGGAGCGAGCTACCCGTTTATTGGCTAATCCGACCAATGGCATACTGGAAGAATTTCGTGACACTCACATTCTAGAAATCCGAAATCTTTCGGAAAATGCAACTGAGATTATTTGGGATAATTTTTCGGAAACAAATCAATTTGATACAAATTTTACCCCGCAATCACCCTACACTGACCTTTCTCAGGGAATATTGAGTTCACTTCGAGTTGCAGATCAAGAAAACGAGGACAACACAACCACAACCCGTGGAGCTGCAGTATTGATAAGTGATGGTGGACATAATCGTGAAAACTCTCCCTTGGAAACCGCCAAGCTTCTCTCTGTTCGTAATCTCCCTATTTTTACCGTAGGTTTCGGTAGCAATCAAAAACCTATTGATCTCGCTCTTCTGCAGACACTAGTTCCCGATTCTGTATATCAGGAAGACCGCATCCGTGGAATCCTATCAATTAAAGACGATCTTACTCCGGGGACTGAATATAACATTTCCATTAAAGATTCCACCGGTGAGCATGTTTGGGGAAAAACCATGGTTGGAATGGAAAACGGAATCAGCCAAATTGGATTTGATTTCCCTACCAAGCCCATTGTGGATAGAAGATTAGAAAATTTTCCTGAATCTGAAAAGGAAGCAATACGCACCATTCCCCTCTCTTTTCAAGTAATAGTCGATCCCATCGAGAATGAAACGGAAACCGAGAACAACCAGTTAAGCTTTTCAATTGATGCAAGCAGGAGAAAAAATCAATTATTGATTCTGGATAGCAGACCACGCTGGGAAACCCGATACTTGAATAACCTATTTGAACGAGATGAACGTTGGGAAGTTTCATGTGTATGGGGAAGAGCTTCATCTAAAGGCCAGAAAATACCACGGGGCGATGAAATTGGTGAATTTCCATCTTCCAAAAAAGAACTTCTTAAATTTGATTTAATCCTATTCGGAGAGGTTACATCCGAAGAATTTTCAATCGAAGAGCAAAACTGGATCGTTGATTTCGTTACTCAACGGGCTGGTGGAATTCTTTTTATAGATGGTCCAAGGCAGAAACTCCGTTCTTTTCAAAATCAAGAACAATACCCCGTAAGCAAGCTTTTTCCAGTCTCCTGGAGAAAGAAGGGTCCATTACTCGTAAGTCCAACTTCTTACATCCGCCCGCAGAAAGAAAACCGACTGAGTGCACTTACAATGGATCCGGTGGATGAGCGAAATGAAGAAGTGTGGAAACACCTGCCGCTTCCTGCGTGGGCATCTTCTGCCGAGTCATTACCCGGATCAGAAGTTTTCCTTTCCGTGACCATCAATGCTGTCGACAACAACCAATCATCTAAAAGTCATATTCCTGTGATTGCAGGGAAACTAGCTGGTGCAGGAAAGTGTTTTTACATGGGCTTCGATGAGACATGGCGATGGAGGTACGAAGTGGCAGATCTTTACCATCAAAGATTTTGGAATCAACTCTTGGCCATCATCATGGAAAGACCTTTTGCATTAAATCAGAATCAATTGTCAATGGATGCCGGTGGTGGAAATCATGATCCTGGTAAAGCGATCCCCCTTCGGGTCCGACTGCGTGATAACGAAGGGAAGGCACCCGAGCCACCCTATCCCGATGTGGATGCACTTATATGGAAAGGAGAACAAGTGGTGGCAACCATTCCTCTAACAGGTACAGATTCAAGCAATGGACTTTTTGCTGGTGAGGTTTTTGGCCTAGATCCTGATTCCTATGAAATGTCAGTCAGGGCACCTGGAATACTCGATGAAATGGAATTCTCAGATCAAAGATTAAGGTTTAATGTGAGGCCTGAAGCAAATAAGGAAAAAGACTTCCTAACCTGTGATGAAAATCTTCTTGCGGAAATGTCCGAGATCTCAGGGGGTAGTTTTTTTCGCGAAGAAAATTTTAAGGAACTGAAAGACGCACTTCGTCCAATCAGTTCAGGCAGAGTTGTTATAACAGAAATTATTCTTTGGCAAAGCTTTGGGTGGCTTATTTTCGTTGTCTTTATCTTAGGCTTGGAAATGTTTCTGCGAAAACGTGCCGGTATGCTGTAATCACATCACACATAGAAAACTAGATATGAATACTGAATTGGATCCAATTATCACCCGTAAATTAGATGATTTTCGATTGCGAAGAAGAAATCTTATTTTGTTACGAGGGCTCTGTTCCGGTGTTCTCAGTTTCCTCGGAACTTTTGTCTTAATTGCCCTAATTGATTATCTTACCGAAGGTCGAATGTCGGGCGATTTAAGAAGTGGGCTTTCATTCATTGGTTACTTCTTGGTTATAGCCCTACTTTGGAAAACTTGTGTAGGTCCTTTATTGCAACTTCCTAGTTCAAAGAAACTGGCCCGACTTCTTGAACAATCATCTCCAGATTTAAGGGAGGATTTACTGTCCGCAGTAGAGTTGGGAATTTCAAATCAGTCATCCACTGATTCTGAAATTTTCAGGAAACTGGTTCAACGCCAAGCATCGACAAAAGCAAGCAAGATAGACATCAAAAATGTTCTTCCTCTAGGTACTCTTAAATACTGGTTACGAGGAACTGCGGGCTTGATTGCCTTAACCATTGCATTAATGCAGATTCCAGATTTCGGAAGTGATTTTAAATTACTCATGCAAAGAGCAATTATGCCGGGGTCGAACCTTCCCCCTGTAAGCTATTATGATGTTCGTATTCTCTCACCTGATGAAAATGTTACCCGCACACCAAGCAATGAACCACTTAGATTTGTTACCTTAATAAAACCGAAAAAAGCAGATAAAACCTTCAAGGAGATTACCCTCGAGACCAAAACTAAGAAAGAAAATAAAGATGTCACCCTGAGTAAGAGAAGTCCCGAAAAATTCTTCGTGGATTATAATGTGGGTAACGAAGCATTTGAGTATCGAATCCTTGTTGACCAAGCACCCCAAACAGAATGGCGGAAAATGGATGTTGGTGCCCGACCTTTTATTAAAAGTTTTAAAAAGACTTTTGAATTTCCTGAATATTCCGAGCTTAAATCAATTGAAACAATTGATGATCACGGTGACTTGGAAGCATGGGAAGGTACGACTGTAAAACTCTCACTGATTGCTAACCGACCATTAAAATCTGGAAAACTGGAATTCCAATGGGTCGAAAAACCTGGAGAATTACGTCAATTAGAACCTGATACAGAAAAGAATATTCTACCCACTTCTATACGAATGACCCATCCGGGGTCATACAGGGTGAAAAATCTCATTGATGAACAACTGGGTTGGGAAGGGAAACCCTCTTCCAATTTCCAAATTACAGTGAAGCCAGATTTAGCACCTTTAGTACAATGGGTCGAACCTACCGAAAGAAAGCTACTTGTGGCACCAAGTGATCTGCTCAGTTTCTCTGCACTTGCTCAGGATGATCTCGGTTTAGCCCGTGTCGAATATCTTATCAAAAAAAACCAGGGTAAATGGGAAGCATTTACCATCCCCAACATGCTTGACACTCGTGGTAAAAATTCAGTGGCAATTAACTTCAACCTGGACTTGCTTTTACACAAATTTAAACCGGGAACCCAAGCTTTGCTTAAATTGAGAGCCAGAGATTTAAAGGGAACTAATTCGGAAACAGAAACAATTGAGTTGTCGGTTATCTCACGAGATTTTGAACTCAGTAGCCTCAATCTATTGGAAAAGAAGGCAATGGTTCTTGAGCATTTCGATGTAATGCGTGAAGAGTCGCAACAAATGCAGAAAAACTTCCAACGTTCTTTAAAGGATTTTCAGCAAAATAAGAAAGATCTAAGCGTTTTTCTTGAAAAGGGGAATCAGGCAGAAAGCGAATTTATTACCACTGCACAAGATGCGTACGAAAATACCATTAGATCTTTGGTTTCGATGCCAAGGGGTGCTGATTCATTTCAGTTATCCATTTTAGCACAGGCAGAAGGACAAATTCTTCATACTTTAGGCACCACTTGGAGAAAATTGATTGAAAATATAGAAAAAAGTACTGAAACGAATCAAATTCGCACTCGCACAAGTGAACTCACACGAAAAGTTTTAAGCCGAAGGATATCCATGTTGGGAAATTTCCGTAATGTCTCACAGGATTTACTCAATCAACATGCTGAAACAGTGGCAGTTTCTTACCTTAAATCACTTCTTAAAAGACAAAAAGAATTGGTTAACAATGCTGAAGAGAGAAAGGCCATTCCATTTATAGTCCGCAGGCAGGAGGTGGCACTTAGCCAATGGGAACCCGTTTCTAAAAGCCTATCCTATTCACGGGACTGGCAACGCTCATCTGCCTTAAAGAAAATTAAATCCGAACAATTAAAATTACAACAATCTCTAGGTGAATTTGACGGAGATAGAAAAACACTTCAAAAGCAAATTTTAGACTGGGAGAAAATCATCCAAAACATTCTTAAGGAAACAGGACAAAAATTAGCATCCAAATCACGAGAATCATTCCGTCTAAAATCGGAGGAACTTTATTGGAATCTAAATCGCAACCATATGTTTTGGGATGAACTCAATAAAAAATGGAAGAAGATTGATCAAGCAAAGCCAGACAAAATGGAACAGGTCGTAAGTGAAGTTCTTTCAGAAACTGATATTGTCGTTGCCGAAACCATGATGCTCTCTGAAGTTGAGCAATCCAGAAAAGATCAAAATGCCTTGTTTGTGAAAGATGCAGGACAAACCGGAAGAGCTCTAATTAAAATACAACAGGATATTCGTAATAACGAAAATTTTGATGAGCTCGCCGAAAAGTCATCCAAGATAGGAACTTCATTTGATCTCCTTCTCTTACAACACCATCTGATTGGCTCGGCTAATCAAATTATATTTTTCATGAGGAAGGAAAACTCGAAACCCACTTCTTGGCAAGGAGCTGAATGTGCAAGACAATGGGGCCGAGCAGAAGCGATATGGAAACCAATACTGGACAGTATGCATCGCATGAGACTTTCCAAAGAAGTAATTGAGATCATGAAAAAACTTCCCAACCAACAGTACAGAAAAAATATTGTAAGAGAAATGCAACATCGCCTGAAATTCGATCGAAAGGAAATCACGATTATGATCGAAGACGCAAATCTAGTGTTTCAGGACCTACAGAAAATTATCTCATTATTAAAAGATGATGTTCGCGAAGCCCGTTCATTTATAAATCAAAACGCTCCCACTCTTGCTGAATTAGCCAGAGGACTTGCACTTGAAACCGAAAAACAAAAAGAAAAAACTCAAGAAATTAAAGACGATGCCAATCAAACATTGGCTGATAAAAAAGAGGATCTAAATAAACTGAATCAAGAACAACAGCAAATTAGTGACTCTGTGGAAAATTTTGCCCAAGCCCTTAGACAAGAAGCAAATATTCAAAATCTGCTTGATGAGCAAGGCAGGGAATTAGCAAGGGACTCTGACGATGCAGCTGCATTGGTAGAAGAGACGGAATCAGAAATCGTAGAGAAACTGAGTAATACATTACAGAGTCAGAATCAGGAAGAAATCGAAAATTCAACAAATCAAGCCATCGAAAAACAAGAGGAACTTATTGAAGAATTAAATCTTATCGCGGATCATTTCGAAAAACTCGATAAAGAAGAGTCAGTGGCAGAGACAAGGGCGGAACTTCGAAACTTAGAGGAATCCCTTGAAATGTCCGAAGAAATCGAAGAGCAGTATGCTCAGGCTGAAAGATTAGCCGACCTAGCACAACTTGCTCCTGAAGAACTTCTTGAAGAACTGATAGAGGAACTCGATCAAAATCAAGTCATGCAACATGAATTATCTGATCTGGCTCAGGAAACTGTTGAGGAAGCAAAAGAAGAATTGGAGCAGGCACTTACCGAAGAAGAGAATTTGATTGATGAACTGGAAAAAGAAGATCAAGAAATCCAGAAACAAAAGAAGGAGCTTGCAAAAAAACTGGAAGAATTGGCGAAAGAAACACAAAAATTAGCAGAGCAGAAAATCGAGCCAGTTCAAGAACAGGCAGAAAAAGCACAAGCCACAACGGCTGTTGAAATAGCAGAAGAAGTGATGGAAGCACTTGATGAAACGGGTGAAAAAGTCCAAGACCTTGCCAAGGAAAAGCCTGACACTCAGGAATTGAAGAATGCAGCCTCAGAACTTGCTGAATCCTTAAAAAATGCAAGTGACGAATTAGGTGATCTTTCGGAAGATTTAGCTGAACAGGCAGACATAACCCCAGAGCAAGCTGAAAAGAAAGCTACTCAAACCGAAGAAATTGCTAAAAATGCTCTGGCACAAGCTGAGTCACTGCAGAAAGATGCCGATCTGAAAAATGAAGAAGCTCAAAATGCACAGCAACAATCACTCCTTGAGAAATTAGAAGAAGATAAGATTAAAGAAAAGCTGTCTGCGGTAGAACAAGAACTTGCTCAGGCAGAAAAAAAATCAAACGAACAACCAGATGATCCAAATACGAAGGAAAAATTTGATGAAGCAAAAGAAGAATTTGCCGAACTTACCGAGGACTTAAAAGAAGCAAAGCAGGAATCTTCAGAGGCACAAAAAATAGCCGAAGAATTACAGGAAAAAGCAAAACTCGCTCAAGCAGATGTAGACATTGCCAATGAAAAGGCAGAAGAAGCACTCACTCAGGCAGAAGAAGCGAAACAAATCGCTGAAGCAATTGCTGAACAGGGTGAGCAGGAAGCAAATGCACAAGCTAGTAAAAAAGGTTCTGAACTTGCCGATGAAGCAGCTCAACAGGCACTGGATCTTCAGCAACAAGCAGAGGCACTCGCTGAGGCACTGGATCAATTAACTGAAAGTGCTGAAGGTAATCAGGAACTTTTGGCTGACGCCAAAGAAGCACAGCAACAAATAGCTGAAGAACTTTTTGATACTTCTCAGGATTTGGCTCGGGCTGCGAGGCATGAAGAAAGACTGGAAAATCAGGAGGCAAGTGATGTGCTGGAATCACTCGCTGAATCCACTGAAGATGCTGCACTTAATCAAATTCAAGAAACCGCACAATCTCTGGAAAACCAAGCTCTAGCAAATGAATTACAAGATCTTGCCGCATCTGCGAGTGATCTGGCTGAAGAACTAAATCAAAGTAAACCCGAAGGAGATGAGCAGGTGGCTGAAGATCTTGCTGATAGTGCGTCGGAAATTGAAGGTGCGCTGGAAGATCAACCTTCTTTTACTGAATTGCAGAAACAGGCGGAGGAATTTAGCGAGCAAGCAAACCAAGCGGAACAAGAACTTAATCAGCTTGCCGAAGATCTTGCTGTTGAAGCAGAATCTGCTCAAGAGGCAGCTAAAAGTACAGCCGAAGCCGCTATGGAAGCGAAAGCTGAAATGTTAGAAGCCTCCAACGATGCAAAACAAGCAAAACAATTAGCTGAGAATCTAGAAAAAAATGCTGATCTAGTAGCACAAGCAGCTCAGGAAGGTAGTGCATCTTCACAACAAGCAGATGAAGTTGCAAGTGAGGCTCAATCAGCAAAAGAAGAAGCTGAGCAACTTGCTTCCCTTGCTGAAGCGGCAGGAGAAAATCTTGAGAATGCACAAGAGTTAGCAAATTCTGCACAACAGGCGGCAAAGCTTGCCGAGGAAGAATCAGTGCAAGCATCTCAACAAGCTGAAATGGCGTCCAATCTTGCCAACGCAGCGGAACAATTACTTGAAGATTTTCCCGAACCATTTTCTCCGGACCTCATTGAGGAAAATCTTCCTGGTGCCGCCATGGCACTTAATGAAGCAAGTGATACTTTAGAGAGTCAAGTCGAAGCTTTAGAAAATCTCCAGTCAGGCGAACCTATTAACCCTGAATCCATTTCTTCAAATAATCCTTCCGAACAAGGTTCCAGTGAATTTGCAAACTTACCCGCCGAAGACACTGACAGCACTGACTTCCCTTTTTCTTCAAGTACTCCATTTACAAACGCTGAAGTCAGCGAAGTGCTTGCCCAAACTCTTGATTCCCTTGATCAGGCCATCTTTGAAAATGAGAATCCTTTTACCGAATCTCAGGGAGAAGTAGCCGAGGCTACTTCATCCTCTGAAATTGCTCAAGGTGAGCAAACTGGTAGTGAAAATACGCCCGGCGAATTCTCCGGCGAGCCTAACGAATTACCTGGTGAACCGATACCTGGTACAGGACCAGGTACTGGTGGATCTGGACAACAGAGTGCTATGGCCACTCCAATTGAGGCCATGGCGTTTGCACTACAGTCTCTTCAACTTGCAACCGAAGCACACGCCCAAGCCATGGCACAACAACGATCAAAAATAATCATGTCTGATACACAAGGAAACCAAATGAATTCTTCTGATGGTGAATATCAGGTCGCTCCCGTTGCAGAAGTGGGCGACTTGCCTGATTTTGATCAAACCGAAGAAGATGACTGGGGTAAGCTTCCTCCTAGGCTTGCTAAAGATCTTTTGGAAGCCAAACGTGAAAGGGTATCTGAAAATTACAGGAATCAGGTGCAAGCATACTTTCAAGCAATGGCAAATAAAGCAAGAACCACCAAAAAATGATGGAGAACTTTCTGATTAATTTATTTAGAAGATCATCTTTCTTTATTATCCTGCTTACCGCCTTTTCGAAAGCAGTGCTCTGTCAACCAACCGGAATGGTTGAGTCTGCAGAGTGGAAAAACCCTTTCAAGCCCGATGAAGTGGATAAAGCCATTAAGTCCGGTATTGAGTTCCTTTTAAGTAATCAAAAAGATAACGGTGCAATTTATGACCGCGGGAACCCCACAGCCATTACTGCACTATCATTAATGTCGCTTGCAGCCGTTGGGCACCTGCCTATACATCCGAATGAAAATGGAGAGGCTATGGCCAAAGCACTTGAATTCGTACTCCTTGAAAAAAATCAAGATGAAGTAGGTTACTTCGGGAAAGATGGAGGCAGGATGTACGGACATGGTATAGTAACTCTCACCCTAGCAGAAATGCTGGGTATGGGAATGGATGAAGAGACTGATAAATCAATTAGGGAAAAATGTCAGAAAGCGATTGATCTGATTTTAAGATCACAAAAAGTGCAAAAGAACCAAGCCCAACAGGGAGGATGGCGGTATAGTCCCGACTCAAGAGATGCAGATCTATCGGTTACGATTTGGCAGCTTATGGCGTTACGGTCTGCCAAGAATTCAGGATTGGATGTTCCATCATCCGCCATTTCCGATGCGATTGAATATTTAGAACGTTCTTATAAGTCTAAGCTGGATGATCAGGGAGAACCCATAGATAAAAAATCCGGTTTTGCTTACCAACCAGGAGGGCATCCAGAATATACAACTACGGCTGCTGGACTTCTTGCCATGCAAGTTTGCGGGCAATACGAATCACCTTTTGTGCTTGGTGCAGCCGACTGGTTGCTTGACAATATTCCCAAAACAAACAGGAAGTTTTTCTTTTATGGAACCTATTACTACGCCCAGGCCATGTACCAGAGGGGAGATGAGCATGCGGACAAAGCCCGTAAGTTGGTTGAGGAAATTCTTCTTCCTATGCAGAGAGAAAACGGAGCATGGCAAGGTGGTGGTTCTGAATCAGGTGCTGGAGAAGTGTATTGCTCGTCGATGGCTATGCTAGCGTTGGCGGTAAAATATCATTACCTGCCAATCTACCAGCGCTAATAGTCCCGGTTGGGAGTTTATTTATTCAAACCGTAAACTTTTGATGCTACATTTCCTTCAATCAGGCTTTGCTCATCTCCACTAAGACTTGCAATAAACTCACGGCAGACCTCAACCCAAGGACCGTATTCAACTGCAAGTCTCGCAACCGGCCAGTCAGAGCCAAACATCATGCGATCAGGTCCAAATGCTTCCAAGGCAATATCCATGTAGGGGAATAGATCCTCTTTTTTCCACTTATTCCAATTGGCCTCGGTTGCAATACCTGAGAGTTTACAGGAAACATTATCTCGCTTGGCTATTTCAAACATTTGAGTTTTCCAAGGCTCGATCAATCCATCCTCTATTCTAGGCTTGGCAATGTGATCCAGAACAAAAATCTGTTCCGGGTGACGATCAACAAACTGAATGGATGGACCGAGCTGTCGCTCGTATATAAGGATATCATAAACCCAGTTATATTCTTTGAGTAAGCTTACACCCTTATTGAATTGTTCTCCCAAAATAAAACTATCATCCGGCTCATCCTGTACAACATGGCGAATCCCCTTAAGAAAGGAATTAATTGCATATTTATCCATCAAATCCCTGACATTCAGATCAGCTAAAGGGAGCCAACCCACCACACCCTTGATAAAGTCATTCACTTTTGCATGTTCAAGTAAATCATCGGTTTCACGAAGCGACTGATCTGCCTGAACCGAAACTACCCCATCGATACCTGACTTCTCAGTTTCTCTCTTAAGATCCGCTGGTTGATAATCAACCTTCAGAATATCCATATTTTCATTCATCCAAGAATAGGTGTCAGGATCATATTTCCAGAAGTGATGATGGGCGTCTATTTTCATATTATCGGAGGGTTGGTGGTTGTGATTTTCTTTTCATTTCGGAAAGCAAGGCGGTCCATCCCAAAACTTCTAGCCGTTGTTTCATTCTGCGATATCCGGCACCATATACTGGGTTATCACTTTGCTTCATATTTTCACGGATAATCGAGGCAAGTTTACCTTTTTCCCGCAATAGTATAGCTTCTGAAACCAAGTTGCAAAATCCTTCCACCACAGGAGGGGAATCTTCTATAAATCTTTCATTTAACCAAATATGAGCATATTCATGGGCCAAGACAGATGCGCATTCAATGTGCGGCATGCCATACAAAATAAAGATCTCATGATCAAAAGTGGTTCGGGTAGATTTACTACTGCTGACAATTTTGTAAGTCGTGAGAGTTAAACCACGTAGATTGCCTCGTGCATTTATTTTTAATGCCTGTCTAGCAATCACATCTTTTCCCACAACCCTTATTATTACATCTCCCTTCGGTAAAGAAATTCCCAATGCTGCCAGAGTAGGCCATACTCTCTTTCTGACTTCTTCCATTCGTTTTACTTCATAAACCCCATCGGAAGCACAAGAAATGCAGGTTTTTCGTCCATCTTTGAGGATTTGCTGGGGCGTCAATTGAGCAAGAGAAATAATTCTCGAGCAAGTATCGCACATCACAGCCTGATTAAAATGATTTGCATGAACCATGCCCCCCCATTCATCCCTTTTCAATTTTTCACCACCCTGAAACCCCTTATTGCACACTAGACATTTAAAGCATGACTCATGAAATTTATATGAACCCGCTTCCCTTACTCGTGAATTTCCAATCGGTTTGGAGCATCGGTGGCATCTTGACACTTTGGACCACTCACGAATGTATTGACGGTCCGATAGAATGAATCTGCTGATCAAGAACCTGTACTCCCGTCCTTTGATTTTTATACCCACCTCTTCTCCTTCGACTTCAAATAATTCCCCCGTCTGCGTCCTACCATCTACGGTTGTCCAAATTCTTGCATCTACCCGAACAAAAGAAATTAAAAGTATCAGGCTGAGAATATATGGAATCCTGCCCATTATCTCTTAGACCTAAATGCCAGACAAAACAGACTTCCAGTGAGCAATCCTAGTAGCTATTTGATTAGGTCCCGGCATTCCCGGTTTTTCCCTCATGGAAAAGGCTCTCTTGAGATCAAACACTTCGCGCCATTCGCCTGTCAGAAATTCTGAAACTCCTGACGCCTCCTCGTCGCTGATAGCGGTCAAGCTTACTCCCTTGGATTCAGCAAGACCAACCAACTCACCCACAACATGATGAGCTTGCCGAAAAGGTAGACCTTTAATGACTAGGTAATCAGCCAAATCTGTAGCAAGAAGCAGAGGATCAGATGCTGCAGACTCACACTTTTCCTCATTGAAAAGAGTTCCTTCCATACATCCTTTCACTACCGCCAGACAAACAGATAACTGGTCGAAGCTATCGAAAACCGGCGGTTTATCTTCCTGCAAGTCCCGGTTATAAGTCAGGGGAAGGCCTTTCACAGCGATCAGAAGATTAGTCAGATTGCTAACTATCCGACCTGTTTTTCCACGAACTAGTTCGTAGCAATCTGGATTTTTCTTTTGTGGCATCAAAGATGAACCGGTGGTGAAAGCATCTGGCAACGAAACAAACCCAAACTCTGAAGAATTCCATAGAATTAAGTCTTCCGAAAGTCGTGATAAATGAAGTGCGGTTATTGAGCAAGCAGATGCAAATTCTAAGAATAAATCACGATCAGCTACCGCATCCATTCCGTTTGCTGTCAAACACGGGTTTCCATTTTCATCTACAAATCCAAGAATCTTCGCAGTATATTCTCGATCCAAGGGTAAGGTGGATCCGGCAATTGCCCCGGAACCCAAGGGGCAGGAATTCGCATGCTTAGCCACTACCGAAAACCTTTCATGGTCACGACCCAATGCTTCAATGTATGCTAGCATATGATGCCCTACTGTAACCGGCTGGGCTCTTTGCAGATGAGTGTAACCGGGGATTGCCAAGGATGCATTTTTTTCTGCAATCGTGAGAAGTGACTGCATCGTACCTTCGAGACTTATTTGCAGGTTAGAGCAAGCGTCTTTGAAAAAGAGACGCATATCTATAGCAACCTGATCATTACGACTTCTTCCCGTATGCAGTTTGTCAGCTGCTTCGGTTTTCTCCCTTAAAGCCTGCTCTAGGTTCATGTGTACATCTTCCAGTTCTAGTTTCCATGGAAAATCATCCTTTAAAATTTCTTCCTGCAACTCTTCTATACCAGTCTTGATCTCGCTAAATTCTTTATCCGTAAGTAATCCAACATGAGATAGCATCGCGGCATGACCAAGACTTCCCTGCAAATCGTAAGACGCCAGTCTCTTATCAAATGATACCGATTCTCCAAAGACCTGCATGAGTGCATTCGGCTGAGCAGAAAATCTACCACCCCAAGTGACATGCTTTTCATTGTTTGGCATGTCTAAGTATAATCCAAAGGTTCGTCGTTCTCGCAACCTTATTTAGATTTGAGAAACTTACTTAAGATTTATGCAAAAATCGATTTGAGCTTAGCCTTCGCATGATCACGATTAAGTTTCGCGATGTAATCCAAAGAGATATCCTTGGGACAAGCAGCAGAACACTCACCATAATTTCTGCAATTTCCAAAGCCTGCGTCATCCATTGCCTCAACCATGGCGAGGACTCGCTTATCTTTCTCGGCCTGCCCTTGTGGTAACATATTAAGGTGACCAGCTTTGGCAGATGTGAAAAGCATAGCAGAAGCATTTTTACATGAGGCAACGCAAGCACCACAACCTATACAGGCAGCAGCATCCATTGCCTTGTCAGAGTCGTCTTTGGGTACAGGTAATGCGTTTCCATCAGGCGCACTTCCAGTTCGGACGGTGATAAAGCCACCGGCTTGAGTAATACTGTCAAATGCTGAACGATCGACTACTAGATCTTTGACAACCGGAAAGGCTTTGGCTCTGAACGGTTCGATTGTGATGGTATCGCCATCCTCGAACTTTCGCATGTGCAACTGACATGTGGTAGTAGAATCTTCAGGACCATGAGGTAAGCCATTGATAGTTAAGGAGCACATACCACAGATCCCCTCACGACAATCGTGGTCGAAAACTACCGGTTCAGTTCCTTCTTCCAAAAGTTGTTCATTTAACTGATCCATCATTTCAAGAAATGAAGAATCTTTTGAAACATTATCGAGAGTATGAGTTTCGAAGCGACCATCATCGCTACGACCATCCTGTCTCCAAACTTTTAAAAATAATTTCATAGTCAGTTTACTTATAACTGCGAACCGCCAATTTCACATTATCATATGTCAGCTTTTCCTCGTGACGACTTGGAGCTTTCCCATCTCCCTCGTACTCCCATACGGCGGCATGTGCAAAGTTTTCATCGTCACGAAGTGCTTCACCATCTTCAGTTTGATGTTCCTCACGAAAGTGACCACCACAAGATTCCTTTCTTTCAAGAGCATCGCGACAAAGTAATTCGCCAAAATCTAAAAAGTCTCGTACTCTACCCGCACGTTCAAGTTCTGCATTTAGATTATCACCACTACCGGGTACGAGAAGGTTTTTATTAAAATCATCACGAAGATCTTGAATTTGACCAATTGCTTTGTTCAGTCCCTTTTCATTTCGAGCCATTCCAGCGTATTCCCACATGATTTGTCCAAGTTCCTTGTGATAGGAGCGAGACGATCTTTTGCCATTTGAGGAAACCAATTGATCAACTCTTTCGCGGACTGATTCCATAACCTCCTTAACTTCAGGAGAATCAGGACTTATAGCCCCTGCTCCGGACTTTGCCAAATAGTCTCCAATAGTGTATGGAATGACGAAATAACCGTCGCTCAACCCCTGCATCAAAGCACTTGCCCCGAGTCGATTTGCACCGTGGTCAGAAAAATTTGCCTCTCCTAGGGCAAAACACCCGGGGATTGTGGTCATTAGATTGTAGTCAACCCAAAGGCCGCCCATCGTGTAATGGATAGCGGGGTAGATTCGCATTGGACGCTGATAAGCATTCTCTCCGGTAATTCTTTCATACATTTGGAAAAGATTACCGTATCTTTCACGAATGGCATTCTCGCCAAGTCTTGAAATAGAATCTGAAAAGTCGAGATAGACACCACGCCCACCTGGACCGACTCCACGACCTTCATCGCAAGCTTCTTTCGCAGAGCGACTAGAGATGTCGCGTGGAGCTAAATTTCCGAAACTTGGGTATTTTCTCTCTAAATAATAGTCCCTGTCTTCTTCGGGAATATCATTTGGATTTTTACCACAGTCTTCCGCTTTCTTAGGTACCCAAACTCTTCCGTCATTGCGTAAAGACTCAGACATCAAAGTCAACTTAGACTGATGGTCACCAGCAACCGGGATGCAGGTTGGGTGGATTTGCGTAAAGCAGGGATTTGCGAATCCAGCACCCCGACGGTATGCCCTGTAAGTAGCAGTCACATTACACCCAATCGCATTTGTGGAAAGGTAATAAACATTTCCGTATCCTCCTGTGCAAAGAAGCACTGCATCGGCGGTCCATGCCTTCGTTTCGCCAGTGGCAAGGTTGCGAGTGACAATACCCTTGGCATGTCCATCAACCACTACAATATCGAGCATCTCCTCGCGAGTGTGCATTTTGACCTGACCAACTGAGATTTGTCGGCTTAGTGCACTGTAAGCACCCAATAAAAGCTGTTGCCCTGTTTGACCGCGTGCATAAAAAGTACGGCTTACTTGGGCCCCTCCAAACGAACGATTTGCAAGCAAACCCCCGTACTCACGAGCAAAAGGGACTCCTTGTGCGACACACTGGTCGATAATATTAGTGCTCACTTGTGCAAGACGGTAAACATTTGCTTCCCTCGATCGAAAATCACCGCCCTTTACTGTGTCGTAAAAAAGTCGATGAATGCTATCACCATCGTTTTGGTAATTTTTTGCTGCATTAATGCCACCTTGCGCCGCAATTGAATGGGCTCTTCTCGGGGAATCTTGGTAACAGAAACAATCTACATTGTATCCCAATTCACCTAATGTTGCGGCAGCAGACCCTCCAGCAAGACCGGAACCTACCACAATGATCTTGAATTTTCTCTTGTTGGCAGGATTTACTAACTTAGAAGAAAAACGATGGTTGTCCCACTTATCTGATAACGGGCCTTCTGGAATTTTAGAGTCGAGATTCATTATGAAAATTTTGGTAGATCAATTGGAGGCGAGTGTTTCCAAACCCGCATTAATTTCGAATATACTCACAATACCCCAGTTCTGTGCCAAGACAAGGATGGGAACAATTGAAAATCCAATGAAAATAACCCATGCATAAGCTTTAGCAACAAGATCGAGTTTAACACGCCAGTTCTCAGTACGTAGTCCAAGGGATTGAAATGCACTACTTACACCGTGGGCAAGATGCCCACAAAGAAGGAACATCGCAACCACATAAAAGACTGATACCCAAGTGTGCTGAAAACCAGCCAAAACCATAGAATAAACATCATGTATTTCATTCGAGTCCGGAGAGCCAATCGTAGTCAACATCTCACTGTATTCAGGATATATTGTGCGTGTAGTGAAATGAAGAAGGTGAAAAACTATGAACGCAAGAAGGATCGATCCGGTAAGACCCATTTTCAAGGAGGCAATACCTGCACGCTGTGTTTTCTCAATGTCATTTCTGTTGGGGCGGGCAGCACGATTTTCTTTGACCAACTGATAGGCAGTCACTGCATGAACTACTACTGCAAGTAACAGAAATAAACGAGAACCCCACAATAATGGCAAAGGTAAGGACTGCAGGGTATGGGCATATGCATTGATTTTTTCCTGACCCATAAGAATTTGTAAGTTCCCTGCCATGTGTACGAAAACAAATCCGATCAGCACAAATCCAGATAAGGCCATTAAGTATTTTTTTCCAAGTGAACTAGCAAACATCGTATTATATTTTATTTATATTTTGACCTCTTCAAAGATAAGACGACTACAAATTCTTTAATATTTAACAATATAAGTAATACCAATTAGAATGATTAATAGTTGTATATTTAGCAGATATTAAAAGCAAGGGAACAATACCTGTTAACAAAAGATCATTGCATGTCAGGTCTTCGATGTCTTTGATGGTAATAGAGGATGAAATATATTTTTATAACGGGTGGTGTAGTTTCTTCTTTAGGAAAAGGGCTTACATCAGGGGCATTAGGTGCACTCTTAGAACAACGTGGACTAACCACGCGAATACAAAAATTTGACCCTTATCTTAATGTAGATCCGGGTACGATGAGCCCTTTCCAACACGGAGAAGTGTATGTTTTAGATGATGGTGCTGAAACTGATTTAGATCTTGGTCATTACGAACGTTTTACTTCCGGTAAACTTTCAAGATTTAACAATCTAACGAGCGGACAAATTTATGAATCTGTCATTCGAAAAGAAAGAAGAGGTGATTACTTGGGGAAAACCGTCCAAGTTATCCCTCATGTAACCAACGAAATAAAAAACCGAATTTATGCAGCAGGTGAGGGTGTTAATGTACTGATTACAGAAATTGGTGGTACTATTGGAGATATAGAGGGTCTTCCTTTCACTGAAGCGATGCGACAATTTGCTTCGGAAGTTGGGAAGGCCAATGTCCTTTTTATCCACATGACTCTTCTTCCCAGTCTTCGGGCAGCAGGAGAATTGAAAACTAAACCAACCCAGCAGAGCGTAGCGAAGCTTCGTGAGATTGGTATTCAACCGGACATCCTCATTTGTCGGACCGAACAACCCATTACTGAAGAGATCCGAGAAAAACTATCGCTTTTTTGTAGCGTTCCCAAAGAAGCTGTGATCGAAGAAATGGATGTTGCTCATTCAATCTATGAATTACCTCACATGCTCAAGAAAGAAGGGCTTGATCGCTTGGTCACTCGCTTTCTAGGGCTTGATGCACCAGCTCCCAAATTAGATGAATGGGAAGAAGTAGTACATCGCCTCTTAAATCCCAAACATAAAGTTCGGATTGGCATGGTGGGAAAATATATGGATTTGCAGGATTCGTACCTCTCAGTAAATGAATCCTTGGTGCATGGTGGTATCCGAAATGACTGTGAGGTGGAAGTTGTCCATATCGATGCTGAAGATATCGAAAAAGATGGACCTGAAAAACATTTGGGAAACTTGAATGGTATTTTGGTACCCGGTGGTTTTGGTGACAGGGGAACGGAGGGTAAAATTCTAGCCTCCAAATACGCTCGCGAAAACAAAATTCCTTACTTCGGACTTTGCCTTGGAATGCAAATCGCAGTTATCGATTATGCACGAAATATTCTGGGTTTAAAAAAAGCCAACAGCGAGGAATTCGATTCAAATACACCCGATCCAGTTATTCATATTATGGACGAGCAGAAAACTATTGAAAACAAGGGCGCAACCATGCGTCTTGGAGCATGTCCATGCTCCCTCAAAAAAGGTACCGTTGCCTATAATTCTTATGCTAAGGATGAGATTTCAGAAAGACATCGTCATCGCTTCGAATTCAATAATTTTTATCGTAAGCAACTCGAATCAGCTGGTCTTATCGTATCTGGAACAAACCCTGAGCGTGATCTCGTAGAAATCGTTGAAGTCAAAGACCATCCGTGGTTTGTAGGCGTTCAATTCCATCCAGAATTTCAATCAAAACCCACCAAGGCTCATCCGCTTTTCGCTTGTTTTATTGAAGCCGCACTATCGCAAAAGCTATTGGTCGCAGAATCAAATCCCAAAGAAGATTCCGTTTCCGAATAATTTCTCTGTAAAACTGTCATTTGAATGTCCTTTCTTTAGGGCTGACGAGAGAATTTGTGCTGTTATATCATACATCTAGTGATTATTGACTGTCATACCCACCGATACCCCGAGGAGGTGATTCGGGATCCCGTTAGCTTCGCCAAAAGCTTGAACGAAGATCATTGGCTAAGTTTAGTAAAGCCTGAAAAAGGGAAAAGCCTTCAGGGTTGGGCCCCTGGGATGACAATGATTGAAGATATGCAGCAGGCCGGGATCAATAAATCCGTCCTGCTTGGTTGGTACTGGGAAAACCCTGATACCTGCATTCTCCAAAATAATTGGTGTGCCAAATGGATCTTGGAGAACCCAAACAAATTTTTCGGCTTTGTAAGTCTGCACCCCAAAACTCCAAATCCACTGGATGAGCTCAAAAAAAGACAAGATCAAGGATTTCTCGGAATTGGCGAATGCCATCCATGGGCACAGGGGGCATCCCCAAAAAATACAAATTGGATCAAATGCATGCAATTTGCTTCTGATAATGGGTGGCCAGTTACTTATCATGTTACCGAACCAGTGGGACATGAATACGCTGGTCGCATCCCTACCCCTTTCGAAGATTTCCTATGGCTAGTCCGCGAGTTTCCCGAGCTAAAAATTATTCTTGCTCATGCAGGAGGACTCTTTCCCTTTTATGAATTGAATCCTAAAATAAAAACGGAATTAAAGAATGTTTATTACGACTTGGCTGCATGCCCCCTTATTTATGAACCATCTCTCTACCGAAAATTGATTGAAGTCGTAGGTCCCGAAAAAATTCTCTGGGGAACGGATTATCCCTTGCGAATCTTTCCCAAAGGTCAAAAAAAGCCCGATTTTTTGACCTTCAAGAATTTCGTCGAAAACGAAGCCAAATTGAACAATTACGAAAGGGAAGCAATTTTTGGTAAAAACCTTCTCTCCCTCCTTCCATGTTAATTGAGCTTCAAAACCTTATTCCTGAACCAATTCCCCAAAAAATTGTGGAGGCTTCCAAAGTTTGGGGAACGAATCTTCGTTTCGAAACAAATTCCAATATTCTTGTTTCCGCTCAATCCGGCATGGGTAAATCCACCCTACTCCATATAATTTACGGATTACGGAAGGACTATTCCGGAAAACTTTTGATTGATGAAAACAACATCCGCAAACACTCCTACCAAGAATGGGAAAATTTGAGAAAACAATCCATATCCATGGTTTTCCAGGACCTCCGACTCTTCCAACATTTAACGGCCCGACAAAACCTGCAACTGATTCCGGAAGTAAATGCTTCCAGTCCATCTATTGAAGAAATGACCGCTCAATTAGGGGTCGAGAACTGTCTGGATCAATCGGTGTTCACGCTCTCTCATGGACAACGACAGCGAATTGCAATCATTCGGGCTCTTCGAAAACCTTTTCGCCTACTGTTGCTCGACGAACCCTTCAGCCATTTGGACGAAGAAAATCAACAGTATGCCTCCCGATTGATTCAAGAAGTTATCAAAGCCAATAATGCCGGCTTAATCCTCTCCTCTCTCGGTTCATCTCCCGCCCTTTCCTTCGATCAACAAATCTCCTTGTGATTGTGAAACCATCTTTTAACAAATCCATCCTTCAAACTTGCTTACAAGTTACAAGTCCCCGCAAGGAATTGATAATTGCTTCTCTGGGATGCCTAATTGGAACAACTCTCCTATTACTTGCCCTCCAGTTGTATCAGGATGCTCAAAGTTATCTGAAAGAAAACGAAGGACCCAAAAATTATTTTACAATTAACAAAAAAGTGGAAGGCGGAGCTTTGGTAAATTTGGGTAAAAAAGAAGAATCCTTTTCTAAGGAGGAGTTAGATAACATTCGCAATCTTGATGGAGTCAAACGAATTGGAGGATTCACACGCAATCAATTTCCGCTTACTTTGTATATCTGGCCAACAGGAAAGATTGGTCTGGGGGCCGCCGCTAAAACTGATTTGTTCTTTGAATCCATTCCTGATGAATTCCTCGACTTCATTCCCGAAGAATGGGATTGGGAAGAAAACTCCTCGCTGATTCCCATCATGGTACCAAAGTTTTACCTCGACCTGTGGAATTTCGGACTCGCTCCCTCACGAGTAGAATATCCATCTCTCTCCAACGAAGCCGCCACTGGTATGCCTATTGAAGTCTTTATCGGCAAAAATCGGGAAGCCACTCTGGATGGTCGCTTTGTCGCTTTTAGTAAGCGAATAAACAGCGTACTCGTCCCAGAAAGCTTTCTTACCTGGGCAAACAAAAGATTTGGACAACCAGACAGTGGAGATTTTTATTTTCTCTGGAAAGAGGGTGCTATTGATGGTCCTCCCCATTCAAGAGAGCAAATCCTAGAGATGAAAAACGAACCCGGTTTTGCATCTTGGGAAGTCTCTCCACTCAACAACCCCGCCGATCGATCTCCAATTTCATCGATTACTCGAATTCTGGATAAAGAGATACAGCCTTCCCGGATTATTCTTGAAGTGGTGGACAGTCCATCCCCTGCCCTTCTCCAATTTATCAAGGATCAAGGATATGAACTCAATCGTGAATTTCCCAAGCAGGATTTAATCAAAAAAGTACTTATTGGACTCTTTATTGGAGTTATTGGAATAGGTACTCTTCTCTCCCTTCTTTCCATTGCCACCTTCGCCAGCAGTTACCGACTCGTAATTGCTAAGTCTGCAGAACATGCTCGCAATCTTCTACTGCTCGGATTTTCAAATCAACAAATCAGCCAAGTTTTCTTTGCTAGCTTTACTCGCTTATTTTTTGTTATCCTAATCCTAACATTAGTCGTTGGATTAAGTGGTAAATCAATTATCATTGAACGAGCAAGAGAGATTGGAATAACAATCAATGAATTAGTTTCTCCAAACACTATTTTCTTCTTGGTACTTTATGCAATTGTTTTTCTATTTATCAATAAGAGGGTAATCGACAGATCTATCCACGACCTTCTTTAATAAAGCAATTTTCTTGATCTGCGGTTTTACTTTGAGTTTCATTATTCCAAAAGCCCCTCTATGCCCAAGTCTTTCAAATATAAAGCTTTCATTAGTTATTCGCACCATGACAAAAAGGCGGTTGATTGGTTGCATA
Organism: Verrucomicrobiota bacterium; assembly: GCA_036164015.1. Classification (GTDB taxonomy): domain Bacteria; phylum Verrucomicrobiota; class Verrucomicrobiia; order Opitutales; family Seribacteraceae; genus Seribacter. The sequence continues at coordinate 39,043 of JAYZJX010000088.1, read as the reverse complement.
AGAAACTTGAAACCTATCGTATACCGAGGAGTCTTGTAGGAAAGAAAACTCAATCAGGGGAAATTCAGAAACGGTTATACCCAATTTTTCGGGATCGTGAAGAATTGCCCACGGCTAATGAACTTGCAAGTGTCATTAAAAATGCACTGGAAGAATCGTCCCATTTAATCGTTATTTGCTCTCCAAATTCTGCCAAATCAAAATGGGTTAATGAAGAGATAAAATATTTCAAACAGCTTGGTAGGTCTGGCAACATTTTCTGTTTCATCATAGGAGGCATTCCAAATATCTCAGAAACTGGTCGCCCTGATCCACAGGAATGCTTTCCCGACGCAGTCAGGTATGAAATCGATAAAGATGGTAATCTAACTTCAAATCCAATTGAACCGATTGCAGCGGATTGTCGTGATGAGAGGGATGGGAAGAAAAACGCGATCATTAAATTGATTGCAGGCCTCATCGGCGTTGGGTTCGATCAACTTAAACAACGTGACCTCGCTCGCAACCAAAAGAAACTTCTAGGGCTAAGTACATTTTCCCTCGCCCTGGTTGCGATTATGTCAGCCTTAACTTTGCGTGCACTGGAACAGCAAACAGAAGCAGAGAAGCAAAAAATTAATGCAATTTCTGCACAAATTGTTGCTGAAAAAGCACGCGATGAAGAATCTTTCCAAAGGGAAAAAGCAGAACGCGCTCAATATATTTCTTCTCAATTGCAGAGAGAAGCAGAGTGGAAGTCTTATGTTTACCAAATAAACCTGGCAAACTCCAAAATTAATCAAGGTGACATTGTAACTGCCGAGAATATCTTATGGAATACAAATCCAAAATTCAGAAATTGGGAATGGGGCCGTCTCATCCTAGACGCCGACCGCTCATTGCTTACAGTTAATCTTCATGAGAAAGAGGAATATTTTCACAGTGGACATGTAGAATCCGGAGTTTTTTCACCCGACGGCAAGAAGTTTCTAGCAGCTGGCTCAGGTGGTCAGATTAAAATCTGGCATACTGCAACAGGGAAAATTATTAAGTCATTTAATGAGGGGAAAACCATTTTTCGTAAAGTTGCTTTCTCACCAGATGGATCTACATTCATATCATCTCCAGATTATGGTCCCGTAAGAATCTGGGCAGTTGAATCGGGAGAAGAATATCCTAGTATCTCTCTATCCAATGATAAAAAAGATAAGATTGTTCATATTTCTTATTTTGGGAAAGGTAAGCAAATAGCGATTGGAACAAACAATGGAGCGGTCAGTTTTTATGATCTTAAAAATGGTAAAGAGCTAAGAGAAATTTTATTTCCTGATACCCGTCTCAATTATTTTGATTTTTCTCCCAATGAAACAAAAATGGTGACTTCACATAGCCGAGGAACCTTTAACATCACACATTTAGCTGGAGGAAACACTCAAACATTTCCTATTCATAACGAAAGAGCCAATGTGCTGTTCTCAATTTACGCACCCAAAGGTGGAAATATATTTTCTACTAACTCAATGAGATCATTAATTTTTTGGGATCCTATAAATCAAGAGTTTTCCTATCAAACCTCGGGGCAATTTAAAGACCTTGTAACGGCTTCTTACTCCCCTAATGGAAATTTTCTTGCGACTGCCTGCTCAGATGGAACAGTTCAATTATGGGATAACTGGAAGAAGCAATTAATCAGCAATACCCGTACTCATGCTCTTTCCTTAACAGGCATTGATTTTCATCCGGACAATAAAAGATTTTTAACCACAAGTCAGGATGGCAGGATTCGCGTTTGGGCAAGACAACCAGATAATAATATCCTTAATTTGGAACCCAACCCTTATGTTCGCGAAGCTTCAGTTTCCCCTGATAACTCAATGATTTTACTTGTTGGCAAGAAGGGAAAAGAAATTGATCTATGGGACGCAAAGAAAAATCTAAAAGTTTTATCTTTTTCTGAAGGACACTCAGCACAGATTAATTTTACCTCCTTTTCTCCATGTGGAGAGAGATTTATTTCCGTTAGTGATGATATGACGTCTTGCCTTTGGAATATTAAGGACAGGAAAATTATTTACACGCTTAGAGGTCACCAAAAAAAAGTTAATTTCGCTACATTTTCTCCTGATGGTAAAATGATTGCTACCACAAGTGCAGATAAATCGGTTATTATTTGGGATGCTGAATCTTCAAAACAGATAACCACTCTACAACATGATGACTCTGTTATTCTGGCATCCTTTGATCCTAAAGGAGAAAAATTAGTAACATGTGATGAAAACCAAAAAACAATTGTCTGGGATCTTGATAAACTAAAAATAATTTCAGTTGGTCCAAATGCACTGAACAGCCTGACATTCTCTCCAGATGGGAAAAATGTTCTAAGCACATCCAGATACTCAAAAATAGCTAAAACATGGAACCCAAATTCAGGCAGAGTCAAATTCGCACTAAAGGGACATTTGTCTAGTGTAAATAGTGCGTACTATTCATCGGATGGGCAGAGAATTATTACTACCAGCAATGATGATACAATAAGAATCTGGGATGCAAAAAAAGGAGATGAACTTCTTTCACTCAACTTTGGCAGGTGTGATTTCGCCAGGTTTTTCCCTGACGGAAAATCAATCATAGTTCATCGAAAATACGGAAAGGAAAAAGGAATCAACCTCTTAAAGGCCTTGAATTTCTCTTTTGATAGAAGTCAATATGAGAATCATAAGAATCAACGCTATTTAAAATGGCAGATGTTGAATAATGAAATAACAAATAATACTGAAAGAAATAAAATTTCCCAATAATTTTAGGATTTTGGAGCAGTATTAGTTAACAAATAAATCTTAATTTACTTTCATCACCAATTCGTCATCTTTAACGAAAAAAGTAACTTCACTTCCCTCTTCCACTTCACCAGACACCAGTGCCCTAGCAAGCTGAGTCTCCACTTGTTTCTGTAAAAATCTCTTCAAAGGACGCGCACCATAAGTCGGATCATATCCCTTTTCCCCAATCCATTTCTTGGCTGGGTCGGAGAAGACGACCGAGACCTTACGGTCTTCAAGTCTCATATTGAGGGCACTCAGCAAGAGATTTACAATCTCAGTAATTTCTTCAAGTGAGAGTGGTTTAAAAAGAACAGTATCATCAATTCGATTGAGAAATTCGGGACGGAAATGATCTCTTAGATCTGCCATGACAGATTCGCGGGCAGATTCAGATATTTCATTTTCCATTAAGTTGTCCTGCAAATAACGACTTCCCACATTGGAAGTCATAATGACAACCACATTCTTAAAGTCCACAGTACGACCCTGAGAATCAGTTAGACGTCCATCATCCATCAATTGGAGAAGAACATTGAAAACATCCGGGTGAGCTTTTTCGATCTCGTCGAAAAGAATAACCGAGTAAGGCTTACGACGAACAGCCTCTGTTAGTTGCCCCCCTTCTTCATACCCGATATACCCTGGAGGTGCACCAATTAGGCGGGCTACGGAGTGCTTCTCCATATACTCGGACATATCGATACGAACGACATTGTTTTCGCTATCGAAAAGGCTCTCCGCCAGTGTCTTGGCAAGTTCGGTCTTTCCGACTCCTGTCGGTCCGAGAAATAAAAAGGAACCAATCGGACGGTTTGGATCTTTGATTCCTGCACGTGCTCGCATAATTGCTTCGGATACGGCATCCACTGCCTCGTCCTGTCCAATCACCCGTTCATGTAAAATATTTTGGAGGCGAAGAAGCTTTTCGCGTTCACCTTCGATTAATTTAGCTACAGGAACGCCTGTCCAACGTGCTACAATATCCGCAATTTCCTCGGCGGTGACTTCCTCCTTAAGAATAGAATCATCTTTTTTCTCTGCCTTCTCGAGTTTTTCAAGTTCCGTCTCCAAATTGGGAAGTTTTCCATGTTTTAATTCAGCAACTAGATTCAAATCATAGGCACGTTCAGCTCGTTCCATCTCAGCACGGGTGGATTCGATTTGTTCACGAAGTACACGAACATCATCAATTCCCTTCCTTTCGTTTTCCCATTGCCGCTTAATGGTTTCCATTTTGTCCCTGGCATTTCCCAAATCCTTTCGTAATGCTTCGAGTCGGTCCTTGCTGGATTTATCTTTCTCCTGTTTAAGTGCGGTTTCCTCGATTTCGAGCTGAAGTACTCTTCTGCTTATCTCATCGAGCTCAGCCGGCATGCTATCGAGTTCAGTCCGAATCATAGCACAGGCTTCATCCACCAAATCTATCGCTTTATCCGGGAGAAAACGGTCAGAAATATAACGATTAGAAAGAACTGCTGCATTGACCAATGCTTCGTCGCGAATATTGACTCCATGATGGATTTCGAAGCGGTCTCGAAGACCGCGAAGAATCGAAATAGTATCTTCAACATTGGGTTGATCGACTAGTACAGTTTGGAAGCGTCTCTCTAGTGCGGCATCCTTTTCGATGTTTTGTCGATATTCATTCAAAGTGGTGGCTCCAATGCAATGAAGCTCACCACGAGCAAGCATAGGTTTAAGCATATTACCCGCATCAATCGCTCCCTCAGCTTTGCCGGCACCAACAATGGTATGCATTTCATCGATGAACAGGACAATTCTTCCTTCCGCTTTACTCACTTCAGAGAGTACAGCTTTTAAGCGTTCTTCGAATTCTCCTCGAAATTTAGCTCCGGCGAGAAGAGACCCCATCTCCAAAGTAAAAATTGTTTTATCCTTAAGCCCTTCGGGCACATCGCCCCGAACAATTCTTTGGGCAAGCCCCTCAACAATGGCGGTCTTCCCTACTCCAGGTTCACCAATAAGCACAGGATTATTCTTGGTTTTTCTAGAAAGGATTCTGATTACCCGACGAATTTCAGAATCACGACCGATAACTGGATCCAATTTTCCGGATTTTGCCTGCTCAACCAAATCGATTCCATACTTCTTTAAAGCCCGGAATGAATTCTCCGGAGTCTTAGAAGTTACTTTTTGTCCTCCTCGAAGACTTTCCAATGTTTTCCTGATCTTTTTCTCCGTAAGTTCAAAGTTTTTAAAAAATTGCTTGAAAGTAGAGGGCTTACCCACACTAGCAAGTCCAAGAAGTAAGTGCTCGGTGCTAATGTAATCATCCTGCATTTCCTTCGATATAGCCTGCCCTTTTTCCACTGCCTCGGTTAGACTAGCAGATGCATAGGAGCGTGCCGTGTTAACATCACCTGCAATTTTAGGAAGGTTTTTAAGCTCACGTTGAAGGGCGAGTTGCACAGGAGCTGTACCAATTCCCATTTCTTCCATGAGGGCGGGCACAATTCCATTCTCTTGTGACATGAGGGCGGAAAGTAAATGCCAAACTTCCACTTCCTGTTGACCATTCCGCTTGGCGACCTCCGCCATTTCCCGAATTGCAGAGATTCCAAGCTCAGTAAATTTTTCGGGATCAATATTCATATCCTTAGTTTTGCAAGATTCATTCCGTTTTCATTTTAGTACAAAACATCGTATTTCTGCGATACAAAGCCGTTTTTTTATCTATGGTATGCTTACATGAAGGGACAAAAGCCCCCGACAAACCCCAAGATAGAGACATATTGTCTCATCTCAGGCGGCGGAATTGTATTAACTTTAAATAAAAGAAATTTCTTTTCATTCAATTATGGATGTGTTCGAATAATCAAACAACATCCAAATACCTCTTCTAAATATTCATTCTATTTGCGGTGTAAAATGAAACTTAAGGAACGTATCGAATTCATTGACAAAAAATTAGATGAGTTGTATCCGAATCCCCCAATTCCTTTGGACCATTCGGATCCCTTTACCTTATTGATTGCAGTTCTTTTGTCCGCCCAATGTACGGATGCTCGAGTCAATAAAGTGACTCCCGGTCTTTTTCGATTGGCTGACACCCCAAAAAAAATGGCTTCCCAAAGCGTCGATAAAATCAATGCTATTGTCCGACCCTGCGGCTTGGCTCCAAGAAAAGCTAACGCCATTCATGGACTTTCTCAAATATTAGTTGAGAAGTATGATGGTTCGGTACCCAATACATTTGAAACATTGGAAGAACTGCCGGGCGTTGGACACAAAACTGCTTCCGTTGTCATGTCTCAGGCATTTGGACATCCCTCTTTTCCTGTGGATACTCATATTCACCGACTTGCTCAACGATGGAAATTGACGAGTGGTAAAAGCGTAACTCAGACAGAGAAAGATCTAAAGAGACATTTTCCAAATGAAAGATGGAATCAATTACATCTTCAAATTATTTACTACGCTCGGGAGCTCTGCCAAGCCCATACCTGTTATGGATTGCAATGCGTGATTTGCAAAACTTGCTTTCCTAATCGCCGATCGAAAATTAATGCCAGAAAAGCTTAACCTGAATTTACAAAAACTTTTGGTCTGGCACTCTTTAATTTAGTTATTTCTTCCTCTGCAAGGCCGGAATCAAAAAGATAAACCTCTCGTAAAGATTCAATTGAAATCAGAGAATCGATAGCAGCGGCTTCTAATTTAACTCGTATAAGATTCAGGTGTTCTAGCTTCGGGAGTGATTTGAGCTTACTTAGACTATCCGCATTAATTCCCTCAACACCTTCTAAGAGAAGTTTATTTAGATTAGACATCTTACAAATGGAATCGATTCCAATGTTCGTTATTTTTGAATCAGTCAGATCCAATGAGATAATATGAGGGGCAATAATTAATAACTTTTCCAAATCTTCATCCTTCATGGCAAGTTCTGGATCAACCGAAGAAATTACCTGTACTCCTTTCTTTCCAACAATAGGTAAAATTTTTATACCAGAAGATCTTAAAGTGTTCCATGCATCTTCACTCAGCATGATCTCACCTGGATTTTTGGTCTCTTCATCAACTACTTCCGTAGATGAGGATCCATTCGAATTACCATCCAATTCAATTCCAAACCTTGCGAAAATTGGCCCCATCTTTGAAGGCATTGCAAAGTAGGCTCCAACAATGGCACCTATTGCAAGGAGGAATAGAAAAATTAAAACAAAAATGGTGGAAATAATCTTGGATAAAAAGCTCTTTTCTTGGGCAACTACAATAATCTGGCCACCTTTTCCTTTTTTTATTTTTGCTACTTTGGCGGCTGGCTTTGCAGGCTTCTTTTGCTTGGAAATTTCACCTTCAGGTTCCTCCATTTTGGAAGAATCAACTTTGATCTCAGGATCTAAAAGGTTTTCCTTATTTTGAACTTGGTTATCTGGAGGATCTTGTGAAATTTTTGGTGCTTCTGTATTCTCAATAACTTCCTTCAGAGGCTTCCATTCATTAGTCCCCTCAATCAAAGCATAATCAGTCGATAACAATTGATTAGCAGCAAGAAAATCCTTTGCTTGTCCTAAAGAGTATGGTCCAAAAGTTTGACCATTTCTTGATACAAATAATTTCATTTCCTGTATTTAGATCTATAATTAGGGTAGAAAGTTTACCAAGAAAAATAGGATTTAGCAGATAAAATCCAATTATCTACACATGAGTTATTACAATGAAGCCTTTAGATCTCTATTTTCTTTTTTGGAATTTATCTGTATTGAAAAGTGTATTCTTTTTAGGGGAGAGGTGGGAGTGGTGGTAAATCACCAGAATCACTGTTTGAGCTAGGTAATGGTGGAAGCCCAGGAAGTTCAGGCAAGCTTTCTCCAGATTCAGCCGAAGGATCCATAGGTAAACCAGGTAATGCGGGCAACTCATCGCCTGGTGCTGTGACAGTCGAACCAGGAAGTTCAGGCAATGAAGGTGTTGCTTCATTCGAGTCTGAGATACCAGGAAGTTCTGGTAAGCTTTCTCCAGATTCAGCCGAAGGATCCATTGGTAAACCTGGTAACGCGGGTAATTCATCACTTGGTGCTGTACCAGTCGAACCAGGAAGTTCAGGTAATGAAGGTGTTACTTCATTCGAGTCTGAGATACCAGGAAGCTCTGGTAAGCTTTCTCCAGATTCAGCCGAAGGATCCATTGGTAAACCTGGTAACGCGGGCAATTCTTCAGTGCTTGATTCATTACTTGGAGCTGAGTCAGTTGGCTCGGGTAGTTCAGGCAATGAAGGTGCTACTTCATTCGAGTCTGAGATGCCAGGAAGTTCTGGAATGGAGGGTATTCCATCAGGGTCAGACTCAATACTTGGTTCCGGCTCACTTACTACGGGTAAGACTGGAGAGGGCGAAATGTCAACTGAAGGAAAGGCTACCGAAGGAGACTCACTAACACTTTCTTGTGAAGATGTATTTCCTACTGGATCGGTTTCTTTCTGATCATTATTCCCATCTGACGAAACATTAAGTGGAGTGCCATCTGATTTCCATTTAGCTTCACGACCATTCCTTACTCCTTCAGTGTAGGCTGTCACATACATTCTTTGACCGTTAGGCCACCATCGGGTTACTGCACCGTGCCATTTGCCATCTTTGTAATTCCTTTCATACATCTTAGTACCGTTCGAGAACCATTTAGTCGATTGTCCATGTTTTTTACCATTAGACCAATTCTCATCAGAAGAAACATACTTTCCTTCATTTCCATTATTCACTTGAACAATTCTTCCAGTAAAAGGAACATCTGAATGCTTTTGGTACAAGAGACCATATCTCATAACAAAAAATTGGTCGTACTGCTTGCTATCTACTCTGTAAGCATCAGTCGAAACATTACTCTTCTCTGAAGATGGAGAAATGTAACTTTGTTTTTGTGAAGCATTTTGTCCAGGTCTACGATAAGGGTTTTGGCAAGAGGTTAAATTAATTAAATAAACGAAAACCAAAAACGACGAGAGTACTAATTTCATGCATTTACTCTGAAGAATTAGCCAAGTAATGCAAGTAATATTAGAATCATTATATCGTATTACTAACCTAGAAATAATTACAAACTTGCCAAAAAGATCACAATCGATCAAAATCAATCTTTTTCGATCATTAGTCTTTGCCTTGTCTTATTATAAAATCACTTATTCCTCAAAAGTATGAATCTTGAAAACCTCCTACTCTCTTTGCCTTCAATCGGAGTCCTAGCCCTGCTTTTCACATGGTGGAAGACTCAATCTATAAATTCAATACCCGAAGGATCGGAGCGGATGGTAAAAATTGCACGGAGCATTCAGGAAGGTGCCATGGCTTTTCTCAGAGCTGAGTACCGTATCCTTATAATATTTGTAGCAGCCGTTGCTGCCTTGCTTTACTGGAGCGGCTCTAACAACGAACAAAGCCATTCACTTGTAGCTTTATCCTTTGCGGTAGGTGCTTTGTGTTCTGCGTTAGCTGGATTTCTTGGTATGAAAGTGGCAACGAAAGCTAATGTGAGAACTGCTAATGCTGCTAAAGACAGCTTAGGAAAAGCACTCGAGGTAGCTTTCTCCGGAGGTGCGGTTATGGGACTTGGTGTGGTAGGTCTAGGCATTCTCGGACTGGGTGGTCTTTTTTATCTTTTTGGAAATCATTTTGGTGCATTTCAACCGGGTGCCTCATTAGGCGTCACTTTATCGGTTTTAACTGGCTTTTCATTTGGTGCATCATCTATCGCATTATTTGCAAGGGTTGGAGGCGGTATTTACACAAAAGCTGCAGATGTTGGTGCAGATTTGGTCGGTAAGGTGGAAGCTGGCATTCCAGAGGATCATCCTCTTAATCCTGCAACTATCGCTGACAATGTTGGGGATAATGTAGGAGATGTTGCAGGCATGGGAGCAGATTTGTTTGAATCTTATGTAGGATCTATCATTGGCACAATGGTTCTTGGGGCTGCAATGGTGGCTGGAGCAACAAATTTTACAGACTTTTTAGGAGGGCTCTCTCCCATACTCCTTCCCTTAATCCTAGGCGCTGTCGGAATTATTACTTCAATTCTTGGAACTTTCCTCGTGAAAGTAAAGGACGGAGACGATCCGCAGAAAGCCCTGAACACTGGTGAGTTCTTCTCATCAGCAGTCATGATAGTTGCATCATATTTTATAATTAATAAATTTTTACCTGAAACTTGGTCTTACAACGACATTACCTACACAGCCATGGGTGTATTTTGGGCTACCATTATTGGATTGATTGCGGGATTGGCTATAGGTTTTATCACCGAACATTATACAGGTACAAATAAGAGACCTGTCCGTGCCATCGTCGATCAGTCTATCACTGGTTATGCGACTAATATAATATCGGGACTGGGCGTTGGAATGATTTCAACAACTTTTCCAATCTTAATCCTAGCCACTGCCGTTGTCGGAGCATATGAACTTGCTGGTCTCTATGGAATTGCCATCGCGGCAGTTGGTATGCTCTCTAATACTGGTATTCAACTAGCGGTTGATGCATACGGTCCGATTTCGGATAATGCCGGTGGTATAGCAGAAATGTCTGAACTTCCACCAGAAGTTCGTCAGCGGACGGACAAACTAGACGCAGTTGGGAATACAACTGCTGCCATCGGTAAAGGTTTTGCTATTGGTTCAGCTGCTCTTACTGCTCTGGCATTATTTGCTGCCTTTAAAGAAACTGCGGGTATTGAAATTATTGATGTATCTGCACCTAAAGTAATGGCGGGACTGTTTATCGGATCAATGCTTCCCTTCTTATTTAGTGCTTTAGCCATGGGTGCTGTAGGAAGAGCTGCAATGTCAATGATCCAAGAAGTTCGCAGGCAATTCCATGATATTCCTGCACTGAAAACAGCTCTTGAGATCATGAATCGAAATGAAGGTAAATCTTCAGACGAATGGTCTGAAGAAGAGAGAGAAAACTTTGATGACGCGATTGATTCTGCCGAATATGGAAAATGTGTTGAGATTTCTACTCAATCCGCAATTAAAGAAATGGTTTTGCCTGGTTTAGTTGCTATTTTATCTCCAGTAATTATTGGTCTTGGAGGTAATTATCTTTTCCCTGGGAGTGGAGCTGAAATGCTAGGTGGACTACTTGCTGGAGTGACAGCATCCGGAGTGCTTATGGCTCTTTTTCAATCCAATGCTGGAGGTGCTTGGGATAATGCTAAGAAAATGGTAGAGGAAGGATATGAAATCGATGGATCCAAGCATGGTAAAGGATCAGAGGTACATAAAGCCGCAGTTGTTGGTGATACAGTTGGAGATCCGTTAAAGGATACTTCAGGACCGTCCCTTAATATTTTATTGAAACTAATGTCAGTTGTGGCACTAGTCTTAGCACCCTATCTGTGATAGCTAAGGTTAATTCTTAAGTACTCAACTCAACTGACTCGGCGAATTTTTGTCTTTCGGAAAAACTTCTCTTAAAATACGCAGTGCCGGCTACGAAAATATCGACGCCTGCTTCCAAGCAATTTTGTATATGTTCTGGTCCGACTCCTCCGTCTACCTCTAAAAGAAAATTATAATTCTTACTTTTTCTTAATTGCGAGATTTCGTGTGCTTTATCTAAGACTTCTTCAATAAATTTTTGGCCACCAAAACCTGGGAAAACCGTCATTAACAATACTAAATCGAGTTGGCTTAGATAAGGAATAAGTCCATCGATGGGAGAATCTGGGTTAATAACCATTCCGGTTTTGACTCCGGATTTTTTTATTTTGTCCAAGGTTGCCTGCTTATCATATTTCGGCTCAACATGAATGCTAATCAGATCCGAACCTGCCTCAATAAAGGCATCCACATAACGATCAGGTTGATCTAACATAAGATGAACATCAAAAAACTGTTTTGAATATTTTCGTAAATCAGCAACAGTTTGGGGACCAAAACTCAGATTAGGAACAAAATGTCCATCCATAATATCAAGATGTATCCATTCTCTACCATCTTTATCAGTGATTAAGAGTGCGTCCTTTAGATTGGCATGATTGCCCGCTAGTATAGATGGAGCTAATCTTTTAATTCTTTCATCCATTGCTTTAAATTCCTTCAAGATTAAGCAACATAAACCTAATCTTTCTGGAAAAGTTTTCAGCAAGTTCATAAAAGGCATTGCGTGAAAGTGCTTGGCTTCTCTCTGAGGGACGTAAGGACGGAGCCGAAAGCTTAAACGACTCTCTGAAAGATTTATCTGGCAGTTGATTCCGCTTGAAAAAGACCTCAACCCCAATTCTATTATCGATCGAAGAAGCAATTATTGGATCATCTTCCAAATAAACCCCTGGTTCTTTCTCATAAGATTTCACCATCACATTTATTTCTAGATCACTGTCATTGGGAGAATTCACAAGTTTGTAATTATCAGTTCGGGAAATCATTTCTTTAATCTTTCGCTTTAGCAGTATACCAAATTGAGGAGCCAACGATCGATTAACGACAGAAATGTAAACATCTTGGCTAGATGAAGCTTTTTTAAGGGTTTTATACTTACAACTACTTAAAAAGAAATAGCAGAGGCATAAAAAAGTAAGTTTTGATAAATTAATTAATGCGATGTTCACTCGCCATTTTTAAGATTAAGTATTTTTTTCTCCGCAATTCGGGCAGCCTCTGATTCTGGTGCTACAGTGATCGCCTCATTGTAAAACTGTAATGAGGGCTCATCGCCTAGATCACGCCAGCGAGTAATGAAGTATTTTCCATAATTTTCCAAATAACTTCCAATTTCTAATTTACTTGAGGCCAATGTTTCTCTCATTCTGATTCTACCAAGTTCAGCATTTTTCTTTCTCAAACCATACTCTTTAATCCTTGCATCATATTTCTCATCTGTCTCGTGAATATCCCTTTCCGGAGCATTTTCGTAGAGAATGAGATAATCCTCATAGAAATTGAGTGATTTCATGGTTGCTCCTTGATCATAAGCTGGACCAGCAACCATGTTCTCATAAACTTGAGCAATCAGAAAATATGCCTTCTCACTGAGATAATGATCTGGATACAAATTAACTAAACGTATCAAGGCGTCTACAGCTTCCTCTTCTTTATTATCTTTGATCGAAATCTCAGCTAAGACCATAAGTGCCCTCGGTGCATGTTTTGGGCCTTTAGTAAGTGAGGAAATTTCGTTAAATCTTGAACGATCTTGGTTACCGGAACGAAAGCGAGGAATTATCCCCCACCTAGAAGGTAGCTTTTCCTTCGCCAATCTTTCAGAAATCCTCATCAACGAATCAGCCACAAGCTCGAAGTCATAATCTGTATATGCCTGTGCAATTAATTTAAGGTGATCAAAAGATTTACTCCAATCACCCCTTGCTTCACGGATTGTAGCGGCACGGAAGAGGGATTCCGGAGCAACTTTATAAGTTTTGGCATCAATCTTTAAAATGGCATCTGAGCGTCTTTTAGTAAATTTCTCATATAATGAAAGAGCTTTGGAGGTTTTTTCTTCCTTCTCTAATAAATAAGCCTCCTTAAACCATGCCTTTGCCTGGTAGTCCTCATAAGGCTTACGATTTTTAATAAAAAAACCAGTTCCAGGAAATAAATGTTCCTCGCTTGAATCATGAAGATTACGTGAGTTTCTTTTTTGTGCCGAAAGAAAATCCAAAAAAAGAAAGTTTACTGTTAAAATGATTAATAATGATTTCAAAATATTAAAGAGTTATTCTAGAATCGAACAAGTGTTGATGACCAAGTCAAGCCTGCTCCGAAGGCAACCAGAACGGCAAGATCACCTTCATTGAATATGTTTTTTCTAATTGCTTCATCTAAAGCCAAAGGTATTGAGGCTGCTGAAGTATTACCATGACGGTCAAGATTACAAAAAAACTTTTCCATCGGAATTTCAAGTCTTTGGGCCATACTCTCCACTATTCTAACATTCGCTTGATGAGGGATGACATGATCAACATCCGAAATTTTATATTTATGATCAGCGAGCAAGTCCCTAATGGCTTTTTCCATTACTCGAACGGCAGACTTAAAAATTTCTTTTCCATTCATCTTGAGAAAATGTTCTCTCTTATCGATTGTTTGTACACTTGCTGGTTTTAAAGAACCACCTGCCGGTTGATATAAAAGGGATGGGTTTGATCCATCAGCACCAGAACGAAAGCCAAGTAAGGAAGGGCCACTTCCTTTAGAACTGATAATGGCTGCACCTGCACCATCTCCAAATAAAACACAAGTGGTCCTATCTTCCCAATCCATAATCGAGGACATTTTCTCTGCACCAATGACCAAGGCACAATTGTATCTACCCGAAGCTATCATACCATCTGCAACATCAAGAGAATAAAGAAATCCAGAGCATGCCGCTTCAAGATCAAAGCAAGTCACATGCTTCAGACCGAGACGATGCTGCAAAAGACAGGCGGTCGAAGGAAATGACATATCTGGGGTTATAGTTGCCACTATTACCAAATCAATTTGCTCAATATTTACGCCGGCATCATTGATAGCTTTTCGTGCTGCTTCATAAGCTAAGTCACTGGTGGACTCTTGCTCTTCGGCAATTCTCCTTTCAATGATGCCCGTCCTAGATTGAATCCATTCATGAGAAGTATCGACTTTTTTACTTAGTTCTTCATTGCCCAAAACCTTTTGTGGCACATGAGAACCCATACCCAAAATTACTCTGTTTCGCTCGGCAGCCATTTCTCTATTTTTCGTGATTTAAACTCATTCAATGTTAAAGTTTGGACGGAAAATCTCATTAGCTTCACGAATATCAGTGGCCAGCTGAGTAAGCATATCATGTTGAACCAAATCTAATGCAATTTTTACCGCACCACTAACATGATTTTGATTTGATGAACCATGTGCCTTGATAACATTTTGGGTAAGCCCAAGTAAAGGTGCTCCACCAAATTGTTCCGGGTTAATTCTTTGTTTCAAACTCTTAAAGGCTCCTTTTGATAAAAGTGCTCCTGTTTTTCTTAGAGCATTTCGTCTCAACTCTTCATCCAAAAAAGAACTGATTAGCTTACTCAACGATTCACATGCTTTAAGTACAATATTTCCCACAAACCCATCACAGACCACAACATCGACTGCATTCTCAAAAATTTGGAAACCTTCGATCAAACCGCTGTAATTTATAATACTTCCGTCAATATCTTTAAGCATACTGTGGGTTTCGTTGATCAAATCATTCCCTTTACCTTCCTCTGTACCAATAGTGAGAAGACCGATTTTTGGACGAACAAGCCCAAGTGCCACTCTTGCATAATTAGATCCAAGAATAGCATTTTGTGCAATATGCAAAGGCTTAGCGTGAGGATTTGCCCCAGCGTCCAAAAGAGTAAAGTATCTTTCTCTGCCAGGCCAAATTGTACACAAAGCTGGACGCTCCAATCCTTCAAGCGTCCTAAGCCTAATAGTACTTCCAGCCATTAAACAGCCTGTATTTCCACAACTCAAAAGGGCTTGTGCCTCTTGGTCTTTAACACTCTGAATAGCCAGTGCCATGGATGAATCTCTCTTGCCCTTTATCCCGGCGATAGGTTTTTCATCCATTTCCACAACTTCTGATGCATGCCTGATCTCGACTTGATCCCCATTGAGATTGTCAAATTTAGAAATTTCGTTGATCAAAATTTCTTCTTTTCCAAACAACAAAAATTTAGTTCCTCGCGGAGAAGTATCTACTGCCATCGAGACACCTGCGACAACTTCGCTTGGCCCCCTATCGCTGCCCATAGCATCGACCGCAAGGGTTATTTTAGCCTCGGAGTCGTTCATGCCGAAGCTGTAGGTTTAATTAAACCTCTATATCGAGCACTTGCCTGCCACGATACTCACCGGTCTCAGGGTTTACACGGTGAGATCGAGAAAATGTTCCATCTGCTTCTTTAATAAGCAAAGGGGCTTTGAAACGGTTCGCACCGCGACGCTTTCTGCTTCTTTGCTTTGAATGTTTTCTTTTAGGCTGTCCCATAATATTTAAAATAAGGAACGAAAATATTTCGTCAAGATTAGACCGAATTTGATTCTTTTCTATTTGGATTATTATTTGCCGTAAAAATAAAATGCGAAAATTGCTATCGATAAAATGATCCTGTAAATAACGAAAACCCCAAGACCATTTCTACTAAGATATCCGACAAGCCAAACCACTGAAAAGGCCGCAGAAACACCTGCCACCAAGCAACCCATTAGAACAGGACCAATGGTCAAATGAGAGGACATTGTTTCCCATTTAGAAATAGTTTTATAACCAGCTGCTGCCGTAAGGGTCACAAGACCCAGAAGAAAACTGAACTCTGCCGCATACTTTCTCTCAAGCCCAACCAAATACCCACCTACGATGGTCATCATAGAGCGACTTGTCCCAGGACACATCGCCACGCATTGAAGAAGTCCTATAGTAAGGGAATCCTTCATTTCTAAGCTTTCTAGGTTTTTATTCCTATCTGTATTTAAGTTTATTACTTTTTGCTTTCTTTTCTCTGCCCATAGCATCAAAAAAGCCCCAAGGAGTAATGCAATGGCGATGGGTAGAAGACCAAAGAGAAATTCCTCAATTATTGAATCTAACAAAAGTCCCAATATCGCTGCAGGTATAAAAGCAACTAAAATGTTAATTAATAGCTTTCTGCCTTCTGGATTAACACCAAAAATTCCAATAAACATGGACCAAATACGAGACCAGTAAATTATCGCTACTGCTAAGATAGCTCCTCCTTGAATAACAATTAAATATGCATGCAATGCTTCTTGTTGCGATAAACCCCATTTATCAGATCCAATAACTTCACTTGTTAAGACAAGATGTCCGGTTGATGAAATGGGTAAAAACTCAGTAACGCCCTCTACAATTCCGTATATAAAAGCATCCCCATAATCCATCGCTTTTACAGGGATGCTTGAAGTGGCTTCCGTGTTTCTCTCAGTCTCACTTCTCAAGGTCAAAGAAAACGAAAACATCCCTGAAAAAATAAGAAGGAAAAAGGATTGTCGCAAAGGCATAAATGGTTCTACAAGATGTATCAACTAATAATGCATCAATTAAATTGTAAACGAAACATCGTCAATGGATGATACAACACAACTTTTCGCCTCAATCAATCATTTAAAGAATAAGCGAGATTTGACTCAACAAGAGATCGCTTCATGTGTTCAGGAATTGGTCAAGGAGTCAACTTCTTTGGAATTAAAAAAACGATTCCTTCTTTCACTTTCGCAAAAAGGGGAATCAGATGATGAATTTGCACATTTTGTAAATGAATTCCGTAAGTTATCGATTGACCCTAATCTAGGTGATTTTGCTGACAGAGCAATCGACCTTTGTGGCACAGGTGGAGACAAGGCAAATAGTTTTAATATTTCAACATTCGTTTCATTTATGTTGGCAAGTGCTGGGATACCCGTGATTAAACATGGAAACAGGTCGATTAGCTCAAAATGTGGCAGTGCTGATTTGATTGAAGCAATAGGCATTCCTTTGAGTTGCACAGAAGAAAACAGGCTTGAGGGTATGAAAAAACTGAATTTCAGTTTCCTTTTTGCCCCGCAATTTCATCCAGCATTTAAGCACATTGGTCCAGTTCGAAAATCTTTGGCAGAAGAAGGAATAATTACTATTTTCAATCTTCTCGGGCCTGCCATAAATCCTGCGCAACCATCCAATCAACTGCTGGGCGTTTTTAGCCCAAAATACATGCAGAAAATTTCCCATGCTTTGACAAGCAATGATGTAACATCTGGACTCGTTGTTCATGGATTTTTACCTAACGGGCCCGTTTCTGGAGTCGATGAACTTACCTCCTGCGGAGAAAATAAAATCTGCGGGATTGGAAAAAATAAAGCCAACTTAATGGAAATCTGGGAGCCCTCAAGATGGAAACAAAAAGAGGGCTCTTTTAACGATCTAGCAGGCGGGACCTTGGATCAAAATATAAAAATTATGAAAACCTTGATTGAAGGTAATGCACCGCCAGCTTTACTTTCTACAGTCATCATCAATGCAGCAACTGCCTTTTGGATAGTTGGGCGATGTTCTTCATTAGGAGAAGGGGCTGAACTAGCGGAATCAATTTTAACCGATGGCTTAATAAAAAAGTGGTTATCCGAAGTGGATGTTTTTTTTAAGTGAACAAAAATCTAAAATTCTTTGGTACTGACGGTATCCGTGGAACTTACGGAGGCAAGATAATCAACAATTCTTTTGCTTATTCTCTGGGAAGGGCAGTTGCATCTCATTATCAAAAAAACGGACATATCAATAAGCCTATTTTGCTTGCACGGGATACAAGACCATCTGGTTTGGAACTAATGCAATATTTAATAAGTGGAATAAATGAATATGGTATGGAAGTTATAAATGCGGGTGTGATTCCAACTCCTGTAATCGCCTACTCAGCCTCAACTACTAGTTGCTGTTGTGCTGTGATGATTACAGCCTCACACAATCCGCATGGTGACAACGGGTTTAAAATCATTTCTTCGGAAGGAAGTAAATTAAGCATAGAGGAAGAACAAAGCATCGAATCGTTTTTTGAAATTTGTAATAATTGCAATCTGAATTTTGGAATTTGTGATTTACCTTCGTTTTCAAGTGATCTCGTATCAAAATACACCATCAATCTTAGTACAAAATTTGCAAAAAATTTTCTGAATGGAATCAGACTGGTTGTAGACCTTTCTAATGGCGCAACTTGTAGCCTAACCCCTGAAATTCTTCGTTCCTTCGGAGCCGAGGTTTTTGAAATAAATAATGGCAATGGCATGATCAATCACCAATGTGGATCGGAATTTGTCCAAAGATTACAAGAGGAAGTCAAAGCCCAAAAGGCTCACTTGGGATTTGCACATGATGGTGATGGTGACCGTGTGGTATTCGTCGATGAGAACGGAACCGAAGTAGAGGGCGATCAAATTCTGGGGATTCTGACTATTGAAAACCATCACAATAAAAGTCTCACTGGAGATGGTTTAGTTGCGACCATTCATAGTAACTCTGGTCTTTCTGAAACTCTCAAGAGAAATGATCTTTCCTTACATAGAACAGATGTTGGTGATAGAAATGTTTACCTCGAAATGAAAAAGCTTGGATGTAATTGGGGAGGAGAATCCTCAGGTCACATCATTTGTACCGATTATCTTAATACTGGTGACGGTTTATTTGCAGCCTTATCAGTCTTAAATTGTTTTATTAGTAGCGAATTTGAAAACTTTTCGAAATATTGCCAAAAGGTTAAATTGTGGCCTTCAAAATCTGGTGCCGTTGAAGTAATGCAAAAGACGCCCATTGAAAACTTAGCTGGTCTTCAAGACTGCCTTCAAGAAATTAATAAAAAATTAGGAGAAAATGGAAGAACCCTAGTTCGGTACTCTGGAACAGAGCCAAAACTAAGGATTTTGGTCGAGGCAAGAAACAAAAACCTGGTAAATGAAGCTTATGCAAAGATTTATGAAACTGTGAGTAAAATTTAATAGAATTTGTTCGCTTTTAAATATTTTCGTCTTATCCAAGGTAACTACCCCAATGATTGAAGAGATTCCAATAACCAACTTAGATCCAAGGCAAGTCAAGCAGGTCGATGGTGCAGACAAGGCATTAATTTCTAATCCGTCTTATTCCAGAGAAATTTACTCTGCTATTCTTAAGCTTGCACCCGGATGCCTTGAAATCAGGAAAAAATTACGGAATCTACAATTTAGACTTGCCAGCAAAAATACTAAAGGATTTTCGACTCTTTTTGGTAGAGTAGCTGCAACTCCTTTAATGTTTCGTGGCAAGGGAGACAAAAACCCGGAGGAAGCTCTCGCTAAAGCGGAAGAGCTCATAGATAAATCTGTAGCCAATATCATTGCACATCAAATATTAGTCGAAGCAGCAATAGCTCTGGAAATGAAGCAGACTGCAGTATTTGGTCTGGAAACAATTAGGCAGATAAACCCAAAAGATATCAAGAACCTAAAAGAACTGGGTAATGCATATTTAGAAGTGGGAGACACGGAAAAAACCATTGCCATAGGTAACGAGATTCAAAAAATAAACCCAAGCGACGGAGATGCCGAAGACTTAATGAAGCGTGCTTCTGTCGCCGTGGCTATGAATAAGGGAAAGTGGGAGGAATCTGAAGACTTTCGCAAACAATTAAAAGATGAGGCAGAAGCTCAATCCTTGGAGCAAGCTTCCAAAGTGGTAAATGATTCAAAAGGGCTTGAGGATTTGATTCGGCAAACCTATGCCAAGTGGGAGGAAGAACCAGAAAACTTAAATCACTACCGGCAGCTAAGTGAATACTACCAAAGGTATGGTGACTTGGAAAACGCTATTGCTTGGATTCAGCAAGCAAGAAAGCAGGATGCAGGCAAAAGCGATGTGTCACTTGAGGAAAAAGAACGGGCATTAACTTTGGAGTATTACGACGATGTTATCGATCAATGGGAAAAGCAATACAACGAAATGCCAAATGACCCAGAGATCAAAGCTTCTTGGGAAGATGCTATTAAAAATCGAAAGGATTACCAGAAGAGCCAGCTTGAATCTTTGGTGCAAAGGTATCCCAACGATTTCGGATATCGATATGAATTAGGATTGATAATGTTTGAGGAGGAAGACTTCGAAGGTTGCCTCGCCCATTTTCAGTTAGCTCAGAAAAATGCCAAAGTCAGACTAGACGCTATTCTTTATTTAGGACGTGCTTACAGTCGCAAGAATTTTTATGACTTGGCAATTGAGCAGTTTAACCTCTTAAAGTCTGAAATTCAGATTATGGATGAACGGAAGAAAGAGGCAATTTACGAACTTGGGTGTTGTTACGAGTCGATGAAAAAAGGTGAAGAAGCAATGGAAGAGTTCAAGTTAGTCTATTCAGCCGACATTTCTTTTCGTGATGTAGCGGAAAAGATCAACGCTTTTTACAATAACAAATAAATTGGCGGAGAGGGCGGGATTCGAACCCGCGGTACCTTTCGGCACACCCGATTTCGAGTCGGGCACATTCGACCACTCTGCCACCTCTCCTGAAAATTGTAAAAGCAGTTTAAAGATTCCAATTTTGCTTGTAGAATATTACAACTAAAAACTCGAGTGTTTTGCTTATGATGAAAACATACTTCCAGAGCTTCTGCTAGAATTTATTTTGTCTTCTTAAAAATAAATCTTTGTATCAGAAACGACTTTTGTAGAATTTACACGCTTGCCCGAAAGGCTATTCTCATTTTCTTTTATATTATGAAGCCAACTACCTCTTTTGTATTAAATCTGCTTTGCCTTTTGATTCTAGTAGGTTGTAAATCCTCAAATAAAATTTCATCGATCGATTTTAGCGACGGTTCGTACACTGGTGAAGTGGATAGTGAAGGTCGTAAGCATGGAAAAGGGACTTACCAATGGCTAGATGGATCATCATATGAAGGCGATTTTGAATCAGGTGTTCGACATGGGAAAGGACATTTCCGTTGGGCAAATGGTGAATATTACAAAGGAGAATATGTCAAAGATCAGAGAACTGGAGAAGGAGTATACGCTTGGTCTGATGGCTCAGTTTATCGTGGCTTTTTCCTTAATGGAAAGAGACACGGCCAAGGTATTTTTGAATCAGCAAACGGAAGCATTTATCGTGGTGAATGGTTTGATGATCTGATGCATGGAAATGGTGTAATTACCAAGAAAGATGGTCGAACTATCAAAGGCAAATGGAAGCACGGAAAGCTTTTAACAGAGCCTGCTCCTCTACCGCAACCCTCTGAAAAACCACAGATTGTAATTCCGGCCCATATTGAGAAAATCGATGAGATTAACCCAGAAAATCAAAATGCTGAAGATCCAAGTTTTTCATCAACTAACCAAACTGTAGAAATTGATAATTTAAATTCATCTTCCTCAGAGGGCAATTTTACATTTCCCTCTATAAATTTAACGGACTCTATTTCGGATGGAGAACAAGCTGCCATCCAGAACAAGATGAATAATTCAGAAAATGAAATACCGTTGGCACCACAGGATACAAAAAATGTAGAAAATCCAGAAATTAAAACTGTTTCAGGACTTGAAGACGAAAATCTTTGGACTGGCACACCCAAAGAGGCGGAAATCTCATTCGATACGAAACTCGTTAATGGAATCGATACAGTCTTCGAAAAAGGCACAAATCAACCTTTTTCTGGAAAGATGATCATACTTAACGATTTAGGAAATAAAAATGGTGAATTGGAGTTAAAGAATGGAAAAATGCACGGTGAAGAATTATATTTTGAAAATGGTGAATTAACCGAAAAGAATCTTTGGGAAAATGGCAGGTTCATTAAAAATCTCCCCGTCAACTAAAGCTTTAATTCTCTAGAGCTACATTAGTTTCAAAAAAAAGTTCATTATGTGAATAATACTTCATTTCTTTTTCTACTTTCTTGAATAGATTAAGAGAATGGAAATTGGGAATGTCATAGATAAGAATACTTCAACAGATAACTCCACTAGCGTTAAATTACCTTTTGACCCATTAGAGTTTCCCAGGGAATTCCGACGTCACTATGTCAGTGCAAACGAAGATGACATCTGTAAGATGCTCGCTAAGGTAGGATTGCGAGATTTAAGCCAATTATTCGGACACATCGATCCACACCTTCTTTTCCCTCATCCACTTCCACTGCCTGAAGAAAAAGGTTATAATGAAGTTGCAGAAAAAGTTTTCCAAATTTCCAACCTTTCAAATCATAAAATTTCCTTCATCGGAGATCAGCTCCCAGTTTGGAAAACTCCACCCATTGTTGAGTTTGTATCCAATTTAAGAAACTTATCCACCTCCTACACACCCTACCAACCGGAGAGAAGTCAAGGGACACTCATAACTCACTGGATTTATCAATGTGCTATGTCTCTTCTTACAGGCTTTGAAGCAATTAACACATCACTTTACGACAGATCATTTGCTATTTACGAGGCGATTACCTGTGCAATTCGTACAAGTCGAAAATCGTCGAGAATTCTCTTAGCATCATCTCTCTTTCCTCAGGAAATTCAAGTCCTGCAAACTCTTTCCGAAGAGACGGGTATTAAATTTGATTTTCTTGATTTAGATCACAATACAGGGCGATGTAATTATGGCCAACTGTCCTCTTTTAGCATTGAAGACCTAAACCAATACTCCGCCCTTGTTTATCCTCAAGTTAACTCTCTTGGGCTTCTTGAAGATGTCGATCTGCTAACTGATTTTTGTGATGACAATCGTATTCGTTCAATCGCTTGTATTGATCCTTTCTTGCTAGGAGAAGGTGGTTTAAAACCACCAGTTGAATTTGGACGTTCGGGTGCTGATTTTATTGCTGGAGATGCTCAGCATTTAGCAATACCTCCAAATTTTGGAGGTCCTGGCTTGGGGATTTTTGGCTGCCGTCACAATGACGAAAATAAATCTGATTTACGTAACACCCCTGGTCGCTACATTGGTCAGGCTAAAGATTTAAATGGGCGTGACTGTCATGTCATGGTGCTTTCAACTCGCGAGCAACACATACGTAAGGAGAAAGCGACATCAAATGTATGCTCCAACCAGGCGTTTCTAGCTACTTTAGCGGGTGCCAGCATTCTTTCGCAGGGTTCTAAAGGGTTGGGAGAGGCAGTTGAACTTGCTAATCGTAACCAACAAAAAGTAATCGATGCAATAGACTCACTTGAAGGAATAGAACTTGCCTACACGGAAAATATCTCTCCGACTGAACTCTCAATTCTTACCGACAAGCCTGCCTCTACCCTGCAAAACAACGCAAGAGCAGCAGGCATCCACCTTGGTGTCAATATTTCAGACCGTATCAAGACACCTAAGAAGAATGTAGAGCTCATAAAACTTTCCTTTTCAAATCTACACTCCGAAGAAAACATAAATAGTTTAATATCATTTTTACAATCAGAGTTTTCGTCTGCCTTATCTGAAAATTCTAAAAATTCTTTTCGAATTGATGAGAAATACCTTAGAAGAAAACCAGTTACTCTACCTGCCTATTCTAATGAAGAATTACGAGAGTATTTTGGAAAACTTGCAGAACTAAATGTATCCCCTGACGACGGATGTTATCCTCTTGGTTCCTGTACAATGAAGTATAATCCACTCCTGAACGACTGGGCAGCTGGACTGAAAGGGTTTGCTGAAATCCACCCTCAGGCTCCTAAAGAAGATATTCAAGGTCCACTGAAAGTACTCCATGAAATCCAAGAATGGTTTAAAGGAATAACTGGGTTGTCGGGTGTAACCACCCAACCAGTTGCTGGTGCTCAAGGAGAGCTAGTTGGAATCAAACTTTTTCAAGCTTACCATCGCAGTCGCGGAGAAACTAAAAGGAAGTTTATTCTAATACCTAGGTCTGCACATGGCACAAATTTCGCAACTGCCGCCATGGCTGGCTATCCCGATGGTATCGTTTATCTGGAAGCCAATGATCAAGGTAAAATCGATCTACAAGATTTTATTGGAAAACTCGCTAAATATGGTGATCGTCTTTGTGGTGTTATGATAACCAATCCTAACACATCAGGAATCTTTGAGACTGACTTCAAAAAGATTGCAGATGATGTACACAGAGCAGGCGGACTAGTTTACATGGACGGGGCCAATATGAATGCAATTGCCGGTATAATAAATTTAGCCGAACTTGGGGTGGATGCTGTACATAATAATTTGCACAAAACTTGGACTATCCCTCATGGTGGAGGAGGACCGGGTGATGCAATCGTTGCAGTCTCAGAAAAACTCGTAGATTTCCTTCCAGGGAAACAAATCATAAAACTGAAAGATGGAAGTTATGACTTTGAAATTCCATCTCGTTCCATTGGTTCCTTTCACCGGAATTGGGGTAATTTTGGGCACAAAGTCCGTGCTTACACATATCTTTTACGCTTAGGACAAGAGGGCATTCCAAGAATGTCATCCGTCGCCGTTCTATCCGCGAGATATCTTTTCGAAAAGCTAAAAAACAGATATCAGACTCTACCTATCGATGTAAGTAACTCACCTAGAATGCATGAATTTATACTCACTTTAAGTGATGATGACTTCAGTAATCTTGAAAATCATGGTATCCCTAAAAACCAAGCTATTCCACAGATTGGTAAACTCTTCCTTGACTTTGGATTCCACGCACCGACCGTTGCATTTCCGGAGGTTTTTGGACTAATGATTGAGCCAACTGAAAGCTACACCAAAAAAGAACTCGACCGTTTTGTGGAAGCTGTCCTCGCTATCAAAGACATCATTGAAGAGGCACCCTATGTTCTCAAGACTGCACCACACTTCACGCCAATTGATCGGGTTGATGAGGTTTCAGCTAATCGAAATCTCCGCTTACATGAGACTCTTAATCGTCTACCTCCCTTGCCTCACAATCGAATTAGCCCTGCAGAACTTACGAGACTCGATGTCAATGAGATCAAAAGGCGTGTCATCCAACTTGCCAAAGATAACCAAGGTTTGATTTGACCAACTTTTCTTTTCATTCATAATTGTACCTAATGAGCGAAAATCAAGACCAACCCCTTGTCGGCAGAATAGGCATAGCAAACGATCTTTTCCTTTCTTTACTTTTCTTTTTATTCATGCGTGAAGTTCTTGTACCTCATGTCCCCTCCGAAGATCCAACTGCAATTTTTATTGTATCTTCGATGACATCTTTCTGTATGACTGGTGTGTTTTGGATTGCAGCGAATATGCTTCGGGTTACTTGGGTTGACTACAACCGAAAGAAAGTGAAGTAATATTTATTCTTCAAACTCCTGTATTTCGTTCAAAAGGCGTTTACTCGGATAGGCAGTCATTCTGATTCCATTATCTTCGGCTTCTTCATTAGACAAACTCCCTTCCTTTCTGCTTTTTACTACTAGATGATATTTATCATGCGGAATGAAGAAAGTTCTTTGCTGCTGGGTAAGCCCAAGCTTGTTTTCTATGATCTGTAAAAGTTCTGGGATTCCCTCTCCTGATTCGCAACTCAAAAACACGCTATCTCCATCAGAACAGTTTTGGCTGAGTTTTAAATTTTCAAGATTATCAATTTCAAGAAGGTCGATCTTGTTGAAAACTGTTAAAATCTCTTTGTCCTCAGCACCCAATTCGTCCAATACTTCAAGCGTAGTTTGCATATGCTCTACAAACTGAGGGTTTGATAAGTCAATTACATGCAAAAGCAGGTTTGCAACCAAAGTTTCTTCCAGTGTAGCCCTAAAGGCATCAACTAAACGGTGAGGAAGCTTTCGGATAAAACCAACTGTATCAGTAAAAATTATTTTTCTTCCTGTTGGTAATTTTGCCTGACGACTGGTAGGATCAAGCGTCGCGAATAATTTGTCTTCTGAAAGAACATCTGCATTACATACCTTGTTCAAAAGGGTTGATTTACCAGCATTGGTATAGCCAACAAGGGCTACCGTTGGCATAGGAATTCTTAATCTTCTTTTACGACTCGTTTTACGTGTTTTGGCGACCTGCTTAATTTCCTTTTTTGTAGAGGTGATCTGGTCTCTCACCAAGCGTTGATCTAACTCGATTTGGGCTTCTCCCTCGCCTCTTTGGGTTACTCCACCACCTCTCTGCCTGCCAAGGTGAGTCCATGCTCTCCTTAATCTTGGTAGAGAATATTCAAGCCGAGCGAGTTTAACCTGAAGAACAGCTTCTTTTGTTTGGGCCCTTGCCGCAAAAACATCCAAAATAATTTCCTGCCTATCAATGACCAAAACTTTGGATTCTGCCTCCCAATTGCGCTGTTGGCTTGGAGACAACTCATTATCGAAAATGATTACATCACAACCAAGTTCACTAACCTCTTCAATAATCTCATTAAATTTTCCCTTTCCGATAAGATATCCTGGATAGGTCTTTCGAACCCGGACTACTTTTTTATGAAAAATTTTAATTCCCAAATTGGATACTAATTCATCCAGTTCATCTAACAGAGACTCCGCATTCGCTCTCTCCTCTTCTTTTGAAATAACAGCCAAGAGATAAGCTTTTTCGACCAACCTTGGCTTTTCTTTTACCTCAAACATTCAAAACAAAAAGGGGTTCGGACTTTATAACGGTCCGAACCCCTTTAAAGAATTAATCAAATGATTGATAATCAACTGACCGCCGCCTGAGCAGCTGCTAGTCTAGCAGTTGGAACACGGAAAGGTGAGCAACTGACATAATTCAGTCCAATCTTATGGCAGAACTCTACACTCTTGGGGTCTCCTCCATGCTCTCCGCAAATTCCAAGTTTAATTCCACGACGGGAAGATTTTCCTCTCTTCACTCCAATTTCCATAAGCTGTCCAACTCCACTTTGATCTACGCTGGCAAATGGATTTGCATCAATGATATCAAGCTCAGTGTAATTTGGAAGGAAGCTACCGGAATCATCTCGACTCATACCCATTGTTGTCTGAGTAAGATCATTTGTTCCAAAACTAAAGAACTGAGCAGTCTTTGCAATCTCATCAGCGACCAATGCCGCACGAGGGATCTCGATCATCGTACCGACCATGTATTTAACTTTTTCACCTTTAGCGGCAAAGACTTTCTTTGCAGTTTCGTGAATAACATCAACCTGAATCTCCAACTCTTTAGGAAATCCGACCAATGGAACCATGATTTCAGGATTTACCTCGATGCCACTTTTTTGAACTAAAATTGCGGCCTCTAAGATCGCTTGTGCCTGCATCTCAGTGATTTCTGAATAGGAAATACCGAGGCGGCAACCACGATGTCCAAGCATTGGATTGAATTCGTGAAGATCTTCAACACGCTTTTTGATAGCAGCTAATGTTACACCCAGTTTCTTAGCCAAGTCTCGCTGTGCTGCCTGATCATGAGGCAGGAATTCATGTAAAGGTGGATCTAACAAACGGATAGTTGCTGGACGTCCTGCAAGAGCTTTAAAGATTCCTTGAAAATCTCTTCTCTGATAAGGAAGAAGTTTCTTAAGAGCTTTACGGCGATCAACTTCATTATCAGCAAGAATCATTTGACGCATTGCATCAATACGGTTTCCTTCGAAGAACATATGCTCAGTTCTGCAAAGTCCAATCCCGGAAGCACCGAAGGCAATAGCATTGGCAACTTGAGACGGAGAATCTGCGTTAGTACGAACATTCATCTTGGTTGCCTTTTCACACCAATCCATCAATTGAGAAAAGTTTCTGTAATCACGACTCTTCTTTGGATTCAATTTCTTATCAATAAGGACCTGAATAATTTCGGAAGGTGCAGTTTTCAACTCTCCTGCAAAGATTTCTCCAGTGGTTCCGTTAATGGAGAGATATTCACCCTCTTTGTAAGTTGAGCCATTAACTTTCACCGTTCGGGATTTGTAATCGATATCCAAGTCAGCAGCACCACAGACACACACCTTACCCATTTGTCTGGCCACAAGTGCAGCGTGTGAAGAAACTCCTCCGCGGGCAGTTAGAATCCCTTCAGCAGCAATCATTCCGCGCAAATCTTCGGGTGAGGTTTCCTGACGTACCAAAAGGACAGGTCCTTTCTTTGCTGCCTCCACTGCACGCTCTGCATTCATGCAGATTTTACCGGAAGCAGCACCGGGACCTGCTGGCAGACCTTTGCAAAGCTTCTTGGCAGACTTTTGGGCAGCTGCGTCAAATACGGGGGCCAATACCTGATCAAGCTGTTCAGCTGGCACTCTCTTGATAGCTGTTTTCCAATCAATAAGTTTTTCTTTAACCATTTCTGTGGCAATACGCACAGCTGCTAATCCAGTCCTTTTCCCATTACGGGTTTGCAACATATACAACTTTTCTTCCTCGATAGTAAATTCGAAGTCTTGCATGTCCTTAAAATGCTTTTCCAGTTTTTTCTGAACAAGTACCAACTCCTTGAAGGGCTTTGGCAGTACTCTTTTAAGTTTAGCAACAGGCTGTGGAGTCCGCACTCCTGCAACCACATCTTCGCCCTGTGCATCTGTAAGGAACTCGCCATAAAGAACCTTTTCACCTGATGCAGGGTCACGCGTAAAACCAACTCCTGAACCCGATTTCTTTCCAGTGTTACCAAATACCATTGCCTGAACATTCACGGCAGTACCCCATTCTGCGGGGATACCGTATTTGCGACGATAAACGATGGCACGATCATTCATCCAAGAACTGAAAACTGCACCGACTGAAC
This sequence comes from Verrucomicrobiota bacterium, assembly GCA_036164015.1. Taxonomy (GTDB): domain Bacteria; phylum Verrucomicrobiota; class Verrucomicrobiia; order Opitutales; family Seribacteraceae; genus Seribacter. Next base: position 10,130 of record JAYZJX010000088.1, on the reverse strand, counting down.
CCTCGAGTTGCTCCCAAGGACAGGTAGGAAAGTCCTTACCGGAACGTTTCTTTACAAGGTTTTTGAAACGACCAACCAACTCCTTCATCTGCTCAGTGGTGATACGGGAATCATCAACTTCCCCTTTTTCCTTTGGGAAAATTTCCTTTTTGAAACTTTCAATGATTGCTTCAAAAGGGTCGTGGTCTTCACTGGGCAATTTTTGCACTCCCATGACCACATCTCCATACATTTGTATGAAGCGTCGATAACAATCCCATGCAAAGCGCGAGTTGCCCGAAGCAGTTGCCAAAGCTTCGACTGTTTCGTCATTCAATCCAAGGTTGAGGATGGTGTCCATCATGCCCGGCATAGAATCTCTCGCACCAGAGCGAACAGAAAGGAGCAATGGCTTTTTGGTATCGCCCAACTTTTTTCCAAGCTGTTTTTCCATCAGTTCAACTGACGACCTCATCTGCCCGTCCAATGACTTAGGATAACTTCTTTTATTATTATAAAAATAAGTACAAACTTCTGTGGTGATAGTGAATCCCGGAGGAACAGGGAGTCCAATTCTTGCCATTTCCGCTAAGTTAGCCCCTTTGCCCCCAAGCAGTTCCCTTTGCTTCGCATCTCCATCTGTCTTCTTTCCAAAGTCATAAACATATTTGACTTCTTTCTTTGAGGTGCTTTGGGAGGCTCGCTTAGTTGTAGCCTTTGCTTTTGCTTTCTTGGTTGGTGTTTTCGCCTTTTTTTTCTGTGCCATAGAGGGTTGAGTTTAGCTTTTTAGTTAGGGCAAGTAACAATCATTTCATGCTACAGGCTGTTAAAAATAAAGAAACTTTCTCTTATTTTTATGAGGTTTTGTCAACGGACGACTTTAAAATCTTAACTTTTAAAGGTAAGTTTAAATGTGATTTCTGCATCGACCATTTCAAAGAAATTCTTCTTAATTGATTTTCCTTTTCTTAATAAATTACCCAACCCTAATCGATGGCATCATCCAAAGATCACAGACCTGCTAGCTTCGGTGACAGATTTCGGGAAGAAGGCTTGAGCGGTATCCTCAAAAAGAAACCGAAAAATCCTAAAGCAAATCCGAACGAAATGCACTTCCTGGAGCATCTTGAAGAGTTACGCTGGGTAATTCTAAAATCAGTAGTCGCTTTTCTTTTAGGATGTATTGGAGTGGCAATTTTTATGCAGGACTCCGTAAAACTTTTACAAATGCCACTGATTAAAGCTGTTGAAGATTTTGGAGAGATTGGCATAGATCTTCAATCAATTGGTCTTGAGCAATATACTAAACCGTTAGAAAATCAAGAGATCGGACTGGGAGAATTGCGTAATGCAAGAGAAGCAGATCTCGCCAGCTGGGGAATTTCCGACCCCCACCATCAAACTCGAATTATTACTCATTTCGCAAATGGGAGTAATCGTAATTTGCTACAGGTTATCCGTTCATATTCACCCATTTTCATTGCCATGAAGATTTGTTTTCTTGGTGGGATCGGACTTTCACTGCCAATGATTCTTTATTTTGTGGGAAGTTTTGTTGTTCCTGGTCTAACTCCTCAAGAGAAGAAAGTTTTTTTCCCGGGGTGTATTGCTGCAACTTTTTTATTTTTGGCTGGTGCATCGATGACATACTTTTTCATTCTTCCTCTGTCTCTTGCCTTTACCATAGAATTCTCTTTCAATGTGCTTGGTCTCGATGTCTACAGACCGGAGGCCGGGAATTACTACAGCACAGTCATATGGATGACTTTTGCCGTAGGAATCGCTTTTCAATTTCCCCTTGTTTTGATATTGCTCATACGAATCGGAATTTTGTCAGTTGCCAAACTCCGAGCCAGTAGAAGATTGGTTCTAGTAATCCTTATGGTTTCAGCGGCATTGATAACTCCAGGAGGAGATCCAGTAAGTCTTTGCATTCTTACAATCCCCCTTTATGTCCTGTACGAATTTGCCATCCTTTTAGGTTCATTTATCGAAAGGAGTAAGGCTATGCGAGAATGGCAGGATTGGGATGAAAATATTCAAGGTCAACGGCCTGCGAAACCTAAAACAGATACATTGGCTAGCTTTATTCTTTTGCTGATTATTATCATGATTTGTGTGGGTGGCATTTTAGCTTGGAAATATCAAGAAGTAATCAAAGATTCACTAAATTGGTTTGATAATGAAATTACTATTTCTAGCCAAGTAATTCAGGAAAATAACAATTCAAGCAATGCTACAGAAAGCATGATTCCTAAGGTTGCATTTGAAGAAAACAGTACAATCTTAATTAAACTGCTAGAAGTTGATGAAGCCAACAACAGCCTCATTGAAGGAAGTATTTTCAAAGCAAAAATAATTCAAAATAGATAATCATCTGATTTGCTTGCATTTCAAAGCACAACCACCAAAAATGGTTGTGTGAAAAAAATTAAAAATAAGATTGGAAAGCTCTTAAAAGATTACCGAAAAAAAGCAAATCTGACGCAACCTCAGTTAGCAGGAGTCAGCGGGGTTGCTACCTCGATTGTTAATGATATTGAAAATGGTATTCGCATTGCAGGAAGCAAAACGCTTAATCGTATAGCACGAGGTTTAAATTTATCCGATGAGGAAAGATTTACATTCATAATGCTTGGACTAGAACTTTCGAAAAGAGATTTTCTGATACCTGATTTCTTTGATTACCCTGCCGAAGTTTTAAACTATCTCCCCTTTGTTTTTCAAAAATCAGGAATAGAGGCTTCCAAAATTAAGGAAATAATTCTGCCGAGCAAAGAACAAAAGCAATTCAAAGTACTCTTAAAAAATGGTAAAGCAATGGCTATGGAAATTCGTGTTTCACCTATTAATAATGAATAATTTATGTCGATTGAGAAAGTAAGGATTGATCGCTGGTTATGGTCAGTAAGAATTTATAAGACACGGACGCTCGCAACTGATGCCTGTAAGAGAAATTGGGTTAAAATAAATGATTCGCTAGCAAAACCAGCGAAAGACTTGGTTGCTGGAGATATCGTTTCTTGCAAATGTGGCAAAATTCAAAAAAAATTTAGGGTTTTAGGAATTTTAGACAAAAGAGTGTCAGCAAAACTTATTAACAACTATCTCATTGAAATTACCCCTTTAGAGGAGATTCAAAAAGGTAAGGCCAATAGAAATTTTTTAACTCCGATTGTTTCTGGAGTAAAACAGTCTAAAGGAAGGCCATCTAAAAAAAAGAGAAGAGATTTGGAGGAATTTTTCTCTCAATTCAAATAGGGACAAACGATTGGGAGCTTCCATTAATTAGTTTAAGTCTATATTTTAAAAGTTCAGTTTCATCTTCAATAATATATATTTAAAGAAAAATTTTTGAGGTGTTCAAGGATGTGAAAAACCTCTTGCAAGAAATCTGAGGTAAAGCCATCATTTGCGTTATGAAAAATTCGCTATCCTTTTTGTATCTCACCATAGTAGTTTTTTTATTTTCATCTTGTGTGCAAACCGGAACCTTCACTGATTCATCTGGTAATGGAGTTGTAATGCTAAACACTTTAGACATGGATGGTGATGGCCTCGTTCGTAATAGTAAAACTGGAAATACTAGCGGGGGAAAACAATTGTTTTCCGGAAAAGCCATTGAAACATTCGAGCAAAGTCCCACAAAATCAGTATCTTCTTGGAAAAATGGTAAGCGCCATGGCCTAACCAGTGAATATTTCTATAACGGTAAAATTAGAAGGGAATCCTACTATCGTAATGGACTAAAGGATGGCACAACTCGGGAATTCCGTATTACGGGCGAACTACTAACAGAAGAGAACTATGCAAGTGGTAGACGTCACGGCCTAAAGTCTGAATGGTACCCCAATGGCCAAAAAGCGATGGAAATGCCATTTCAAAACGACAGAATTGATGGTCAAGTAGTCGAATGGTATACAAATGGAAATAAGAAGGCATCCACAGTTTACAGTAGCGGCATTAGGCAAGGATCTTCTTCCGAATTTTACGAATCCGGGAAGAAAAAACTAGATCTTTTTTACAAAAACGACAAACAGGACGGGCAAAGAACTATTTGGTATGAAAATGGAAACAAAAGACTTACTGCTTTATTCGTAAACGGTAAAATGGAAGGAAACTCTAAGGGATGGTTTTCAGATGGACAGATGCAATTTGAGTACAACTTTCAAAACGATTTGGAGCACGGAGTTTGTTCGGAATGGAATGTAAATGGGCAGAAAATTTCTGAACTTCGCTTTGAAAAAGGCGTACCTGTTATGGATTTGTTGACAGGAAATAACTTTATTCCTGTTAATACTCCAAACCGCAAGGAAGCTCCCCCTGTTAAAGAGAATGCTGAAAAGACTAATTCTATTCCTTCACCAGTAAATCAAGATGTTACCTCAACAATTGAACCTTCTTCCAAGCCAACAGAGACAAACACAAAGTATGATCCTTTTTCCAAAGATAATACAACTGCTGAGGGAGGTGTATCGAATCCAGTAAATAATATTCCTGATATCCCAGAAGCTTCTTCTCCCGAAATTCCTGTGGCACCCCCTCCTCCGCCTCCTGCTCCCACCTTCGACCCTTTTGAGAACGACCCAATCCCTCCTGCTGCAGATACTCCTGTTCCAACCCAGGAACCTGCACCTGCTCCCGAAATTCCTGTAGCACCCCCGCCGCCTCCTCCTGCTCCTACCTTCAATCCGTTTGAGAATGATCCACTCCCTCCCGCTGCTGATACTCCAGATTCCAAACCCGTAGGCTCAGTTATTGAGGATTTTAACGAAAGCTCAGTTCCATTGGAAAATGTTTTTAGCACACCTCCGGAAGCAACCCCATCTTCAGATGGATTTAATCCTTTTGATCTACCGTCTGATAATTAAATGTGAGCGAAGGCGTTTTTGGTATAGGTGGCAGCCCGGCAGGGACTCGAACCCCAACTAAAGGTACCAAAAACCTCTGTGCTACCATTACACCACCAGGCTACAACATCTAAGTATGAAAATGAGTCCAACAAAGTCAAGTGAGTTGGATCATCTCTAAATGATTATGGATAAAACTAAGTACAAGAGGATCATTCTTAAAATCAGTGGAGAAATCCTTGGAAGTCGAGAAGAAGGTGAACCGATTCATGCAAAATCCTTGGAAAATATCTGTAAAGAAATAAAAGCCGTAGCTGACATGGGTGTAGAGATCGGTTTAGTAGTTGGAGGAGGAAATATTTTCCGTGGTTTACAAGGCAGCGATAAGGGTATCGATCGAACCACAGGGGATTCGATGGGCATGCTTGCGACTGTAATTAATGGATTGGCCTTGATGGATCGGCTAGAAAAAATTGGGGCTGTTGTAAGAGTACAAAGTGCAATTCCAATGGACAAGCTTGCTGAGCCCTATATCCAAAGACGTGCAATTCGTCATCTTGAGCGAGGCCGAATAGTAATATTTGTTTCTGGAACTGGAAACCCCTATTTCTCTACAGATACAACTGCTGCTCTCCGGGCAAGCGAGATTTCAGCCGAAGTAATTTTAAAAGCAACTAAAGTTGACGGGATTTACGACAAGGACCCTCATAAGTTTGATGATGCGGTAAAATTTGACTCACTTTCTTACATGGACTGCCTAGAAAAAAGATTGTCCGTTATGGATTCCACTGCTTTCTCACTTTGTATGGATAACGGCATGCCCATTTTAGTATTTGATTTGCAACAAAACTATTCAATTCGCCAAGCTGTTTGTGGTGAGAAAATAGGTACCATCGTCAGCTAAAGCCAATAATTTTTTAAAAAAACTAATAGTAAATAAAAATGGAAACCGAAGAAATCTTCTCTGTCATGAATCAGGATATGCAGAAATCCGTTGAGCATGTCACCAATGAGTTTAACACCCTTCATACAGGTAAAGCTAACACCTCAATGGTCGAAGCTGTAACTGTGGATGTTTATGGGTCGAACATGAAATTACGAGATGTCGCAGCCATCACTACTCCAGATGCTCGCACGATTCAGATCCAACCATGGGATAAATCTACTACAGCACCTATAGAAAAGGCATTGATAGAAGCTAAATTAGGAATTAGCCCAGTTGTCACTGGAGAGATCATCAGACTACCCATTCCTGAACTAAGCGGAGAAAGACGGGAGGAGCTATGTAAAATGGCTCAAGGGTTTGCTGAACAAGGAAGGATTGGTATCAGGGCATCCCGCAAAGATGCCATGGACTCCTTGAAAGAAGCACAAAAGGATGGTCTTCCTGAAGACGATTTTAAAAGGGCGGAGAAGGATGTGCAAAAAGCAACTGACGATGCGGTTGAACAGATCAACCAAGCCCTAAGCACCAAAGAAAAAGATCTTCGTCAAATTTAATCTATTTCTTTTTTAAATAGGACGATTTTAGTCCGATCAATCCCAACTTATTTGATGAATTCCCGTACGATTATAATCAAGCTTGGTACCGGAATTCTTTCTGCAGGTTCCGGAGAAATCCATCAGGCTAGGCTAAATTTTATAGCCAATGGCATCAAGTTTCTTCGAGAAAAAGAAGATACTGATACTATCGTTGTAAGCTCTGGAGCTGTTGGACTAGGAATGGGAAAACTTGGTTTAACTAAAAGACCCTTGGATTTATCTGAACTACGAGCATGTGCCGCTATTGGTCAGTGCTGCCTAATGAACGCATGGACGGATGCTTTTAAAAAAGTCGGACTTCTTCCCGGACAAGTTCTGCTCACGCGAGAAGATTTTTCAGATAATCAGCGTTCACAAAAAGTCAGAGAAACTCTAGAAAGCTTGATTTGTAATGGAGTGGTGCCGATCGTAAATGAAAATGACTCAGTGAGTGATGAAGAGATTAAATTCGGTGATAACGATATTCTATCGGCACTCCTAAGCTCTCTTACAGGTTCCCAATTACTAATTATTCTCTCAACAGCAAGAGGATTAATGACTCACCCACAGGCGGGAGAACTTATTCCATTTGTTGCAGAGATCACACCTGCAATTGAGGAAATGGCGAAGGGTACTACAAGTGCAACGGCCGTGGGCGGAATGAGCACCAAGATTGAAGCTGCAAAAATTGCGACAAAATCTGGTTGCGCGGTTTTTATTGGAAGTGGTGAAAATTCTCCGGACCTTGCTAGGATTCTGTCTAACCAAGCCGAAGGTACTTTTTTTCCTCCATCCGGCTTGGATTTAAACCAGCGGAAGAAGTGGCTGGCTTTTTTCCCGAAAGCAAAAGGAACTATACATATTGATGAGGGAGCAACCTCTGCTATACTTGAAAATGGCGGAAGTCTTCTTGCGTCCGGCATTAGCAAGATCGATGGGAATTTCATCAAATCAGATGTTGTTTCTTTGGTGGATGTAAACGGAATGACAATCGCTAGGGGCGTTACTAAATTTGATTCGAGTGAAATTCAGGAAATCATGGGTCTGAATAATCAGGAGATTCTTGAAAAATTTCCCTCAAGGAACAGGGCAGAAGTAATTCATCGAGATCATCTTGCTCCACATCTTTAGTATGTGAGTTGAATACGCTTGAACGGAAGGAATAATTGAGCGAAAGCTAGTCTCCGTGTACGATTACGAAGATGATGAAGACGATGTGTTTGGCCCTCCACCATCGGTTGCAGCCAATAATCATTCTGACATTGATTTTACAAAAGAACTCAATGCCGACCAATTGGCAGCCGTAACCGCTGAAGATGGTCCGGCACTCGTTCTTGCCGGGGCAGGTTCAGGCAAGACAAGGACACTCACATACCGGGTTGCCTATCTTTTACAAAATGGAATAAGTCCCGAGGCTATCCTGCTTCTCACCTTTACCAACAAAGCATCCAAACAAATGCTTGAGCGCGTCGAGGAACTCACAGGTATTGGAACCCACCGTTTCCTTGGAGGCACCTTCCACCATGTTGGAGGTCAGGTTTTACGGTTATTTGGGGACAGCATAGGTCTAGCAAGAAGTTTTACCATTCTTGACGATGGGGATTCAGACTCTCTCCTCAATGAAGTGATCCGTGAGCTCGATCCTGATTTTTTTAAATCAAAGGAAAATCCCAAGGCTAAACCAATCAAAGGATTGATTAGCTTCGCCAGAAATATCGATGCAACTTACGAGGAAGTAGTCAAAGGCCGTTACCCCAGCAACACTGAACTCTGTGCCAAAATAGAATCATTTGCCAAGGTTTACCAGCAAACCAAACTGGAGAGAGGACTGGCTGATTATGATGATCTTCTGGTCTACTGGCTGGAGGTCATGGAAAATAACCGGGAGGCAGCAGTTTACTATCAGCAAAGATTCTCTCATGTGTTGGTGGATGAATATCAGGATGTAAACTCTCTCCAAGCTCGCATCGTCGATAAAATCGCATCCAACCATCAGGTTATGGCAGTGGGTGACGATGCCCAATGTATATACACTTGGCGAGGTGCTGATTTGGATCAAATCATGAGTTTTCCTGAACGGCACCCTGGAACCAAAATTTTTAAGATAGAGACCAACTATCGCAGTTCGCCCGAAATTCTTGAACTCGCCAATGGTATTCTTGAAAACCGTGCAGTGGAATCGAGTTATTCAAAGGAGCTTAAGGCATCCCGACCCCATCAGGACCTGCCCGTCTTGGTACCCACTATGGACACATATCAGCAAGCTGATTTCGTCCTCTCAAAAGTTGAGCAACTCTATGATCAAGGAGTCGATTATGATCAAATCGCAATTCTTTACCGAGCCCACTTCCATGCCATGGAATTACAGATTGAACTCTCCCGCCGAGGAATGCCCTTCGTCATAACCAGTGGACTCAGGTTTTTCGAGCAGGCCCATGTAAAAGATCTCGTTGCTCAACTTAGGTTCGTGATTAATCCCAAAGATCGAACCGCATTTTACCGATTTATTTGCCTGCTTCCCAAAATTGGGGAGAAAACTGCTACCAAGCTTCTAAAACTTACTGAAAAACAAGCTGAGGAATCTGGTCAAAATATTTTTCAGGCGTTTTCCGATCCTAAAGTCGTTTTAAAAGTTCCCGCGGATGCCAAGGAAGACTGGGTTGCTGTAGCCGGGACTCTTGAGAATATTGATACACTTGCCAAAAGTGCCACTCCCGCTCAGGTAGTGGAAGGTGCCATTGGCGGATGGTATCAGGATTACCTAAGAAGAACTTATGAAAATTGGCCGAGGCGTGAAGAAGACCTGGAAAGCCTGGTCGATTTTGCATCCAAACACCAAAACCTTGCTGAAATGCTTTCCCAACTGGTACTGCTTAGCTCAGAGTCGGGTGATCGAGTTGTTAGGGATGGCGAAAAATGTCTTCGCCTTTCCACCATTCATCAGTCCAAAGGACTTGAATATCCTCATGTTTTCATAATCGGGCTAGCCGATGGCCTTTTTCCGAGCAAGCGGGCCATTGACGGAGAAAGTGACTTGGAGGAGGAACGCAGACTTTTCTATGTTGCCACCACAAGGGCTGAAAAATCTCTTCATATGATTTATCCCATGCTTTCTTCGCAGAAAGGAATGCCTGTCCGCCTGATGCAAAGTCGTTTCTTGAAAGAGCTTCCTGAAACCAAATATGAGCTCTTGAACGCTCATTCTTCTTTTGGCCGAGGTTACTCCAAGTCACCAGGCTGGAATCAATATGGATCAGGAGGGTATGGAGGTGGATACGGTCGTCGTTCTTACTAAAAAGCAAGTGCATCTCCCAGTGCATTCCATGCAAGAAGTGCACAATCATGTCTCTCCGGAAAACGTACAATTGAATTAAAAACGCAAAGATCGCCCGGCAATTCAATTATTTCTCCTTCCAAAAGAATTTTAAAAATTTTCGCATGTATATTTTGAACCTCATGAAGGCTCATTTCATTCAACTCGCAAAAAAGTAAAGATGCACTCGCGATGGCCAGTGCCGACCCTTGTACTTTCAAACCTATTTGGACTAGTCTTCCATCCTGTACATTTAAAGTGATCCTGCAGGCATTGCCTGTTTTATTGCTCTGATAATCAGCTTTGTGAGTAGGTTCGGATATCAAATCATCAAAATGGGGATTTCTCGCATGCTCCTCGAGAATTTCTCGGTGAAGAGTGTCTTCCTTCACTTAGAAACTATTTTTCCACATCATGGATTCCACCGGCTTGGGTGTTCTCTGATTATATTTAGCCGATGATTTGGA
>JAYZJX010000087.1:0-13362 GCA_036164015.1 Verrucomicrobiota bacterium | reverse complement strand
CGATTCTGTAGCAGGGTGGAGCAGTCTGGTAGCTCGTCAGGCTCATAACCTGAAGGTCGCAGGTTCAAATCCTGCCCCTGCTCCCAATAATTATTAACACCCCATAAAAAGAAAATTATTTCTCCCAAGCTTGTTCGGCTCGGGCTTTAAAAATTACTATGAACATTACAGTTAAAGATCTACTTGATGCAGGTGTACATTTCGGGCATCAACTTCGCAGATGGAATCCAAAGTCTAAGCCCTATGTCTTTGATAATCGGCATGGCATTTCAATCATAGACTTAGAAAAGACATATGACAGATTGGAAAATGCATCCAAAGCAATTGAGGAAATTGTTGCTCAAGGAAAGCAAATACTTCTTGTTGGTACTAAAAGACAAGCTGAAGAACCTATACGCGAACTTGCCTCTGCCACAAATATGCCTTTCTGTGTAAATCGTTGGATGGGTGGAACCCTAACTAATTTTGAAACTGTCTCTACAAGTTTGGCTAAATATAAAACCTTCCTCAAGATGGAAGATGATGGCAGTTTGGATAAAATGCATGGTAAAGAAGTTGCCGCAATTAAAAGGCAAATGTCCAGAATGCAAAGAAATTTTGAAGGACTCCTTAATCTTCAAGGTTTGCCCGGCGCTTTATTCGTTATTGACTCACATAATGAAGCTATCGCTATTGCAGAGGCCAATCGTTTAAAAATTCCTGTTATTGCTCTTGTAGACAGCAACTCGGATCCGACTATTTTGTCACATCCAATTCCTGGTAATGATGATTCGACGAAATCTATTAGAATTATTGTAGATGTCATCCTTGATGCGATTCAAAGTGGAGCAGCTAAAAGAGTCGAAGCTCCCACTAAAAGAAAGGATATCACTCCAATTACTCAGGAACCTGACTTTATTGATCAAGAAGATGAACCAGAAGTAACTTTACCTGAGGGATACGACGAGAATGATTTTGAGGAAAAAGAACAAGCCGCCGAACCTGAAGTGGTAGCAGTAGATGATTCAAAAAACGAAGACTCTTCTCAGGATAATTCTGAATCAAGTGAAACAGAATCAACTGAAGAAACAAAATTATAAAATCTAACAAACTGATGTCTAATATTACAAAAGAAGCGGTAATGGATTTGCGCGAGAAAACTGGTGCAGGTCTAATTGATTGTAAGCGTGCACTGGCTGAGACCAACGGTGACTTGGAAGAGGCGGTATCCATTCTGCGAAAGAAGGGTGTCGCATCTGCTGCGAAAAAAGCAGGTAGAGATGCAAGTGAAGGAATAATTGCGAATGCAGTCGCTGCAGATAAACAAAAAGGCATTCTAGTTGAAGTAAATTGTGAAACTGATTTTGTAGCTAAAAACGATGATTTTGTGGCTTTTTCCAACGAAGTTGCTAATTCTCTATTGTCCAACCCTGATGAAGATCTTGAAGTCAGGAGAACTGAACAAGTTGCGAAAATTGGTGAAAATATCAAGATTTCACGCTCTCAAACTATTTCAGTTGAGAACACCGGTCTTGTTGAGAGTTATGTTCACACCGGTGCCAAAGTGGCGGTTATGATTTCCATTGAATGCAGTGGACAAAGTAATATCTCATCCAATGAAAATGTCATTTCTTTGGCTAAAGATCTTTGTATGCATATTGCAGCCACTTCTCCAGTTTGCGTCTCCAGAGAAGATGTGCCAGAGAGTCTCTTATCCAAAGAGAAGGATATTGCTATGGCACAGGCTGAGGGTAAACCTCCACAAGCCATTGAAAAAATTGTTACAGGTAAACTCGAAAAGTATTTTTCAACATCTTGTTTACTTGAACAACCATTTGTGAAAGATCCTGATGCTTCAGTCAAAGAACTGCTTGCAAAAGTCTCCTCAGAAATTGAAGGAGAACTTTCTGTAGGGAATTTTTTAAGATTTCAAGTTGGAGAAAGCAGCTAACTGCTTTCTTTTAAGAATTCATAATCCAAGTAATTATGGTTGCTGCTGTATACGCGGCGATAAGGAAGATTCCATGGCCTTTTGTTAGTTTTTTTCCGGTCATCCATACAACAAAAATTAAGGTAAAAATAACCAAAGAAAAATGATCTACCCAAGGGTAATTCGTTTCAGAACTTATTGGTCCGAGGATACCGGCAACGCCACCAACTAATCCAATATTGAATAGGTTGGAACCAAGTATATTCCCTAAAAGCATTTGAGTCTGTTCTTTTCGAATTAGAGCTACAGATGCAGCAAGTTCTGGAAGACTTGTGCCAATTGCAATTAATGTAAAACCGATCAATTCATTGGGTATACCAATAAGGATGGCAATATTTTGAGACCCATAAACCAGAGACTCTGATCCTACCCAAAGAAACACTCCGCCAAGTAAAATCATGATAATGATATAGGTAATGCTATCTTTTTTAGAAGAATTACTTTCATCATCTTCACGAATTAGATTCCGGTTTTTGAGAGCATGTATAGTCACTCCAATAATGTAACAGAAAATAAAGATCACCAAAATGACTCCTTTCGTTACATCGAGAGTATTGCCAGTAAAAATTATAGATCCACAGAAGGAAAAAGTAGAAATACATAGCAAGGCAAGTTGTACAGAATTTAGAATACCAGCCGTGCAGATCGGTTTGATAAGTAATGAAATACCAAGGATGAGTGCGATATTAGCAATATTTGACCCAATGATATTGCCAAGTACCAAGCCGGATGCTCCAGAGGATATGGCCGCAATTGAAGTGAAAAGCTCCGGTGCGGAGGTTGCAATAGAAACAACAGTGAGTCCGACCACCACCGACGGAATTCCCAATTCTTCGGCTAATGAAGAGCAATAATCACTGAGCAAGTCTCCTCCTTTGGTAAGAAAAAATAATCCAATGATCACACAAGCTATTAGCATGAAAAGGAAAATGGCAAAAGAAGAGGACTTAAGACTTGTTCCCCAAATTTGTAATAAATCGTACAAAGTGAATTTAATTTAAGTTTTGATGACCCGAATTATTAGCATATACATACATGATAGTCGAATCGAACCTTGACTTAGTCGCTTAATACCACATCTTACCCACCTTCGAAGTCATTAAAGCCGTTTTCATGAATAAAGCGAAAAAGCTGAAGGATACCCTTAACTTACCCCAAACAGACTTTTCTATGCGTGCAAATGCAGTTGAAAATGAGCCCCTTCGGGTTAAACATTGGGACGAATCAAAAGTTTACCACAAATTAGTCTCAAAAAATAAGGGTACTGAAGCCTTTATCCTGCATGATGGACCTCCCTTTACCAACGGCGATGTTCATGTGGGTACCGCCCTAAATAAGATTCTCAAAGATACAATCATACGTTTTAAGAGTGCCCAAGGATACTATGCTCCCTATATCCCAGGTTGGGACTGTCATGGGCTTCCTATTGAGTTCAAGGTGACAAAAGATTTAAGAGCTAAAAGAACATCCTACAATAATCTATCATTACGAAAATCCTGTGCTGAATTTTCCAGAAGTTTCATTGAAACTCAAAGATCACAATTTAAACGATTAGGAGTAATTGCGGATTGGAATAAAGAATACCGCACAATGAATCCAGCTTATGAATCTGAGATTCTTAAGACTTTTGCTGATTTTGTTGAAAATGGCTTAATTTACCGAAGTAAAAAACCAGTTTATTGGTCCATTCCCTGTTCAACTGCTTTGGCAGAGGCTGAAATAGAATACAAGGATCATATAAGTTCCTCCATATATGTTGCCTTTAGAATTGAGGGAGATGCGGATGATGCATCTATGGTCATCTGGACAACGACTCCTTGGACTTTACCTGCTAATTTGGCGATTGCAGTTCATCCGCATGAAAAGTATTCAAAAATTAAAGCTGAAGGAAAATTTTATTGGGTCGCTGAAAAACTTGCTTCTCAGTTTATTGACGCATGTGGATTGCAGGAGACTAAGCTCACGGAGACAAAATCCGGTGCTGATTTTAAAGGTATAAATTGTCTGCATCCTTTTATTGAGCGTAGGAGCCCCATACTTTCCGCAGAGTATGTTACTACAGATTCGGGTACGGGATGTGTCCATATTGCTCCAGGTCATGGTTTGGATGACTATCATATAGGGCTTGAAAATGCTTTGGATATTTATTGTCCACTCGATGACAATGGCTGTTATGCGGACGATGACGATATGCCCGACGAATTGGTCGGTTTATCAGTATTGGAAAAGCAAAGTGGCTGTGCAGCCAATCAGAAAGTTATTGAAATTCTTAGAGATTCTAGCAGTTTGCTGGCCGAAAAGAAACACAATCATCAATACCCTCATTGTTGGAGAAGTAAAACCCCTGTCGTGTTCAGAGCAATGGACCAATGGTTTGTCTCGGTAGATAAGGAAAACCTTAGGCAAAAATCTATAGAGAAAATTGAAAGTGTAAAATTTACACCAGATTGGGGAGCAAACCGCATTAGAGGTTTCTTAGAAACTCGCCCAGATTGGTGTATCTCGAGGCAGCGTTCTTGGGGAGTGCCTATCCCGGTATTTTTTGATGAAGAGGGAAATCCTCTTCTAGATCCATGTTTAATTCGTTTTCTTGCCGAGAAAGTTGAAAAGAATGGTACAGATATTTGGTTTTCAGAAGATGAAAGTACTTTACTTGAAGGCTTTGAACTTGGGTCCGAGTGGAGTAATAAGAAATTAGTTAAAGGAAACGATACCTTGGATGTATGGATTGATTCCGGATGTAGCCATAGAGCAGTTTTACATGGTCGAGAAGAACTGAATTGGCCAGCGGATTTATATTTGGAGGGTAGTGATCAGCACAGGGGATGGTTTCAGAGTTCCTTATGGACAAGTATGGCTTCCTTTGGAGAAGTGCCTTACAAGAGAATTCTAACTCATGGATTCGTAGTTGATGGAGACGGAAGAAAAATCTCTAAGAGTGATGGTAAACCCCAAACTGCCGATTCATATGTAACTAAGTATGGTGCAGATGTTCTAAGGCTTTGGGTTTGTTCGGAAGATTTTCGAAGAGACATTCCTTTATCTGAAGAAATTTTAGACCAGATTGTTCGTTCCTACCGAACTCTTCGAAATAGCATTCGATTTCAGTTGGGAAACATGCATGATTTCTGTTTCAGTAAAAATGCTATTTCGCTGGAGGAATTGGACATAGTTGACCGTTGGGCTCTTTCCAAAACTGCTGATTTAGTAACAGAGATTACCAAGGCAATGGAAGTATATGAGTTGCATCGAGTTGTACAACTCATCAATCGATTTTGTTCAAGCGTTTTGTCTTCAACCTATCATGATATTATCAAGGACAGACTTTACACATTGCATCCAAATGACACCAAGAGAAGGTCTTCGCAAACAGCAATCTTCCATATTTTTGAGACATTTACTCGGCTAATTGGTCCAATCTTACCGTTTACTGCTGATGAAGCATGGTCTTTCCATAAAAAAAATGAAAAACTTAGCGATGAATTTTTAGCGTTGGAAGACTGGCCAACTGAAATGCAAGAATGGAAAGAAGGTCAAGAGGTGGAGGATATGGATAAAATTCTTGATTTTAAAGAGAGGTATGTAAATGAAAGCCTCGAAGCTTTAAGGGCCGCAAAAGAAATAGGGCAGTCCCTAGAAGCCGAGATCAAGATTGTTTCAACCAACGGGGATCCTATTGCTGATGTCTTGGAACGAAGAAAAGATCAATTGCCAGAAATATTTATCGTTTCTTCAGTGATTGTAGAATTCTCTGGAGAAAAGTTGTCAGTATCCGCTCGACACGCTCCAGGTTTTCGTTGTCCCCGAAGTTGGAGATGGGTGCCAGAGCTAGTAGAGGTGGAGGAGTGGGGTCAAGTGTCCCCAAGATGTGCCGAAGTACTAAAGGAATTAAAATTTTAATCGATTAACACATGACTGTAAAAAGAAAAAAAACTAATGCTAAGGCGAATTCGTCAAATTCAAAAACAGGTACCCCAAAGGGCCAACCTAAGACAGCAAAATCGAAAAAGTCTACCGCATCAAAGACAGCAAAATCAGTTGTCAATAAAACCAAGGTTAATAAACCTAAAGCTGTGAGTGGCAGA
The DNA here is from genome assembly GCA_036164015.1 of Verrucomicrobiota bacterium. Lineage (GTDB taxonomy): Bacteria > Verrucomicrobiota > Verrucomicrobiia > Opitutales > Seribacteraceae > Seribacter. The sequence continues at coordinate 7,308 of JAYZJX010000087.1, read as the reverse complement.
TTAAATAAAGACAAGATGTCGAAAGAGAAAGAGATCGTTAGCAAGGTCAAAGAAATCATTTCTAAAAGCTCAGCTAAAGGAAATACCGAAAAGGAAGCGAAGAAGGAAAGTCGGGCATTCACTTTGGATGATGTTAGAAATATTCTTTCTTCGAAAAGAAAGTCTTCGGTTGATAAAACAAATAAATTATCAAAAAAAGCCGAAAAAGTTACCAAATCTACAAAAAAGAAATCTTCAGCCAAAGTCAAAAAACTTACTACAGCATCAATAGATGATATCTTGGGTTTTGGAGCACCAACTTCGGCACTTCCTGCTAAGCCTATTAGAGATCCTCAGAAAGTTCCTAAGGAATGGAAGTCCTATTACAGTGATTTGATGAAACTAAGATCCGCTCTAAAGGGGGCCTTAGACGAGCGTTCAAGTGAAACCATAGGTGCTTCTGCGAGGGAGTCTTCTGGGGAATTGTCTTTAAATTCGAGCGATGCGGGTACGGAGACTTTCGATCGAGATGTTGCTTTATCCATGGTGGCTAACGAACAGGATGCTTTGAACGAAATTGAAGATGCAATTGATCGCATATTCGATGGGTCTTTCGGGGTTTGTCAAGAAACTCAAAAACCAATCAAAAAAAATCGTTTGAAAGCTGTTCCTTTTACAAGGTTCTCATTGGAAGGGCAGGATCAGCACGAAAAAAGAATGAAAAAAGAAGGGGCGAGCAGCGGAGGTGCTTTTGCAACTATAGCGGATTCCACTCTTGGTACTGAAGAATAGAACTCGTACAAAAAATCGTATGACGATTTATAAAAGGTTTTGGGCTGTCTTTACGGTTGTTTACTTTTTGGACTTAGCTACTAAGCACTGGGTAGTCCAACATGCCCAAAGTCTTCGTAGTGATCCGATTGTCCTCATTGATGGAATTTCCGGTCTAGATGCTCTTTTAGAAATAACTTATGTGACTAATCCCGGTGCAGCATGGAGCATGCTTTCAGATTATCCAGAATTTTTAACTGTGCTAGCAGGAATTGCCTTGATCTCGATATACATTTTCCGAACACAGCTTGAGCTTAAATCCAATCCGCAGCAATTTATTTTTGGTTCCATATGCGGTGGTATAGCTGGAAATCTTACCGACCGCATCTTTAGAGAACCGGCTGAAGTGGTTGACTTTATAGATGTTTATTTACCTTTGGTGGAGTATGATTATCCGGTCTTCAATATTGCAGATTCCGGAATTTTTGTTGGGGCATTTTTCTATTTTTTTTGGTCCATACTCGAGGTGAAAAATGAAAAGGCTAAGGAGATTCCAGTATCGAACTGAAGCATTCGATAAATTGGGTATTCAAGTTATTCGACATTGAGTGCTTGTTCTCTGAGTTTCTCAATCTCGGCCCTGGCGTCGAGTGCAGATTGTGTGCAATCAATTTTGGTGGATTTTGAGCAAATTGTATTTAGTTCCCTGCCAAGTTCTTGAAGCAGAAATTCAATTTTCCTTCCAATACTTCCTTCCATTTTTAATGTCTTGGATAGTTGGTCGAGGTGACTTTTTATTCGGGTAATTTCTTCAGAAATATCGCATTTCTCAGCAAACAGAGTTACTTCTTTCAGAACTCTTTCGTCATTAACATCCAATTCAAGATCATGTTGCCTGAGCCTTTGTAGCAACTTGCTTCTCCATTCAAGACTCATGGACTCACTATTTTTTTGGATAAGAGAAGTTTTTTGGGAGATCGATGCTATCCTTTTACTCATATCATGAGCCAGTTTTTCTCCTTCAACTTTTTTCATCTCTAAAAGTTGTTTTTTCGCCTTCATCAAGGAAGAATCTAGAATTGGCTGAACCTCTTCCAGTGATGGAAGTATGTTATCTTCTGACCGCCTCAATTTATGGAGTTCGAGAATGACTTCAGCTGAAATTTTTAGCTCCTGCCCTAATTTTTCCATGAGTTGTGCGAGTTCCTTGGTGTCATTTACAATTGTTGAGTGATCAATGAGAAAGCAAGGGGCTCCTTTGTTATGTTCGACAGAAATATTTACTCTGATTCTGCCTCTCTCTATAGATTCTGAAATTTTTTGACTAGCTTCTATCTCGTAGGATTGCCACTCTCTTGGGCATGAAAGGACAACTTCGAAATTTCTTTTATTTACAGATAATAATTCAATGGTTATGGAGCAGGCCTTAGTTTTCTGAATGGCTCGGCCAAAGCCAGTCATACTTCTCATCCAAAAGACATTTTAGGCAAACCAGAAACTCCCATAATTCTTGCAGCTTCCATCGCATCCTTATCACCTCGGCCACTAAGATTTAGGCAAATTGTTTGATCCTTTTCCATTTGGGTGGCCCGTTCCATTGCAAATGCTAGGCCATGTGATGTTTCCAATGCTGGTAGAATACCTTCTTCAGAGGCCAATGATTTAAAGGCTTTCATTGCCTGTGCATCACTCGCATTACCATACTCGATTCTCCCGGAGTCTTTGTAAAAAGCATGTTCTGGCCCAATTGCTGCGTAATCAAGTCCTGCTGAAACCGAATGAGTGGGATTAATTTGCCCGTCACTGTTTTGGAGAATCCATGTTTTACAGCCTTGTAGCACACCAAGCTTTCCTCCGCTAAATCGTGCAGCATGCTCTCCCTCTTCCAGAGATCTACCTCCTGCTTCAACGCCAACTAAACGAACATCTTTCTCATCCAAAAAATCGAAGAAAAAACCGATTGCATTGCTACCTCCTCCTACACAAGCGATCATTTCATCAGGTAACTTTCCATTTTTCTCCAAAAATTGCCTTTTTGTTTCCTGACCAATGATTCTGTGGAAATCTCTTACCATCATAGGGTACGGATGGGCACCCAACGCTGAGCCAAGTATGTAGTGAGTCGTTCTCACATTAGTTACCCAATCCCGCATGGCCTCATTGATCGCCTCTTTTAGGGTTTTACTGCCAGCTTCAACTCCATGCACTTCGGCACCGCTAAGTCTCATTTTAAAAACATTGAGAGCTTGTCTTCTCATGTCCTCAGCTCCCATGTATATCTTACATTCTAGCCCAAACCTTGCACAAACCGAAGCCGTTGCGATTCCATGCTGCCCAGCCCCCGTTTCCGCAATAATTCTTTTTTTCCCCATCCTTTTGGCAAGCAGAGCTTGTCCCAACGCGTTGTTTATTTTGTGTGCTCCCGTATGAAGAAGGTCTTCTCTTTTGAGAAATATTTGAGCACCATTTAGTTTCTTAGTAAGTCTCTCTGCGAAATAAAGTTCAGTTGGTCTACCTGCAAATTCTTTAAGGAGGGCATTTAGTTCTTTGGCAAAAGATTCGTCTTCTTTAGCCAAAGAATAAGCGTCCTTTAATTCCTGCAGGGGATATGCAAGCGTTTCAGGGACGAACGAACCACCGTAGGGTCCGAAACGACCATGTTCATCCGGTAGCAGGAATCTGGGTTGTACATCGCACAGTGATTCTTTAATTGTTTCATTCATCTGATGATTAATCATATCTCGAAGATTACCTTGCGACAACCAAAGAAAATGTAAGAAGGTAAGATTACTCAAACAATGAACACACTTCCCACAATTATAGTGCCTGCCAGGCTAGCTTCCATTAGGTATCCGGAGAAACTTTTAGCTGAAGTGGATGGAGTGCCGCTCATTCTTCTCACAGCAAGACGATTAAGGGAAATTGCACCGGAGTTTGAGATTTTTTTTGCAGTAGATGGAGAGATTCTTTCCAAAGTATTAAAGGAAGACGGATTTGAAGCCATTACGACTGATCCGAACTTAGCCTCAGGAACAGATAGGATCGCAACTGTAAACTCACAACTCGGTCGAGATTTTGTTATCAATGTGCAGGCTGATGAACCAATGGTGGAAAGATTTCATCTCCTGTCATTGATTGAAGGGATTGATAAGGCTCAAAAATCAATGTCCACTCTTGCTACTCCATTTGATAATGAAGAAGATTTTTATGATCCAAATCAAGTCAAAGTCGTTGTAGATCAAGAGAGAAGGGCATTATATTTTTCAAGATCTCCAATTCCTCATTCCAGAGAGCATGCAAAGGGAGAATTTTCATTAATCGATCCCATTCCCCTAAAGCATCTTGGAATGTATGCTTATGAAAAAAATTTTCTACAAAGCTTCGTAAATTCTCCACCGGGTAAACTAGAAAAAACTGAAAAACTCGAACAGTTACGAACTCTTGAAATGGGCCTACCTATTGCTGTATCCATTGTCGAACGAGGTACAGTTGGCATAGATGTTCCGAGTGATTTATTAAAATTATCAGAACTTAAAGAACCGAAAGAGTGAATTCATCTGAGATTGTAAAATTTCATACTTGGAAAGAGTTGAGTAAAACAACGAGTATCTGCGTATTATTGCTAACTGTTATTCTCGTCTTTGGAAACCTCTCAAAATATGAGTCTGTTCTGCTGATCGCTTTTGAGCATTCCCCCTTCGCACTTTTTAAACTTACCTTACTTATTATCCCTTATGCACTTTCCATTGCCATACCCTTTGGTTACTCTTTAGCTCTTTCATTTGTAGTCGGAAAATGGTCCAATTTTAGAGAAATTGATGCCTTGCGTTGCCTCGGGCAAAGCTCTTATCAATTGTTCTTACCCGTTTTAACTTTTTCCTTCCCTCTATGCCTTTTGGTCTTATTTGCTTCGCTTCAATGGGGACCGACCAATCGCAATAAATTTGACGAATACAGGGAAAATTTAGTTTGGGAGAATATTTCATCAGTTATGGAGGAATCGGGGGAGATCTCGATTCCAATAGGTAAGGAGCAGGATTTATTTTCCAACTCAGCTTTAGATTCTCTTACCAGCTTAAAAGGGGAAGAAATTGAAAGGGTAACAATTTCGGCGCAGGTAGCGGGTAAGAATATATGGAAGTATTTAAGGATTTGTTTTCACAACAAGGGCGATCAAATTCAACTAGTCGTCAATGCCCAAAAAGCTGAGGTTAGCCGATTAATTTCACAAGGTATTTTAAACTTAAAGCTGATGGATATCGATTTTGAACCTTCCATGAGCGAAAAAGGTTTTTTTGGAGAACAAGACTCTCTCTATGTTAGCGTAAGAGAATTAAAAGAGCCCCTTGCATTTAAAATTAGTCAGGGTAAGAAACAAAATCTAAAGAGGGTGGGATTTTTACCATTGTGTGATTTGGCAAATTCTTCTCCAGATAAAAAAGAAAAGAGAATGGCAAAAGGAATTATCAGCAAAAATCTAGCTCTTGGTTTATCACCAGCTTTCGTAGCTCTCCTAATTATTCCACTTGCGACAAGAGTTGGAAAAAAAGACGCAACCCAAAGCCTTTTCCTTGGAATTATTTTGTGTGTGGGCTATTTTTCAGTGGGAACAATTACCCAAAATCTCTTATCTAATTCATCTTATTCTTACTTTTCTTGGTGGTTGCCTAATCTGTTTTGTCTGATTCCTGTAATTTGGAGACCCTGAATAATCTTATAAGTTAATTATGTAGTGGTATAATTTATATATCTCAAAGCCAAATGCCAACTTTACATCATTAGCAAAAAAAAAGCTTTAATTTATGTAATATTTCTTGTTGTTTAGCTAATAGCCTATAGCCAATCAAACACGCCCATGAAAAATAACATCAAAATTGTTGTTCTATTATCTTCATTATACCTTGTTCCTCTTCATATGTGGGCAACCAGTCATAGTGCCGGTTATGGTGGATCTACTGAGGTTTCCATTCCCGAAGGAAATTTCACTTCTCCGACCTACAGAGTCCTCAGTGCTGGGCTATCCGGAGAAGTTGCTTACTATGGTGTGGTCGATGCAAGTGACAATTCATCCAAGTCGGTCTCTTTTTCAATTGATACCAACGCTACAGGTGACTCGGTCTACCCTTTTGCTGCAGATGGTGTTTTTGACCCAACATTTCTTCTCCCTAAACTTTCAGCGGTTGTCTCTTCAGGTAGTTTAACCTCTGTATCAATCAATTATTATGGCACTTATGCTGAAGCCCAAAATGGTTACTCTCCAGGTTTTGATGGAGGAGCACCGGATTTGATTGTTGATGCCCCGCCTTCTGCTGGTGAAAGAGCCACCGTATCAGCCACTGTTTCAGGTGGAGCTATTACTGCCATTACGGTCGAAAGTGGGGGTTCTGGTTATGATTCGAGTGATCTCCCAAGTGTAAGTATTGTTGGTGGGCCTCATCTTCTCAAAGTTTCTGATGTTAATAGTCCATATTACGGTCGGGTTTTTCTTATTTCAGATAACAATCGTTCACGACTTACCCTTGATGATTCTAGACTGGAAAGTGGTGAAACTATTCAGACAGTTTTTGCTGCAGGCACTGCTGTTGAAGTTGTGCGTGCTCCAACATTAGGAACAATTTTCGGTACAGATCTCACTGATTTACCTACTAATTGGTCTCATGGGCATGATCAATTTTCTCCGGCAACCGCTACTGATTGGGTATATGTTGCTACTGGATTGACTTATAAAAGTTACAACTTCTTTTACACGAGTGCATATGAGTCGACTGGTGTCGCCCGAGGCTGGAGAACAGTGAACCGTCCTGATTGGAAACCTTCCAATAATCTAGTCTTATATCCAGATGAATCTTTTCTCGTGGCCAAACGAACCAGTGGCACCGCAACATTTACTTCCGAGGGTGTTGTGGAAACTGTAAATGCCAACCTTAAACTTCCTGCGACTGGAAAATTTGCAATAACGAATAATCCTTACGGAACCGATATGAAACTCTGTGAGCTCATTCCTTCAACGGCAATCGGAACTGGAAATGGTCAGTTTCGTCCTGGCACTAACGATTCTGATGGAGACACGGTTACCTTTCTTGAAGGAACTCAGTGGAAAAAGTTTTGGTATAAGTCGGGGGAAAATAGTGCTGTCACAAGTATGCATGTGATTGGTACTCGTCGTCCAATGGAGGGTGGATCAATTGCTACATCATTGGATGCTGACGATCTGTATATTGGCTCTGGTAGTGTATCTACTCTTGAAAGTTGTGATGCAAGTGGAACTACTGCTGGCATCACTGGCAATGATGCCAACTACACCAAAGTCACAATTTCTGGGGCCACTTCAGATTTGGTTGGATTTTCCATCACATTTTCAGATGTTAACGGTTATTTGCTTTACGATGGAGGAACAACAGAAGCCAACGCTTCAAATGGTCAAGAAATTACTTCCGGGAATGGTTCATTGGTGCTATCTAAGATCAATGGAACCCATGAAATAGTAGCAAGTGGGAGTGGTTATGTGGTAATCAACCTCCAGCGAGATGTGAATTTTCTCAGCTCTGAGGGCACCCC
>JAYZJX010000086.1:0-27758 GCA_036164015.1 Verrucomicrobiota bacterium | reverse complement strand
ATTCATTGCTCCCTTTTCTTTCATCTTGGCAGCAGTTGGATTGATCGAGTCCTTAATGACCCTTACCCTGATCGACGAACTCACCGAAACCCGGGGCAACAGTACCCGAGAGTGCCTCGGTCAGGGAATTGCGAATGTGGTTACCGGTTTTTTTGGAGGAATGGGTGGTTGTGCCATGATTGGACAGAGCATCATCAATATACGCTCCGGAGGAAGAGGTCGCTTGTCCGGAATATCTGCCGGACTCTTCCTTCTTGCTTTCATTTTATTTGCCAGCCCCCTGATTGAAAAAATCCCATTGGCCGCACTGACCGGGGTGATGTTCATGGTGGTAATTGGCACCTTCGAATGGTCGAGCTTCCGTATTCTTCGCAAGATCCCCAAAACTGATGCTTTTGTTATCATTTTGGTATCCGGCATCACCGTGATCACACACAACCTCGCCCTTGCCGTTATCAGTGGAGTCATCGTCTCCGCCCTTGGTTTTGCCTGGAAATCGGCCATGTATATTCATAAGGAATCCGAAACAAGGGAAGACGGCACCAAAGTGTACTATTTGCACGGCCCCCTTTTCTTTGGATCGGTGACCGATTTTAATCTTGGATTCTCGCCTGCGGAAGATCCTGAATCCGTAGTCGTGGATATGAAGGAATCCAGGGTTTGGGATCACTCCGGACTGGAAGCGATTCACAAACTTGGTGAACGCTACCACAAGGCGGGCAAAAGCGTAAAACTACGGCATATCAGCTCCAATTGCAGAGCCCTCCTCAAAAAAGCAGGCACTATGGTGGATATCCAGGTACTACCCGATGACCCGAGTTACCATGTCGCTCAGCTCAAGGATGGCTTACCTACTGACTAAAAGCTAAGAACTGAGTTTTGAGATAATTACAACGCCAAATAACTCGAAAACATCCATCATTTCTTAGTTCTTAGGCTTATATGTATTTCTCTTCCCAAGGAAGGGAGATATTTTAGTAAATCCAAATGAACCGCAGTCATTTGCCACCAATGCCCCACCATCTGCTGTAATACATACATCTTCCCCTGCCCAATCGTTTTCAGGAGAACCATATACCCCTTGCCACTGCAAATTTCCATTGAAGTCTGTTTTGATTAGATAAATCTTCCATTGGCCAGACGGCCCGGATGGGTGACCCCGCCCCTCATACCTTCGAGTTTCATCACCTGTTCCAGCCACAGCTAACCATCCATTATCTGGAGTAGCTCTTATGCCCCAAACCTCATCATGAATCCATTTCCCATCATATCCTCTTGGCTGCCCAAAGAATTTTGTCCACTGCTCCCTTCCCTGCTTATCAAGTTTCTTCATTTGCACATCCAGGTTTTTGCTTAGAGGTGTTTTACGAGTGTGCCCTGCAAGAAGAATATCACCCTTCTTGTTTTGATCAAAGCCCCAGTAAATTTCGCCATACGAATTTGCCCAATGCACCTTACCCTTATTATCAAAGGATAACAGATTGAAATTCTCACTCTCCTCATCCTTGGGATGTGCACAAAGTATATATCCACTGCCGGACTTTTGGATTCGATAACCGGAAGAAGTGAAATCGGATAAATCCCTTCGCCATTCTTCCTGACCGTGTTCATTGGTTTTAAGAACCAATCCCTTCCCCCAGTTAAGAAAAGTTCCCTCTGCCAAGCCATCCCGATATCCAGTCACTACGATTCCTCCATCATGTGAGAGGGTGAGTCCTTCAAAGGAATCTTCAGATCCAAAGTCCCATGTTTTCGACCAGAGTGTTTTTCCAGTCTTTGCCTCAACTTTGATCAAAGCTGCATCAAAATTAAGGGTTCCCGCAATGAGATAATTCCCATCATCTGCTTCCACCACACAATTACCCAGATTATATCCTCGCTTTCCAAATTCTTTTTGCCAAAGCAACTTTCCTCCTGCATCAGTTTTGACCAGGAATATTTTAGCGGAACGATCTTCCACGAATCCCGTCTCCCCGACCATTAAGAAACCTAAATCCTTTGTTTGAATAACATAATGGGGATGACTCTCCTCGCCGGTACCATTGTACGATTTATGCCAGAGAACCTTTGGTGCAACTTGACTGGCTCCAACCAAATCAGTCAGTAAAAATACAGATAATGAAATTATAAATCTCATTCCACTAATCGAATTGTGTGCTCCTCGCCATTTTTTTTGTGGATTCGAGTAACCTTTTCAATCGTTTAACAATCTCGGGTCTTTTGAAATATAGATTATCCTTTTCTCCCGGATCAGATTTTAGGTTATAGAGTTGGCCGGAGGCGCCAGGTGCCTTTTCAGGCAGGGCATATTGTTTAAGTCCCCACTCTCCGTCTCGGTTGTAATTACTTCCACCTGATCCCATGTGGTCAAGGTACTTCCAATCACCCTCACGGATTCCAAGGGCTAAACTAATGGTCTGATGCAGGACATACGGACGGACTGGCTCCTTGGCATTTCCTGACAAGACAGAAGATATATCGAAACTATCTTCAGCTGAATTTACCGGCAAATCATACCCCACCAGTGCAGCACATGTCGCCATAATATCCGTCTGACAAATGATTTGTTCCGAAGCACTGCCTGCCTTCACCTTGGCAGGCCAACGAACGATAAAAGGTACCCGGTGCCCCCCTTCCCAGTTATCACGCTTAACTCCTCGCCATGGACTGGCTCCGTCGTGGTTATGCGTTTTCCTCATGTTGATCACAGTGGGCACTTCCGGTCCATTGTCACTCGTGACAATGACAAGTGTATCATCCGCAATCTTCAATTTCTCCAGCTTGGCAAGCAAAGCTCCCACCACATGATCAAATTGAAAGATGAAGTCTCCGTGCGGACCGGCTTCTGTCTTGCCCTTAAAATCCTTTCCGGGGAAAGAGGGTAAGTGCACGGCCTGTAGGGAGTGAAAAAGAAAAAAGGGGGTTTCCGGCTTTTCCTTTTTGTGCTCATCCAGAAATTTCAGGCTCTTTTCGAGAAACACCAAGTCTACTTCTTCGACATCAAAATTCGGAGCAATCATTCCCGGACGGTTATCACGAGAATAAGGATGCTTGGGCAAAGGTCCACGATCGATGATTTTAGTGGGAGGTACTGGTATGCGGTCGTTATCGACATAAGCATAAAGCCAGTCCGTGGTCGGGCAGGAAATCGTTCCGAAAAAATGATCAAATCCCCGATCCACGGGCCCGCCCCGTAAAGGTCGGGAGTAATCGATTCGCTTGACCGCCTCGAGACCATTCTCATGAATTGGTACTCCATCTTTATCATACGCAGTTATTCCGACATGCCACTTCCCAAACATCGCGGTCTCGTATCCCTTTTCCCTGAGCATTCCGGGCAAGGTTAATCGATCAGGTGTAATCAGGCAGGGACCACCCACCCCGGTAAAAACACCTTTATAATTTAACCGAAAAGCCATCCTACCGGTTAGGATACTATAGCGAGTGGGTGTGCATACCGTCGATGGGCTATGGGCATCGGTGAAAAGCATTCCCTCCTCTGCCAAGCGATTGCAATGGGGGGTGGGTATCTTAGACTCCTGGTTATAACACTGGACATCACCATATCCTAAGTCATCGGCAAGAATTAGAAGAATGTTGGGTTTATCTTCGTCATTTCCTAAAAGAGGCAGACAAAGAGAAAAAAATGTTAAAGTTCTTAGCAAAGTAATCCTTCTGTTAGGCAAGCCTGCTTTCATGATAAAGCTACAGTTTTGAAAATATACTTTCTTATTTCCAGACATGGGAATCATTCACCAACTCGCGGTACTGAATTTCCATGGTATTTTGTAGCTCCTTTAATTTGGATGGATTGGTTTTCGCCAAGTTTTTGCTCTCATCAATATCCTGCGAAAGGTCAAAGATCTGAAAGTCAGACAAGGTGGCACTCTTGGCTTGTGAGACATTTTTCTGATTAATTGTTTTGGTCTTGGGAAAATTCATCCTGGCCAGAACCTTCCACTTGCCAGCACGCATCGCTACGCGGCGTTCATTCAGGGCACTGTAATAGACCCAAAGCAATGGCTTCTCTCGCTTCACCCCCCTACCCTCCAGTGCGGGTAGAAAACTGGCTCCGTCCAATTTCAAATTTTCCGGAGTTTTCGTTCCCGCCAAATCGCAAAAAGTGGGCAGAAAGTCCAAAGCTGACACAACTTCTCCACTTACCTGACCGGGCTTGATCCGTGCAGGCCAATGCATGATGCCTGCGACCCGGAATCCGGCCTCCGTCGTCCAAAGTTTCATTCCCCTCAAAGGATCGGCCACCCCAAATGATCTACCCGAGCGGGGCCCATATCGCAGCAAAGTTTCCGGTCCATTGTCCGAGGTAAAGATCACCAATGTGTTTTGGTCCAAATTCATGGATTTCAGAGCATTCAATAATTTGCCCACCGCCGCGTCCAGGTTCGTGACATTGGCAAAGTACTGGGCTTCATCATGATTTCTCGCAATCCCATCATACTGATCCACCATATTCTTGGGCGAGGCCACCGGCTCGTGCGGCTCATGAAAAGCCACATACATAAAGAATGGCTGTTCCTTTTTCTTTGCATGCTTTCTTTTTAACCAATTCAAAGCCTCGTCTACAACCAGTTGACAACTGTATCCTTTAATTTCTCCGACCGGCTCTCCATTGCGTACAAAATTATTTGGGTTTTCATGGGATGGGATGGCATTGTTCTGGGTGGCAAACCAATGATCAAATCCGGCGTCATTAGGCTGCGGTTGCCAGCGGGAATTAAATTTTCCATTACAGTGCCACTTCCCACTCATGCAGGTGGCATAACCTGCTTTTTTCAAAAGTTGAGGAATCGTTACTTCCGATTCACGCATGTGGACATCTCTCCCTCCGGGAATCCAGTCATACACGCCTGCCCGGTTGGGGCTTCTTCCTGTCAGCAAACCTACACGGGAAGGTGAACAAACTGGAGCAGTGGAGTAAAAATCGGTAAACCGAATTCCATCTTTTGCCATCTGGTCAAGATAGGGTGTTTTAATTTTCGGATGCCCATAACAGGCCAAATCCCCGTAGCCCAGATCATCACAGAGGATTACCACTACATTGGGCTTTCCTTTTTTGTCTGCCTGGAGGGAGCAGAGGTAAAAGAATGATGGGATCAAAAGAACGAGAAAATATCTTGTGCAACTTTTCATATAAAGAGGAAAAAACACAGGACCGGAAATGTCGCTATAAAAGTTTCACTCCCTACTATTTCCTTGATTCAATCTTGGATTTATCAATGAATTGAATGCTCCACTTATTTAGCCTCAACCTCAAAACCTTTTTAAAATAGTCATGGAAATCAAAAACAAATCCAAAGTAAAAATCGGGGTTGTCCCCACTCATCTTATGTTTGTTGGTGCACTCGCTCCGGATGAATCCGGCAAACTGCCCCGTACCCGCTCGGGGGATCTTAAAATTGTGTCAGGCATGCGCCTGCTATGCCGCACCTCTCCGGTCAAGCTCGACACTGTTCAGGTAACTCTCTTCCCCGGCACCGATGCCAAGGATTTACAGGATATGTTTAAGGGGCTGAAGGCTCTCAAGCTCGAAGTTCATTTGATCATGATGGTGGGCGGTGCCAATCCGCTCAACCCCAAAGACGAGGACGCAGTTGTTGGCATGCTCAACTCCGGTCTGGAAGTGGCCAAGAAGTACAAAGTTAAGCATGTATCCTCCACCTCTTTTGAGGAATGGCTCGCCGGAAAAAAATTGAAGGGCAAGGCATTCGACGCCGCAGTCAAGCAGGTGATCAAGGTACATGCCCGTTGCTACAAGGAATGTGCACTCGACAAGAGCACGATCGAAGCGTGGCATCTGGAGTTCCTCCGCGGGGTTGAATTCCAAAACTTCACCAATTCCGCCAAGGCTGCCAAAGTGGTCAACGGAATCAATAAGAAGATTAAGAAGAAATTCTTCAAGGTCATGATTGATGCGGCTCATTGTGGAGATTCCGATCTTTCCATCGCAGAAAATGAAAAGGTGATCAAGGACCTGGCCAAGACCGATGGCCTCGGTATCTTCCATGCCTCCGCCAAAACCACCCGTGGTTGCCTCTCCACCGATGATGGATGGATTGGCGCACTGCTCGCCGCGTATGCCCCCACCGGTAAATTAAAACATGTCTTTGTTGAGCTTTTTCACCACCAAGACCCTGCCCTTGAGCCTTTGCGTAAGGCAGTTAAGGGACATGGAGTGGATACCACCGACGGACGGACTTACAACAAAACCGTCACCGATGGCGTCATTGAAGTCACCCACCGTCTCAACAACTTGGCGGCCCGCAAACTGATCAAATAACTCTTTATGTGAGGAACCCTTAAATGAGGGTTCGGTAGAGGAATAGAATTTTCCCTAATTTGTCCGCAATCTTTTTGTGGATATAAAATTCTACATGTCTAAATTAATCAGCTATCTTGCACTCGTATCATTTGCGATCACTACCCACGCCGCTCAAAAAGTTACCATCACCGGTAATGACACCATGCAATTCGACAAGCGGGAATTTACGGTTAAATCCGGAGAGAAAGTGGAGCTTGAATTTAAGAATATTGGCAAACTCCCCAAAATAGCAATGGGCCATAACCTAGTAATTTTGAAAAAAGGAATTAGCTCTTTAAAATTTGGCCAGAAAGTTATGAGTCTGGGTGCAAGTGCAACCAACGCTTTACCCGAAGGGAGCATGGAGGATGTGATTGCCGCCACCAAATTACTTGGACCTGGTGAAAATGAAACCTTAACTTTCACCGCGCCCGAGCCGGGCGACTACCAGTTTGTATGCTCCTTTCCAGGTCATTTTGCGATGATGAGGGGAATCATGGTGGTAAAATAAACCACCGCTCCTACTTAAATTTTTAAATAATTTAAAATTCTGACTCAGTCCAGGGGGCTACCCGCTTCGCTTCGTTTTGTCTGTAGCCAGCAATGTCATCTGATGAAATCGCTTCCGCCTGATTGCCCCAGGCATTGCGAACATAAGTAAGAATATCTGCAAGTTGATCATCCTTCATGAAACCATGGGGAGGCATAATTTGAGGGACACCTTCTACAGCCTTACCGTTCACTTTGATTGGTCCCATGAGACCATGCACCGCAACTCCGATTAAACGGGTGGCATCTCCGGTGACCCAGTCGCTTTTAGCCAATGTGGGTGCCATATGGGGGAGACCTTTTCCATCTGCCTGGTGACAGGCACCACAACTTACTGCATACTGATCACGTCCCTTACGGTAGGCATTGAGTAGATTCTTATCTTTTTTCAGCCAAGCGGCTTCCTTGTCTTTGTATACATTTACAGAACGGGAAGGATATCCGGACTTATTAAGTAATTCTGCGTAAGTGGCTAAGGTTGATGGAATCTGTTTACGGGAGGCTACCTTATTCGCAGAGGGTTTAAATTCGTCAGGAAAGAAATCGGCAACCCCTTTGCTTTCACCTGCCAAGCGGAGACCGGTCATGGAAACAAACCAGTCCTTATCCTCAATCGCTTGAGCAACGCTTGCTTCATTTAGCTTACCAAGTCCAGCGAGTGCCCACAGTGCATGCACGCGACCATGTGGATTTGCAGTTTTGTTGTCCGCAAGCTTTTGAATCTCAGATACGAGGTCCTGGCGATCACCTTCCACGATTCGTTTCTGGGAGCGTAAACGCCACCAAAGATAGGGATGCGACAATCCGGAGACCAATCCATCGGGAGCTTTTATTTCTTCATGCTTATCGGGAACAATCCGATAGATACGTCCCAGTCCGATGGGTTTATCCAAGTGTCGCTCGGCCGATTGACGACGGAGATATGAAGTAAGGAATCGTTTGTGCTGAATCACACCACGGTAAAAATCGACCACATAAAGACAGCCGTCAGGTCCCATTGATGCATTGACCGGACGGAATCGTTCATCAGTACTGGCGAGGAATTCCCGCTCTTTCCAAATAGCATCAGGATAAAGTTGATGAACATATTTATCGGATGCAGGAAATGGTTTTTCCGGAAGAAAGGCTCCCACGGTGTTAGTACCGGGAGACATCGAGAAAATAGCTCCTTCCCAATCCTTACCGTAGGCACCATGACTATGAACCGCCAGTCCGCTGATTGTGGTGACACTCGCCACCCGGCCATCCTCTAAGATACGCCCGGGACGGTAATTGCGGTTAAGGGCTGTGTTTGGACGAATTCCAAATACCCGGTTTGTTGGAGGTTTTACACTGGAGCCATTACTCGGCCATTGGCGGTCGTAAGTCGCCCAGTCCACTTCAAACCAATTACTATTGGCATTGAAGTATAGTCGACCATAGGCGTCGCTGCCCATGCCCCACTGCCCCCTTGCCTTGGCAGGCATTTCAATGAGCTTTCCTTTACGCCATGCAAGTTTGCGGGATGATTTGGAATTATACATCCAGTTATCGAGGGCAAAATGCAGGGCATTTTCCGCATGTTCGATATTGCTGTGAGCAGCGGTGGCAAAATCAAACAGCTTTTCCCGGTCATCGCACCGCAAGTCTCCGTCCTTATCCTTGCATAACCACAAGGCTCCGGACTCGACCACCAATACACCATCTTCCACAAATGCAATGCATCGAACATTTACCATATCATCAACAAAAGGAGTCGCCTTATCCATAACTCCATCTTTATTTGTATCCTCCAGAACCATCACCCGGCTCATTCGTTCGTTTTCTCCGGTACCATCAAGATCACGCATATAGGTACGCAATTCACCGACCCACATCCTGCCCTGATCGTCCCAGTCGACAAATACGGGATCCTTGACCATAGGCTCAGAGGCTACCAATTCCACTCGGAAACCGGGTGCCACCTTGAATTGCTTAAGCGATTCCTCCGCGGAAAAAACCGGCACCACATCCGGTGACCACTTTTTCCAATTAAGAGAGGAAATAATGTCTTTCTCATTCGCCTTGTCTCCCTGTTGTGAAAGCAGGGAAAGAGAAGACAGTAAGAAAACGAAAAGAGTAATAGTTTTGGGAAAACTCATGGTGAATTAACTTAAGCCAATGTTAGGGAATGCCAACATTAGAGTCTTCTGAATGATTAAATATTTGTGCAAACAACTTTGGACGAATAGCATCCTACGCTTCATCAAAGGTTCTTACTTCACCTTATGAATACTGTTGTGTATGACCCGACTGATACCGTTTTCGAATTTGCAAATAATTTCCATACACCAGGTAGGCTCAAGATCTGGAACCTCAAGTTCCAACCAGTCTTCATGGAGCTTGTAATTTGTTATATCCAATTTCTTTGTGTCGTAATGCTTGGATCCGTAACTTCTGGTTCGTTTGAGGCTCCATGTACTTACGGCAAACGAACCGCTCTGCGGAAGTTGGTCACTAAACCGTATTCGAAGTTTTTTGTTTCTGACCTCCAACTGCGTAGGCATGTAAGCGGGGTTCTCCATTTTACGGATTCGGTAAAACCCACCATCTTCTCGTTGACTCCCTGCCCAAGCGAACATTCCAGCCGCAAATAGATTCTTAGTTTTCGGATGGAAACGCCCTCGATGAATACCGGTTGGCAAACGATCAATCGGAAAAGAGCAAAGCCCACCCTGAGCCTGCCCGTCCAAAACCTCATGTGGAACAACATAAACCATACCGTATCCATAACTAAGGTTAAGCAACTTGCCATTGAGCTCCCCCCAATTGCCATTTTCTGGAACCCATAGAAGCTCCGCCGGTGAACGGTCGAAAGCATTGGTAATCCACGCCAAGGGTTGTTGCATCGCACTGTCCGATGAATCCTCAATATCGTGATACCCCATCATGTTTCCGTAAAAACCTCCCTCTTTGACATAATTTATTCGATTCTTCGGATTCCAATGCCCTTCCTGATCCGTAACAATCCAAGTTCCATCAGGGTTTAGACAAACTCCATTAGCGGCACGGAACCCTGTTGCAACAATATCCGTTTTTTTACCATCGGGGGAAACACGCAAAAGAGTACCATGATGAGGAACAAGGGCTGATTTTGCGTGCCGGGCTGATTTTGCATAGTAAAAATTACCTGCTCCATCAGTTTGAAGTCCCATGGCAAATTCATGAAAATGCTCAGTCACCTGATGATCATTATTGAAGCACTCAATCCAATCAATCTCAAGATCCCCATTTAAGTCATGCAAACGGGCAATCTGATCCCGGCATGCAACATAAATCACACCATCGACAATCTTTAATCCAAGAGGCTGGAAAAGACCGGAACATATTCTTCTCCATTTTAATTCTTTAAGATCGCCAGTTACTCCATCCACAAGCCAAACATCTCCCATCCAAGTACAAACTGCGGCACGATCTGGGTTGTCAGCAAAAAAATCAAATCCTCCCAGTCGCATCCATGAATTCCAAGGGTTTTGATCTTTGTTGGGCAGGGTAAGAACATCCACTGCAAAAGGGTCATCCTCATCGCCCTTTTGACCTTTTGTGGTGATCACGCGTTTGCCAAAACGAGGAGGGCCTCCTTTAGTCATAGAGAGTAGGTCTACGGGGTTTGACAAAAGGCTAGCTATAGTTGAATCATCTGAACTGGAAAAACCCAAAACAAGTAATTGCGACTCATCGCTTGCTTTAATTTTCAGACAGTTAAATCCATCCTCACGGACTATAGATGCCATATTACTGCCTTTGAGGTGGAAACTCAATCCGCTTGATTCGGGAGCGAGTCGTGAAACCAAATCATCTTTTCCCGAGCCAATACATAAGGTTCTCGTGTAGACCGATCCTTTCCCGTACTCGATGTATCCTGGGAGTTCATGAATCTCACGATCACCGACCCTGTAATGAATCACCGCCTGATCTCCATTTTGAAAGAGCCCCAAGTACTGAACCCATGTGCGAGGCAAAGGTCCGAATCTCCTGCCATCCCTACCAATGATTCTCTGGTCTAACCAGTCTCCGGAAGTCGGGTTTCTCCAAGCTGGTTGATCTGGAGTAATCAAGCTTACATTACCTTTTATGGAGGTATGAGTGCCGTGAGAACCGTCAAAGGCAATTCCCCTCCAGTCGACGAATTCTCCTTCATAAGCAGCTGCAACACGCATGGTATCCTCATCATATATCAACCACGACTTTCCTTTGGACACTCCTCCAGAGCCCTTGTCCAAGCGAACAGCGATTCCTTTCTGTGCAATATTCCATTCAGAAGGTGATTTCCCCTTATTAATTTGATAAGTCCAAAAGAGAGTTGGACCAAAGTCCATTACTTCATAAGGTTTAGAGCCAGAAACTGGTTGTTTGACGACCGTTTCCTTAAAGCTTGAAAGTTTCAGTGGAAGTGAAGCTAAGTATTCCCGAGTGACATCGAAATATTGCTTTGGATTATTTGGCTTAACAAGACCTTCCCGAATATAGTGAATCAGAGCGTACTTATCCTTAATCGAATATTGGGGTTGGGCAATCATTTGCCCATACCCCTTGTCGAGGGTCTGAAACATGCTCCATGGATCGGAACCATTTCTGAATTCTCCGGAATGAAACTTGAGAGCAGTGGGTAGAGAACCATCCTTATGCTGATTTCCGTGGCAGGTAATACACAAGCTCTCGTACATCATTTTACCCCGTTCCAAGGCAAAGTGATCTAGGTCCACTATTTCTTTGGCATGATCAGCTTTCCCAAGATCCTGAACCCAGGCATTTTTAAATTTAATTTTTTGGGGGTTAGCGATCTCAATGGTTACAGCAGCACCAGGAAATCCACTGCCGGAAACTCCATAAACGATTTTTTCAGATCTCATCGAGTAATCGCTAGCCGGGAATTTACTTGGTAGAAGATGACCGGAAAGGATATCGGTAATAAGCTTATCAGACAGAGCACTAGACCAATACTTAAGATCAGCAACTCTTCCATTTTCAAGTGGCGTGGCAAAATTATCCGCTCCCTTGGCAATCTTGATTACATGACTACTTGGATCAGGTTTCCAAAAGTTCTTCCGCGAACCAATCAGTTTGCCATCCAGATATAGTTCCACCTTTTTATTTCGAGAGCGCAGGAGAGCAGTTTTCACCTTTCCATCATTTACTCTCGTGCCTCCTTGGACAGCCCCGAGCCACCCGATATCGTAAACCAGCATTTGACCTCGAACAAACAATGCCTTTCCTCCTGGAGACCACGGACCTTTGGACGCACAATTGGCAAAGATGGTTCCATCACCCTTGGTCTGAAATTGAGTCCAAACCGTAAAGTCCTTATCGAATCTAGGCTTGATAGAATTTATTGTTTTGTTCTCAGGATAGATTACTTCGTGGGTTTTACCGTTCAAATAAGCCTTAATGGAAAACTTTCCACTTAAAGGATTTTCATAAATAACTTCCAAAGTATTTCCCCCTTTTGGCAATTTGACCGAATGCCCAGAAGAAAAATTTAGCTTGTCGTTCCTCTTGGAATTATAGGAAAGATAAGCCTTAAAGTTAGAAATCTGGTGACTTTTGAAAGAATTGGAAAAAATGGAAAGTCTTCCTTGATCTTTGGTCGTACGAGCTGGCTGATCTTGTGCAGATGTAATGAAGGAAAATGTGGCAAGCAGGAAAAGAATCTTAAGTTTCATAGAAATTGTTTTGACTTTATCCGATCAAGGGCGAAGGACCGTCAAATTTCAAATCATAAATCGATCCACTTTCTTTCTTTCCATGACTTGATTCCAGTCTCGGCAAGTTCGACACCCTTAGCTCCTGATCTCAAGTCGTAGGGAAAAGGTTCGTCGAGAGCCACATGGCGAAGAAAAAGTTCCCATTGAACTTTGAAGGCATTGTCAAATTCCTGATCGTTTTCCACGATTTTCCATCCCTCATAAAAATCGATCGGTTGGACGACATCCGGATTCCATACAGGACGGGGAGTTTCAGTAATGGACTGCGTACGGCACTCACGCAACCCGACCACCGCAGAGCCTTTACTTCCATCCACCTGCATGACAAAAAGATCATCCCGACGAACCCTCACCGTCCAAGAACTGTTAAACTGGCAAAGAATGCCATTATCCAACTCCATAGTGGCGTAGCAGGAATCATCTGCGGTGCATTGGTAGGGATTTCCCTGTTCATCCATTCTCTCTGCCACATGTGTAGCACCCCGGCAGGAAATTGATTTAATGGAGCCAAATACATTATCCACCAGATAACGCCAGTGACAGAGCATATCGATCATGATACCGCCTCCGTCTTCCTTGCGGTAGTTCCAGCTTGGACGCTGAGCAGGTTGGCCGTCATCCGCTCCGGTGAATACCCAGTACCCAAATTCTCCGCGAACTGATAAGATTTCGCCAAAGAATCCATCGTCTATCAATCTCTTTAGTTTCCGGATACCAGGTAGCCAAAGCTTGTCCTGAACCACGCCGTTTTTGACGCCGGCGTCTTCACATATTTTAGCCAGACGGAGAGCTTCCTGTGTGGCGACCGCGGTTGGCTTCTCGCAGTAAACGGACTTGCCTGCCTTAGCCGCCATTTCCACAAAGCGGGCACGATGAAGGGTGGAACTGGCATCAAAAAAGATTTGATTTCCTGCATCGGCCAGGGCCTCCTCCAAATTAGTGGTCCAGCGGGAAACTCTATTATTCTCGGCTAGGGCCCTAAGCTTATCTTTATTTCGCCCAGTGAGAATGGGATCGACCGTGATCTTTTCATCCGGCGAGATCTGTACTCCACCCTGATCCCGAATTGCACAGATCGACCGAATCAAATGCTGATTCGTCCCCATGCGTCCGGTGACTCCGTTCATAATAATGCCCAATTTATGTTCTTTCATAATTAAGTGTAATTTAAATAGGATTCCTTGATTGCTTTAAGAAATTCATTAGTGGGTTGACCCCACCAACGGTTGGAGAAGACTTCCACTTCGATCATGCCATTAAAACCATTACTTTCCACCATTGCCCGAATGCCACGAAGATCGATACAGCCCTCTCCCATCAGCCCGCGGTCATTTAATAAATCGGTGGTGGGAGTCATCCAATCGCATACATGGTAGGCGAATAATCGATTGGAATCTAGCATTCGCTGAGTCTGGACCTTCAGTTCTGAATCCCACCATAGATGGTAAACATCAAAAGCGATACCCACCAAAGGATGATTCAATTGATCACAAACATCGTTGGCAGTCGCCAGGGTATTGATGGCCGAACGGTCATCCGCGTACATAGGATGTAGGGGCTCAATCCCTAGTTTGACCCCGAGTGCTTCAGCCAGAGGCAAGGTGGCAGCGATACCATCGGTTATTTGTTTGCGGGATTCGATAAGAGATTGCCCGGGCACAGAACCACACACAAGAACTACAAGAGGTGCACCCATTGCAGCTGCATCCTCAATCGCCCGCTTATTATCCTCTATTGATTCTTCCCGGGATTTTTCTTCCAAAGCGGGATAGAATCCGCCACGGCATAGGGAAACAACTTCCATGCCCGCAGATCGGATCAGATCTCCTGCCTTTGCGGGATCTTTGCCTTCCAGCCATTGCCTCCAAACCGTTATTCCTGAAACACCTGCCTCCGCATAGTGTTCAACGGCTTCCTCCAATCCCCAACCCTTCGTGGTAATCGTGTGCACACAAAGACGCGAAAAATCGGTAAGTGGCTCTGCCTTCATGATGGAAAGGAATAGTGGGGAATGTTCATTCTCTCGGCGATACGCACGGGGCGAATAAGAGCTTCACGCATCCTCATAGCTTCATCACCAGTACGAAGATCCGGACAGTGCGGATGAATCTCTCCAGATTCAATAACTCCCAGCATTTTGAGAATTTCTGCGGTACTGTGCTTGTAACCGGCTGCACTGCCACTATCATCCAGGCGAAATACTGAGTCCTCTAGCGATTGAAAGGCTTCAAATAATTTGTATACCCGAGAGTCGAAAGTATCTTCATGCCAGTATTTCTTGGCAGCACAGATTAAGGGACATGCGGAAACGCCTGCTCCAATCAATAGGGGCAGTCCCATCTTAATAGCTGATGCAATTCCGAAGTCGTCCCCGCTGTGAGGAGTAAAATCAAGACCCAGATCGCGACACATGGATGCCCAGTAGAGAAAATGCGGTTCATCGAGTGTGGATATCTTTCCACCCACAAATTTCTCATGGTTCGCCAATTGGTGAAGCAACCATGGCTCAAATGGTGTTGCCCAAGGGACAAAAGCAGGCTCAAGGGCGTGGACGAGTGCAGGAACCTTAATATTCTCAGCAATTTCGAAATAGGCATCCCTTCTCTTTTCAGGTTTCAGGGAATTAAGTGCCTGGGATGTCATAATCATCACCTCACAAGGCTTGTGTGCCTGGGCTATTTCCAGATGCGGATGATAACAAGATGCTTTGAAATTATCAGGTGACGCATCGACAGCAGTTACGCCACTGATAAAGGGAGCATCAGGATAGAGGCTCCGAAACCGTTGAATCACATCACTGTAAAGCTCGTTCGAAAGATTAAAGACATATCCCGTATCCGCATTAAGAACGAAAGTAATTTCGACCCCAAAATAGTTCGCACATCCATTCATCCATACAAGCATGCGTTCAAAACTTCGCCAGTCTGGTTGAGCATCCTTAAACGGGAGAAGTGCCGCAACACAAAGTCTGGGACTGGAACGGCTATCGACCAAGTCTTCCTCACGGGACGTAGACCAAATAGTTTCACTCCATTGAGTGGAAGGTAAAAGATCTGATGCATCTTTAAACATGATATGCATTATATCGGGGGGAGGACAAAAGTGTTAGGACAAGACTTGTAAAACTAGCATTTTTCATACAAATTTATTTTGCTACTAATTTTATGGTTTTACCTGAGTTTCAGCCTATCTACCTCAAAGATTTACAAATTTCCATTCCGGGAATTTCAATTATACGATTGGCTCACCAACGACATTCTCCAAAGAGCGATCGGGTGACAAACCACCACCATAAACACTCACAAATACTTCTTTATCTGCGGGGACACGGATTTCAGAAAATAAGCAGGAAACAAATTGAAGTTCATCGCGGATCTCTTCTCTATTTTCCTCCGAATACAGAGCATGGATTTGGAAAGTCACAAAAAATGCCCCCACTTTCATTGGTCCTCGATTTCAATGAAGCAAAAAAAATGAGTAAGACTGTGATTAACCGATCTGTGTCGCTTAATTTGCTGAGTGAAATCGAAAATGCAATCAACCGACTGGTGATGAACACGGATCTAAAAAAAGAACAGTCTGCTCAATCCGCAGGCATAATCCTTCAGCTTTTCGGACTCCTTTACGAAAACCTACAGAGTAAGGAATTTAACAATCAAAAAATATATCCATACACTTCAAAGATTCGCAGGTTACTTTCAGATCAAGCCAGAGTAATGAGATTTCCAAGGGAGGTTGCTCAACTACTCAAGGAAGATTTAAGTTCAATTAACCGAAAACTCAGAAACGAATCAGGAATGAAACTAGGTAATCTGATCGATGAAGATCGGTTAAATAAGTGTCAGCAGGAACTACGAAACACATCGAGCAAAGTCTCTGAAATCGGTTGGAGATGTGGATTCCAGGACCCAAACTATTTTGCCCGCTGGTTTAGAAGGAAAACAGGACAAACTCCCACACAGTGGAGAGCAGCCAATAATCTGAATTAACCTAACTCGCGATACTTTCAATTAAGGAAGAAATTGTTCTTACTGATAATGCGATCGCTACCAAAAGTGATAACCATGCAATTCCAACCAATTTTGAGCCAGGAATACCAGAATTCACCTCTTTGATCAGCTTGAGCATAACCCAAGCAATAAATGGAACTCCAACCACAGTGATCGCTTGTGCTGTAAGAATTAAGGGAAGGGTCTCCATCTTTCCCATCGAACCCAAAATTGCCACCAACATTCCCAGCAGCATGCCAGCAATGGTTGCTCCCTTTGTCCACTTTCCTGAAACCCTGCAATTCTTACCAAGTCCATCTGCTAGAACGGTTCCTCCGATCAATGGGTTCACGAAAAGAGAACTGAAAGCAGCGGCGAGGATACCCATACAAAAGAAACGCATCGATTGAGGCCCCAGTAGTTCATTAAACATCGTGGAAATCTCAGGAAGGCTCTTTCCAACCCCTGTTCCAGATAATGCCGATGCACCAGTCAGCATAATTAATAAACTAATCCCACCCAAAACACCAATACCCATCATGGTGTCTCTTCGGGCTTTCTTCCAGTCATTGGAATTCCAATTTCTTTCGCGAACCGCGTAGCATTGGTAAAAGGCTCCAGCTATTGAAAAAGTTGTAGCCACCATTCCAAGTAATTGAATCAAATGCTGTCCTCCTTCAGCCTTCGTAACGCTGGGAAGAAGTCCCTTGGCCATTCCCCAGTAATCATGAGACACCAGGAAGAAATTAAGGGCAAAGCCGAAAATCATAATAATGACCAGAAGCAACATTGCTTTTTCGATCAATTGATAGGGTTTTTTACTACCGTAAAGGGAAATGATCAGAAAAAGATTAATCAGAATCATCAAGAGCATACCATTGCCATCACCCAAATTATTGGAAGAGGCATTCAGCACAGAAATTTCATCTCCAGCAAGTAAGAGATCGAAAGCAGTCATTATTGCCAGATTATTGGTAAATTGAAAGCACAGCGTAATTGCGAAAACAATGATTCCCAAAGTTAACCCACTTCCTCGAAATGAAACCTTTGTGATGAACTGACACGGAGTATTTTTTGACTGTAATCCTATCTGAGCGGCGAGCGAGGTTACCAAAATCATCATCAGGGAGGCTAAAACCAGCAACCAGATCATGGAATACCCAAACTGGGAACCCACATAAGAATTGGAAAGAATACTTCCCGGGCCCAGAACAACAGAGGCAACAATAAAGGCGGGACCTAAAGACTTTAAGGTTTCGCTAATCGATTTCCTCATAACCCAAGAATTCGTGTTGGATTAGAAAAAGTAAGTTCCTCTGCCTGCTCTTTGGTTAAACCTAGGTTATTGATTAGATTTTGATACATCGTAGCAAGCGAAGTGGTCGAGCCGATCAGATGAGAGCCATCCTCTGATTGAGAAACTCCATCCTCTTTAATTTCAATCGATTGATCGCCCAGAGTGTAAAAACCTGCCTTGCATTCAGCTGCTGAAATTGCGTCCGAAACAATGACAGAGCGAGAATACCCCGCTGTATTGAGAAGATTTTTGAGGACGAAGAACGGTAGGTGCAAGCCATCTGCAATGTAGCTAATCCAAAGCTTATCCGATAAAGATAACACCCTTTGTATAATATTATCATGCCTTGGTAATTGCGGAGGGCAGGCATTCCCCAAATGAGTGAACATCTGCAGTCCACAGTCTATGGCATTCTTTAATTGATCTGTGGACGCGTTGGTATGACCAGCAGAAACGACAACTTCTTGATTAGTTAGAAACTTGGTCACCTCTCCTCGTTTATCCTGTTCAGGAGCAAGGGTGAAAAATAGCAGTTTTCCGGCACATGTATCATGAAGATCTTTAACGATCTCAAGATCTGCAAAGCGAACATCTGAAAGTGGATGAGCCCCCCTGTAACCATCTTCCTTCGAAATAAAAGGACCTTCCAAATGAATCCCTGGGATCATTTCATTCAGTTCCTCATTCTCTTCGATCAATTGAACTAACTTTGCGGCCCTTGATTTCATTTTAACGATTGGGGCTGTAATCAGTGTCGGCAAAAATTTATGAATTCCAATATCTTTAAGAGCCCTTGAAGCTCGTAAAAATGCTTCTCCATCTAATTCATCAGAATTGAAATCAACTCCGGCAAAGCCATTAACCTGTAAATCAATCATGTCATCAACTGCTAAAGAGATAACCCGGATGCCGCTTTCTGTTCCAAAAAAACCTTAACTTTTTGATGTTGCTGTAAAATGGAAGCAGGAAGATTTTTAGTCACTGGACCCTGAAGTGCCAACTTCACTGCTTCGGCTTTCCGTAGATCCGGAACGCTACAGACAATGTTTTCAATCTTCATGATTTGACGGATTGACATGCTTATCGCGTGAGTGGGAACCTTTGCTAAACTTTCAAACCAACCCTCCCCCAATTGTTGACGACGACATGCCTCATCAAGCTCAACCACCAAATAAGAATTATCACTTTCAAAATCTGCAGGAGGATCATTAAAAGCTAAGTGACCATTTTCTCCAATGCCCACAAAAGCAAGATCCAGCGGGAGTCCGTCAATTACATCAGCCAATCTTGAGCATTCATTATCAGGGTTAAGACAATCCCCACGAATATACTCAAAGGATGCCAATGGCACTTGTTCGACAAACCTTTCACGCAAATAACGACAAAAAGAGGCAGGATGATCGGCGGACATTCCCACATATTCATCCAAGTGAAATCCGTGCACTCTCGACCAATCAATATCAGGTTGGGTAATTAAATTGCTCAGCACAGTAAACTGAGATGCACCAGTTGCCACAACTAAGTTCACTCTTTTCCTAGTTAGAAGGATCTCTCTCAGTATCGAAGCACCATAATCTGCCGCTGCTTTGCCCATCTCTTCCACGCTAGATAAAATAACTGGAGATATTGATTTCATTACTAACTGATTTAAAACTACTCATTCTGACATGGGAAGGAATTTCAAAAGAAACTTAAAACCTCTAATCGCAACAAATACGGCTTTTAAAGTTGAGCTTTGGGCTCTGTTTGTTTTCTAAATGATCCATGCCAACTAAACCCTTCTTCTTTCTTACATTCATGTTACCCTGGTTATTCGCATTTGCTGAGCCAGATTCCGCTGAATTATTCGGTGAAAAATTCCCCAGACTTGATGGTATGTCCACAGGTGAATGGTGGGAAAAAGCTAAACCTGTCGATACTTCAGCAAAAAAGAAGGGCAAAGCACCCAAGCGAATTATTGATCTTAATGTTCCAAGAGATCAAGTAGTAGCATTCGCACTGTATACGGTTGACGGTGGTACGCTTAAACTAACCGGACAGTTATACCCGCTCCTTCCCAATGAATCCCGAGAAGTCAGACTGGAAACCAAGCAGGGAAAACAATGGAAGGAAATCTCCAAAGTCAAAATCACTTATCCAGGTTGGACTGCCCACTTTAGAGTAAATGACTGGGATGCCACCAAGGATACTCCCTACCGGGTAAGGCATGGGGAAAATGCCACTTACGAAGGTACTATTCGCAAAGACCCCATTGATCAGGATACCATCGTGATAGGAAACCTTTCTTGCAATTCGAGTAGGACTAAGGGTCCCAGACCAATGATTATTGAAAACCTCAAGGCCATTGATCCGGACATGCTTTTCTTTGCCGGAGATCAAACCTATCATCACACTGAACATACTGCCGGTTGGATTGAGTTTGGCTTACAATTCCGCGATCTGATGAAAGACCGCCCCACGGTTACCATTCCCGACGACCATGATGTGGGGCAGGCAAATCTCTGGGGAGAAAGCGGCATTGTCGCAACATCACCTGCTGGTAACAGCGGAGGCTACTTTTATCCAATCCCTTATGTAAATATGGTTCAACGTCAACAAACATGGCATTTACCTGATCCCGTTGATCCGATAAAAATCAAACGCGGCCTGGAAGTTTATTTTACCCGGCTAAGGGTGGGCGGTATAGACTTTGCCATTTTAGAGGACCGTAAATTCAAGACGGGACCCGCAGGTAAAATTCCCAAAATGGGTCCCCGTCCCGACCATATAAATGATCCCTCATATGACCGTAAAGCAGTCGATTTGGATGGTTTGGTACTGCTCGGTGAAAGACAGCTGAAGTTTCTTTCGGAATGGAGTCAGGACTGGGAAGGTGCCCAAATGAAGGCTGCCTTATCCCAAACGGCATTTTGCGGAGCGGTGCATATTCATGGAGGTCCAAACAATCGTCTACTTGCTGATTTGGACAGTAATGCATGGCCCCAAACTGGCAGAAATAAGGCCATCAAGGAGATAAGGAAAGCATGGGCTCCGCATTTATGTGGAGATCAGCACCTTGCCGTAGTCGTTCAACACGGAATTGACAGCCATAGGGATGGTCCATTTGGGTTTACCAGTCCTGCCATTGTGAATACAATCTATGGACGCTGGTGGAAACCAGAAAATGAAAGACCTGGCCCTCGCCCCATCCCCAACTCCCCATTGCCTTGGACGGGCGACTTTGAAGATGGTCTGGGAAATAAAATAACCATGCATGCCTATGCTAATCCAGAGGACCGAAATAATGAGTTAAAACGGGCTGACGGGTTCGGAGTGGCTCGCTTCAACAAGAAAGACAGAACCATTACTTTTGAGTGCTGGCCGCGATTTGCAAAAGTATCAGATGGTAACAAAGCTCAATTTCCTGGATGGCCCATCACGGTTAAGATGACTCAAAATGATGGTCGGCAAGTCAAAGGTTGGTTACCTAAGCTGAACTTTACTAAATCTAATCCTGTAATTCAGGTCGTTAATGATAAATCCAAGGAAGTACAATACACAGTACGCGTACAGGGAAAGAGCTTTCAACCCAAAGTATATTCCTCTGATCCACACACGGTTAAGGTGGGCAAAAACTCACCCAAGAAAATGGTGTTTTCCAAGATCAGACCAGTCTCCAAGAAAAATAAAGCAAAAGTACTTAGCCTCGAACCTTACTTGTAAAAAAAAAGAACTATTTTTCTCCGTGCTCGGTTTCCCGCTTGAGCCGGGAAATCGTTTCCTTGTTACGGGAACCAAGATAAGCAATCAGGTCACGCAGATCATTGGGGTTCAGGGTCATCCCAAGTGGGGGCATTGCTGAAACCGGGGGAGAAACTTCAGATACCCCAGACTTTTTAATTTCCTGTTCCTTTCCATCGGGGGAGATAAGAACAATAGCATCGTCTTCCTCAGTCAGAATTCGTCCGACCAAGGCATCTCCGTTGGTCATGCTTATCGTTGAAAGACCATAACCCGGAGAAATTTCCGCATTGGGATTAACCAATGATTCCAGAAGTTTGGATGGTTCCATACGATCCCCGACAAGGCTTAACTCGGGACCTTGTTCTCCACCCTGTCCGTCGATCTTATGACACTGTAAGCATGCTCCCTGATTCCTAAAAACAAGCTCGCCTGAGCTCGGGTTTCCTCCCTGCAAGCTAAGTGCATGAATTCGGCCGGGATCACCAGCGGCATAAGTGGCAGCAACCTGTCTGGCTTCCTCATCTTGACTCGTACTCAAAGCCTGATAGAGATCCAGCCAGAGTTCATTTCTCAAATCGAGTTCTCTCATTTTCCAAATATCAATCAGGACCTGTGGCTTTCGATTTGAAAGCACCTCAAAAATTGACCGTGCTACGACAGGATCATCCTCTTTCACGGCCAATACCGCTTTTTCTAACGAATTCTCAACTTCTCTTTCAAGTAAACCGGAATAACCTACTGATCGAACCAATCCACTCTTATCTTCAATCAGTCTTGTGATTATTTCATTGTCAGTCGGGTCATTTAGACTCAGGAGCGAACGAAGATTGGATGCCCTAACTTCCGGATTTAACTTCTTATCAAGAACCTGTTGCCTGAGGACTTCAGGGTTCATGGATATACCTGCCTCCATGACAAACCTGCCAAGAATGGATGCCAGTTTCGGTGCTTTCTCTTTTTCTACAAGTGTACGAATTTTTTCACCGTGTACTTTCACAAAGTCAGACCTGGTAAAAGTGCTCTTCAAGGTGGGACGATAATGACCAAGTACTGGATCTGTATCCATGGGTAATGACCATCTGAGCAAAGCCTCCATTGCAAAGACCCTGACCTCCTCTTTCAACCTTGAATTTGAACAAACCTTAATTAATGCTTCTGCTGATTCTGCTGTTCCTATGCGGAAGTAAGCACCAATCAATCTGACTTGTTGATGAAAAGGAAATTCTTCGGGATTCAAAGAAATCAGTGTTTTACCAGATGGAGCATCCAATGCATTTGTATCATAAATGGCTGAAACTGCTTCATTACGAATGGCTGATGATTCATCATTAAGAAAAAGGTCAAGATGTGGATGTCCCAATCGACGACAGACCAAAAGAGCAAGCATCCTCTGTTCGAAAGATTCTGATTTAACCATGGCATGCGTCTGCTCTGGAGAGGACAATCGGGATAGTGCAGACAGAATAGCATGCCTGACTGTTACATCAAAAGACGACCCTTCGTTAGCTTTGCACAGAGTAAAGAGTGCTTCGACTGCGTCCTGGTCACCCGGTGGTGCCAACCTTCCCAAGGCTATGGCAGCTAAGGAGACGACTCTCTTAGAAGAATCATTAAGCATAGCAATTAACGGCTCTTTCGATGAAGTCAGTGAAATGTCACCACATGTACGAGCAGCATTCGCACGAATTTCAGCATTTTCAGAAACTAGACTGGAAACAAGATGAGAAGCAGCCGCTTCCACACCATTGCGGTACAACTGACCCAGTGCCCACACTGCATGAAGGGCAGCATGGTTTTTCGAATCTACATTTTTCAGGATTGAAACAAGAGTTTCGAGGGATGATTCGCCCTTTTTCACCATGGCAAATTGAGCAGCCTGTCTTACCCTTTGATCATCATGAGACAAAAGAAGCTCAAGTTCCGGAAGTGAACGCTCTAAAAAGCCTTTTTTGAAAGCAAGGGCAGTTTCCTTACCAATAGCCCTCTTTTCGCTATCAGTTGGTCGCATAACTTGGATGGTACCATTTTTGTTGACCGACCAACCTCCGCCATAGTCGGCCAGATATAGATTACCATCGTACCCATGTTCAACATCGCAAACTGCGACTCCTTCAACCAAAATTGAGTTTTTATCTATCGCATAGCTCGCACCGCTTGATTTGAGGCTGACATGAATAATATTCGAATTCTTGGGAGCCCCGCGATAGTTGGTGACAAGAAACCCGTTTCTCAAATCATCCGGTACTGTTTTGCCACTTAGCCATGTCACTCCCGAAGGACCATTACCCAGATGACCGATCGGAGGATATACCCATTGCGGTTGCTCAGGCGTGTAGGTATCAAACATTCTCTCACCCACCCACACTGATTTACTAAGCTTGAAATTACCCCAGTCCAGAGCATTTGCGTAATGATGGGGAGACTGGTGAGCCATATCCCAACCTGAATCAGTATTATCAAGCACATAGACTACCCGTGCCTTGTCTCCTATGTCCCCTGTGTTATCAAAAGTAAAAAGATTACCAAAATCATCGAAAGCCAATTCCTGAGGGTTCCTTAGACCCATCGCATAAACTTCGAAGTTCGATCCATCTGAATCACATCGGAAGACGGCACCCCTGCCAGATGCCTCGTAAACTTTTCCGTCGTCACTCTCCACATAGTAACCACGATCACCAACCGAAAAATAAAGACGACCATCCGGTCCCCTTACAATTCCATGAAGATCATGACCGATAAAAGATACACGCACACCGAAACCTTCCACAATATCTTCCATTGAATCGGCCACGCCGTCATCATCAGGGTCGGTCAACTTCCGCAAGGCTGGGATACATGTAAAATATGTGGCGTTCCTTTCGGCCAATACGGAAAAGCCGATACCATCCAGTGGTTTATCAAACGCATCAGAAAAAAGAGTTCGCTTGTCAGCAACGAAGTTACCATCCGAATCCTCAAGTCGGATCAAGCGGTCGGGAGTTTGCTCATACCAAGCCCGATCGCGCTTATCTGCGTGGGCATCATACAGAGCTAATCGATCAGCAGTTGTGCGGGAACGAAAATCCCCTCGGATCATTTCCCGTGCCCGCCTTAAATCAGGAACTCCGAACCAAAAGCGGTTTGCTTCACTCACGAAAATTCTTCCCTGAGGATCCATATCGAGGCTGGCAGGGTTCTCCACATGAGGATAGGTTACCCATGTGTGTCCGACATAGCTTTCATGTTTAATAATTCCGCGAAAGTCACTCGCCTCATTACTCAAAGGCGGCATGTCGGATTCGGAAATCTCAAGGGGTTTTGAAAAACAAATTGAAAAGGAAACAAGAATAAAAGTGGCAAGTTGCTGTATTTTCATAAAATAAAAGAAATATACTATATTTTTGAGAATACGGGACAAGCAAGACTTACACAGAAGTATTATTTAAAGAAAAATTCACTTTTACGATAATCTCTCATTTTAGTCGGCAAATTTCACACTATTAACTATAAATTTACTCATGGACTCGAAAAACCCATATAAGGAGTTTGTTGAATCGTTTTCATCAACCATGCGAAAGGGATTAGACATACCTTTGGGCAATATACCACCCGCACCCGACTGTACGGTAAAATCACATGCACCGAAAGTCGCCATTCTTTCACCGCACCCTGATGATGAATGCGTAATGGGAGCACTTGCACTCAGGTTAAAAAGGGAAAGCGGTTCTGCTGTGGTTAATATCCCGGTCACTTTTGGAAGTAATCCTGCTCGAAAAGTTGAAAGAAAGGAAGAACTAGCGAATGCATGCAAATGGATCGGATTTGAAATTCATGACCTCGAAGATGGCGGACTCGAAAAAATAACTCCAGAAACTAGATTACAGGATACCAATTACTGGGAACAGGCAGTATCAAAACTCACTCGGGCAATCGAACAGATTGAACCCGACATTTTATTCTTCCCCAATGCAACAGACTGGAATAGCACCCACTTGGGTGTGCATTTGCTAACACACGATTCACTTAATCAAATTGGTTCCATTAGCATGACCCTAATTGAAACTGAATTTTGGGGACAAATCAAGGAGCCAAACTTGCTTGTGGAAAGCTCCACCGATGAGGTCGGTGATTTGGTCGCCGCTCTTTCCCACCACAAAGGGGAAGTCAGACGTAATCCATTCCATCTGCACTTACCTTCATGGATGCAGGACAATGTACGCAGAGGTGCAGAAGTCGTTGGCGGTCAAGGAGGAAATGCTCCAGATTTTGATTTCGCCACTCTCTACCGAGTGAGCCGAATGGAAAAAGGAAAGATCTATTTACCCTGGGAGGGTGGCAGATTACTCGCTAAGTCAAAAACTGGAGAATCTACAATTTTGGACAAACTCAAGTAGTACTACTACTTGAATGTAAGATCAGTTGAAATTACCTTCTGGGCAAAAAGAAGTTCTCCACGATTATCGTATGCCTCAAATTTCATTACCGGATTTTTCTTGGTAGTATCAAATTTAAGAAGGCAATAGCCACAGGTTTTATTATATCCCCATACTAATCCTTCTGTTTTGACAACGGAATGAACATGCCTGTTGGTAATTCTTCCACTTACAAATTCAAGTAAATCGTACCCATTGGTCCGTGGTGTTTTGCGGAAATCAATCCGGTGCCGATCCGCCGCAATTAGAAGAACCCCCTCTATTTTTTCTTTTTCAATAAAGCTGAAAATCTCCTCCCGCTCTTCCGGGTATCCGTCCCATGGATCTTTGCTTCCAGGCTTAATACCTTCGGAAAAAGGTACGGATGAAGCAATGACTTTAAAAGTGGCTTCTGAATTTTTGAGAGTATTCTTGAGCCATTGCTTTTGAAAAGTACCAAGCATGGATTTCTCTTTTCTGTCTCGGTAATATCGGCAATCCAACATGATGAATTGAACCTGCCCCAAAGAAAAAGTCTGCCAACAACCGGGGTTCTTTTCTCCTCCTCCCACGCTTGGGTTATTCCAGTTGTTTATAAAATTTTCAAGCACCGGCTTTTTCCAGGCGGGAAGATCAACCTGAGCTCCGGGCACACAGTCATCCATCCCGAAATCATGATCGTCGTAGATCGCATGCATGGATGTTTTGGCAACCAGTTTTTTCCACTCCGGTCGTGAGTGCCTGCGGGAGTAGCAGTAATCTCCAGTCCACTTAACATCCTCGGGATCATCAATGTATACATTGTCTCCCAGCATCAGCATGGCCCTTGGATCATGATCGGCAATCCGTTCCCAGACCGATTCATAATCCGGTACAAAACCTGAGCATCCCCCAAATGCGATAGTAAACTTTGCACCTTCCGAAGGCTCTGGAAAAGTACGAAAGCCAAACTCTCTCTTTTCATCCTCATACTTTTTACCGTTTATAAAAATGTCGTATGCAAAATAGGTTCCCGGTAAAAGTCCATCGACTTCTACAACACCAACATATCCATCTCTCTTTTGCGTCTTAATCGATTCGAGCCCTGAATGCCCATTTATTTTCACAGCAACTTCACATGATCCATCTGTACGGAACCAAAAGCTGGCAGAATTATCTGTCACCTGTCCAACCATTGGACCGTGAATAAGAAGAGACGGCTGCATTTGATTTTTCCATTTTTGAAAAGCTGGAAGCTTTCGCAAAGGGTCTAACCAATCTCTGGGTTCAGTCAGAAACCGCTCAAAAGGAAGGCCCAATTCCACCGCTTTTTTTGCCATAGTTAGGGCAGCATTGATCTTGTCTTCCTTGAGTAAACAAAGGGTTGATATGAAGGCTTTTTCCGCAGGATCCGTATGCTTCTTTCCGTTTTTTAGTTCAAAGTAAGCTTTCTCCACTTTATCCTCAGCCAAATAACGAAAAGCATTTCTCTCGCGATCATGTTGGGCAGATAATGAACCCATTAAGATGGACACGGTACTAAACCAAGCGAATCGAAGTTGTAGGGCTACATTTTTCCTCATACCCTGAGTAAAGTGCAATAAAAGAATTAACTCTAGAAGAATTGCATCAAATTTCTAAAAATTTCAAAAGATGAAGAATTGGGGTACCGAACTAATCACCATGCCAACAAAGATTAATTTTCTTAGAAATTAAATTGAAGGCCGAGACCGAAATGGAAAAAATCCTTCAACTGTTGATCGCCATCAAGAGTCAGATCACGATCAA
>JAYZJX010000085.1:0-16440 GCA_036164015.1 Verrucomicrobiota bacterium | reverse complement strand
TCCTTATCTACAACTTTAACATCAGCAGGCACTAGCCTATCTATAAGTGGTGCGTGATGTTGAAGAATATCAATTTTTCCGTTGGCAGTGGGAATTACAGCATGCTCGACATCCTCGGAATAAACAACACCCCCAGGAGTAACAATTTCTAGCCTTATAAGCGACTGGGCCATGATTAAGAGGAAGTATTATCCTCTCCGATTACTCCATCGATCCCACCTTTCATGTAGAAATCATTTTCAGCAACCTCATCAAGTTCACCATCTAGGATCATTTTAAATCCACGAATTGTATCTTTAACAGGAACATACTGACCGGCAACGCCAGTAAATACCTCTGCCACATGAAAAGGTTGGGACAGAAATTTCTGAATCTTACGAGCACGAAAAACGGTTTGCTTTTGATCCGGGGAAAGCTCATCAATACCCAAGATGGCAATGATATCCTGTAAATCTTTGTATGACTGAAGAACCTCCTGTACACGGCGAGCCACCTGGAAGTGCTCCTCGCCAACAATTTCAGGAGCAAGAGCATTCGAAACCGAAAAGAGTGGATCCACTGCCGGGTAAATTCCAAGCTCAGCAATCGAACGCTCAAGAACAATAGTAGAGTCCAAGTGGGCAAATGTATTGGCAGGAGCAGGGTCGGTCAGATCGTCAGCAGGGACATAAACTGCCTGGAAGGAGGTAATTGATCCTTTTTTTGTGGAAGTGATTCGTTCCTGAAGATTACCCATCTCCTCTGAAAGTGTCGGTTGATAACCAACTGCGGAAGGAGATCTACCAAGCAATGCGGAAACTTCTGATCCTGCCTGAGAGAAGCGGAAAATGTTATCCACGAAAAGCAAAACATCCTGACCCATTTCATCACGAAAATATTCAGCCATGGAAAGACCGGAGAGAGCCACTCTCATGCGAGCACCAGGAGGCTCATTCATCTGCCCGTAGACCAAGGCAACCTTTGATTTGGAAATATCATCTTGGTTAATAACACCTGCTTCTGACATTTCCTGATAAAGGTCATTTCCTTCTCGGGAACGCTCCCCTACCCCAGCGAAAACTGAATATCCGCCATGTGCTTTTGCAATGTTATTGATCAATTCCATGATCACGACGGTTTTGCCAACCCCCGCACCACCAAACGCACCAACTTTTCCCCCTTTGATGAATGGGCAAATCAAGTCAATTACCTTGATACCTGTTTCCAAAATATTGGCTTCAGTATCTTGATCAAGTAGCGTCGGTGCTTGGCGGTGAATTGGTCGGGTTTCCTCATTTCCGCAAGGACCAAGATTATCAACCGTATCGCCAATTACATTAAAAATTCTACCAAGAACCTTCTCTCCGACGGGGACTGAGATCGGAGCACCCGTATTGGTTACATCCATACCCCGCACCAAGCCTTCGGTGGAAGACATGGCAACAGTTCTTACACGATTTTCACCAAGATGCTGCTGCGTCTCAAGAACGAGGCGAGATTCTTCATTAGAATCTGAAAGTTTATAAGTAACCTCAAGTGCATCATAAATTTCTGGTGTTGAACCTGGAGGGAATTCAGCGTCTACAACTGCACCGATTACTTGAACGATTTTACCTTGATTTGTTTCTGAGTTGTCCATGTGTGTATTTAAAGAGATATTAGGGTAGTAATTATTTAGAAAAACTGGCGGCAGAGATCTCAAGAATTTCCTGCGTTATGGCTGCCTGTCTTGCCCGATTAAATTGAAGAGTAAGATCGTCAATCAAATTGCCGGCATTGTCCGTGGCCGTCTTCATGGCAACCATGCGAGCACTATGCTCAGATGCCTGAGATTCTAGTATAAGTTGAAAGATTTCCTGCTTGAGATAAAGTCCTGCTAATTCCGATAAAACTGCATCCCTATCTTCAAAAAGTATTTCACGATTATCTTTAGGTGCTTTGTGTTCAGGTTCACCAAATCTTTCATGAAGTTTTTGGGTCATAGAATCCAAGTTATTTAAAGGCAATAACCTGAGTAACTCAGGTTCTTGTCTGAGTGTGTTAATGAAACTGGTGTAAAGAATTTCAATAGTGTCTATGCTGCCCTCATCATAACTACGTAAAAGAAAATCAACAATCTTTCGAACATCGGAAAAGGTTGGCTTATCAGGAAGTGAAAAGTCTGCCAGAAGATCCCTCTTGGTTCGGCTTAAGAATTGTGAAGCTCGCTTGCCGACAGCAACAAATTTAGCTGAGTTTTCAACATCATTAAGTTTGCGAAAAAGATTTCCGTTTAATGCTCCGCACAACCCCTTGTCTGTCCCAATAACCAGGATTCCGCGGTGTTTGATTGGCTTTTGTACGAAATAGGACTGAGTCAGTTCTTCGAATTCATCAGCTATAGAAACAATAATGTCCGCAAGTATGAGTGCATAAGGTCGACCCGTCTTTGCTTCGTCCTGAGCTTTCTTCATCTTGGAAGTAGCAACCATCTGCATCGCACGAGTAATCTGGCGAGTACTTTTAACTCCCTTTATGCGATTTCGAATGTCTCGTGTATTCGGCATAGATTAGATAAGCAGTCTGCGATTAAGCAAATGTTCTTTTCCAGTCTTCAAGAGCAGATCTTAAATTTTGTTCGGTGCTTTCTTCAAGTTTACCACTTTGGTAGATTTCATCGCAAACATCCTTGCCCTGTGTAGCGAGATAATCCTTCAAACTAGATACCGCACTTGATATTTGATCAGCATCAATTGAATCAAAAAAATCATTTTGCATTCCCCACATAATCGCGGTCTGAATTTCAACGGGAATCGGATTAAAAGCTGTTTGCTTGAACATCTCGACAATTCTTGCACCTCTGTCCAGCCGGGCTTTAGTAGATGCGTCCAAATCAGATTCGAATTGAGAAAAGGCTGCTAATTCTCGAAATTGAGCAAGTTCCAATTTCACTTTACCAGCCACTTTTTTATATGCTTTGATTTGAGCTGCAGACCCAACACGAGAAACTGATAAACCAACTGACACAGCTGGTCTGATACCTTTGTTAAACAAGTCGGTTTCAAGGAATATCTGTCCATCCGTAATTGAGATAACATTTGTTGGAATGTATCCGGATACATCACCCATCTGGGTCTCAATAATAGGTAGTGCTGTAAGGGACCCATTACCATTGTCTTCATTTAATCGGGCGGATCTTTCCAATAAACGTGAATGTAGATAAAAAACATCACCAGGGTATGCTTCACGACCAGATGGACGTTTTAAGATGAGAGAGATTTGACGATAAGCTACAGCGTGCTTTGAGAGATCATCATAAACGATCAAAGCGTCACGACCGTTTTCCATAAACCATTCACCCATGGCACATCCCGCATAGGGAGCAAGGTATTGATTTGCTGGGTTATCAGCTGCGGGTGCTGAAACAATGGTTACATACTCCATTGCTCCAGTTTCTTCCAAAACCTTGATCGTACGCGCCACATTGGAGTTTTTCTGACCTACGGCCACATAAATGCAATAAACAGGCCTAAAATCTTCTTTGCCAGATTGTTCACCCTGCTTGTTTATCTTTGCTTGATTGATGATCGTATCGATAGCAATGGTAGTTTTGCCAGTAGAGCGATCACCAATGATCAACTCTCTTTGTCCCCGACCAATGGGAATCATAGAATCAACAGCCATGATTCCAGTTTGCAAAGGTTGATCCACTGATTTTCTGGGAATAATACCTGGCGCAATTCTTTCAACGGAATATTCTTCCTCGGATTCAATAGGACCTTTGCCATCAATCGGTCTTCCTACTGCATCCACTACTCTTCCCAGCAGACCCATACCAACAGGAACGGATAGGAGTTTACCGGTTGTTTTGGCATCATCTCCTTCCTTTAAGGAGCTGGTGTCTCCAAGAAGAACACATCCTACCGAATCCTCCTCTAAATTAAGGGCAATACCCAAGACATCATTAGGAAACTCAACCATTTCGTTGTACATAACCTTGGAAAGGCCTTCCACACGGGCAACACCATCTGCAAGCATGGTAACTTTTCCAACATTTGAACGACTGGCGTCCATAGATATGGTTTCTATCTCCTTGCGGATAAGATCAGTAATTGAATTCATTTAGTTTTAAATGTTATAGAAGTGCTTTTCGGATATTATTTAGGCGATTGGCAATAGAATCCTCGTAGACATCGTCTCCAATCTTAAGCTTAAATCCTGCAATCAAAGGTGCAGATTCATCAGATTTAATTTCAGCGGTTTTACTTTTGATAAACTCTTTTTTGCAAAGGCGATTGGCAATTTCTACACCGTCTCCACCCATAAACTGGAGCGTGCCTTGATAAGTGGATACATGACGTCTGACAAGGAAAGCGAAACGTTTTAAGATCTCAATATGT
Organism: Verrucomicrobiota bacterium; assembly: GCA_036164015.1. Lineage (GTDB taxonomy): Bacteria > Verrucomicrobiota > Verrucomicrobiia > Opitutales > Seribacteraceae > Seribacter. The sequence continues at coordinate 12,082 of JAYZJX010000085.1, read as the reverse complement.
TGAGGAGGGGGATTTTGACGCAAATCATCCAAAATCTTTGTAACCTTGGCTTCATCAACCCTGTCATCTTCTCCAAGAGAATGAGAGAGAAGAAGGTCTGCTATCTTATTAACTCTATCGCTGCTCGACATAATTTTCAGCCTGCTCAGTGAAGCGTTTTCGCTCGTCTTCGCTTAATTCCCTATCCAAAACTTTAGAAGTTGTAAGAATCACCAAGGATGCAATTTCCTCACGGGCGTCATTTAATACCTTTTGTCTTTCCAACTCCATGGCAGATTTTGCCTTGGCGATAATAGATTCGGCTTCAACTCTTGCTTCCTCTTTTTGTGCCTCTATTATGGACTTGGCTTGCTCTTGTGCAACATTCAAGGTTTTCTTAGCTTCTAGTGAGGCTTCGGTAAGTGTTTCCTTTTGCTTTAGCTGCGTTTCCTCTAGCTCAAGCTTAATTTTGTCAGCATTTTTGAGGGAATCTGCAATCTGCTTTTCTCGTTCTTTTATAGTGGATAGGATTTTCTTAAATGCACCAAACCATATAACCAATGCCACAATAGTGAAGTTTATCGATTGAGCAATAAACATAGGCCAATCAATGCCAAAAGTAGTGACAATGTTGTCCGCTGTTTCAGCAATACTGGCAATCGCGATCATGACAAAATAATGAGTCTAATTTATCCTAGGAACAATGAATAGAAAGCAACAGCTTCCGCAAGAGCCATTCCAATAATTGATTGGACAAGAATGGCACCAGATGCATCGGGATTACGACCCACTGCTTCTGCACCTTTCATTCCTACTATCCCCACCCCAATGGCGGCTCCTAGACATCCAAGTCCACCTTGTATGCTTCCAGTTATACCACCAGGTTGTGCAGCGGTTTGCGTGACTTGATCAGTTGCTTGTGCGAGTACTTCTATCATGATATTTATTTTTAATGTTTTAGTTGAGAACGCCTACACATCTGCATAGTCCCGTTCCAAAAGATTAATGATGTTCTTCTCCATGGTTACACATCAAACCGATATAAACAGCGATGAGGAGCATGAATACCAGAGCCTGGACCAACCCTATGAGAACTTCCATAAAGTAAAAGGGTAAAGGTAAAATCCACGCCAACTCAGGTACTAAGTAAAACATGCTATGTAATAAGCTTTCACCTCCAAAAACATTCCCAAAAAGCCGAAAAGTTAAGGAAACAGGCCGGAATAAAATGGATACAATCTCGATTACACCAACGGCAAGGAAAAGAGGAAATAGTCCAAAAAACACTACAAGACCAACTTCCTTCTTGTCTGCTTTGTTGCCGAATATATGAATCACAATATTTTTCAGTCCTTCAAATTTAAAAATAAAATATAACCAACAAATATTGGCTACGGATGCTAAAGCCAAAGTCATGTTTAAATCAGCATTTCCAGGTCTTATGAGTGAATTGACCATAACGAAATGCCCATTCTCATCATAGTATCCATCTCCAAGAGTACCAACTCCTGGAAGCAGACCACTCCAATTATTTATAAGAATAAAAATAAATAAACCACTGAGTAGCCAAAATGATGCAAAAAAAGCCCTATTTCCAACAATAGGTTCAACGATACCACGCATACCACCAACAATTGATTCTACAAAAAGCTGACCCTTACTAGGTACTAGTGTAGCTTTCCCGACAAGTATTCTAATGATAAAAATAATAGCTAAAGAAATAATCCAGCTTGTGATCATTGAATTAGTAACGGGTAAAGAACCAATCATGAAAGCTTTCTCAGCGGTCAAACTAACGCCACCTGCACCAGCACCAAACAGATTAGGAGTAAAAATAAATAAGGGTAAATAAAGACCAAATTTAGCCATTAGCTATACTCATAATATTATATTAGGATAGGTCAATAAACAAGATGGAGAAAACAGCTAGTAAATCATCTTTGTAAGTAAAAATGGAAGATTATTAATATATCCATAAGTACTACTTATATCTTTTTAGCACAGAAAAAACGATTATATGGTAATAATTCGCTGAAAAAACTACTGCCATGATGCGGCCATTCATCACCTGACAATTCCCAAAACTTTGAATTTAATATCATATTAATTGACCAATCAAAGTAATGGTTATGGTCAGTCATGAAGAAAAGTTTTCCTTTAGAAACTGTTTTACATGCGAGTAACTCTAAAAAGGCATGTTGAAGTAATCTTCGTTTATAGTGTCTAGATTTCGGCCAGGGATCTGGATACATTATAAATGTGTTTCGCAGTCTCGGATCTACAAAATCTAAAAATTCAGTGGCTTCTGCCTTATAGAATAACAAATTTTTGATCTGTTGCTTAATTACCTTAGATTCTGCTTTTTGAATTCTCTTGGATATGAGGTCAACTCCAACAAAAATTTCCTCCGGCTTTTCTTTGGCAAATGAACTCAGCCAGTGTCCATGACCACAACCAATTTCCAAGTTTATGTAATTGATATTATGATCATCAAGGAGAGGTGTAAGCTTCTCATTTTTCCAATCCCCTACCCTCTTCTTTCTGCACATTTTCTCACGATGTAATTTCAATAAAGGATCAGACATTTGTCATCGAGATACATGCTTCTGAATCATAACATTCAAAACATCAATATCTGAGGGATTTACACCTGGTATTCTAGAAGCTTGGCCGAGAGTAAGTGGTAATATTGAGGTAAGCTTTTCAATTGATTCGTGCCTCAAACCAGGAAGGCCTTCATATTTAAATGATTTAGGTATTATTACTTTATCAATATTATTAAATTTGGTGATATTATTAATTTCGCGTTTCAAATAACCTTCATATTTAACACGATAGAGAACCTCAGACTGTATCTCGTTTGATGTAGAAAGAAATTCAGAAGGAAATACAATCTGAGAATTTGATCTTAAAAGATCACCGATAGTCTTGGATCCACTAGACTTGTTATTGTTAAATGATTTAATCCAATATTCAATTGTGGAAATTTTAGAGCTTATCCTTTCTCTTCGGCTGTTGGACAGTAAGTCGCAATTAGATGTCAAATGAAAATACCTCGACTCTGAACTTCCATGATTAAATAAAAGTCTGTATTCAGCCCTACTCGTAAACATTCTGAATGGTTCGGTTACACCTTTGGTAGTAATATCATCAATTAAAACTCCGATGTAACCAACATCTCTACCAACAATAAGTTGTTTGTTACCGAATGCTGTAGCATGAGCATTGATACCAGCAATTAGACCTTGTGCTGCTGCTTCCTCATAACCAGAGGTTCCGTTTATTTGCCCAGCAAAAAACAATGACTCTATTTTTTGGGATTCAAGCGTAGGAGAAAGTTGGGTTGGCAAAGCATAATCGTACTCGACAGCATAAGCCGGTCTGATTATCTTAGCATTTTCGAGACCTGGTATTGTCCTAAGTGCTTTATATTGGATATCAAATGGAAGGCTTGTAGAGAAACCGTTTATGTACCATTCATCAGTATTAAGTCCTTCAGGTTCCAGATAAATACGATGACTGTCTTTATCGCCAAACTTTACAATCTTATCTTCAATGCTCGGGCAATAGCGAGGTCCAGTACCAGAAATGTCCCCTTTATAAAGCGGTGATTTATCTAAATTATCCCTAATTATGGAAGCAGTATCGGCTGTGGTTCTAGTAACTTCGCAAGGAACTTGTTGTAACTTACCATGATGATGTTCCACATGGAACTTATTCTTATGTTCCACGTGGAACACCTCCTCATCCGTTCTCGTATCATAAAAAGCAAATTTAACAGGATCTTTATCACCGTACTGCTTTTCAGTTAAATCAAAATTAATAGATTCGCCCAATATACGAGGTGGTGTTCCAGTTTTAAATCTGCCAAGTTCAATTCCATAATTTAGAAAATCTGCAGACAATCCTTTGGCTGTGTGATCCCCAAGCCTGCCGCCTTCTGATTTATTTTCTCCAACATGCATTAAAGCACGTAGGAAAGTCCCTGTTGTTACTACGACAGAATTTGCGTAAAATTCTAAATCAAGTGAAGTTTTTACACCTATACACTTTCCATTTTTTATTATAAGTCCGCTAACTAACGATTGAAAAATGTCCAAATTCTGAGATTGTTCAAGAACATGTTTCATTCTTAATTGATACTTCTTTTTATCACACTGAGCACGAGGTGCCTGAACAGCGGGACCTTTAGATGTATTCAATAGCTTGTATTGGATTGCTGAGAAGTCAGAGTTCAAAGCCATCTCTCCTCCAAGAGCATCAATTTCCCTAACTATTTGGCCCTTTGCTTGTCCCCCGATGGCAGGATTACAACTCATTTGAGCGATTGTATCAAGATTGCCGGTAAGAATTAATGTTTTGGAACCAAGCCGAGAAGCAGCGAGTGCAGCCTCACAACCAGCATGACCAGCTCCACATACAATTACATCATATAAATTTTCCCTTAATTTTGATGTCGTCATTTACCTATACAAAATGTTGAAAATAAAGTGTCGAGCATATCCTCATTGTCTTTTTTGCCAACAATTTCACCAAGAAAATCGATGGAATCTTTTAAATCGGAAACAGCAAATTCAATTGATTGATTGAGCCTTAGATGTTTGATTGATTTTTCGACAGAGGACTTTGATTGATTAATTGCCTTTGATTGTCTTTGATTTACGAATAGATTAAATTCCTTATAAATATCATTCTTTTCTGATAGAAATGTTTCAATTTTATCATTTAGCAACTCAATTGATTCTACATCTTTCACAGATGTCGTAATTTGTTCAAACTTTTGAACAATAGAGTTCTTTAAACTTATTTCTTTTTTCAGATCAGATTTATTTAAGACTAAAATAGTGTTAACTTCATTTAGATTTATAATTTCTGATTCAATGCCAGAAGGGTAGGGGGCAGAACTATCTAGAACTAGAAGAACGAGGTCTGTAGATTCAACTAATTCTTTTGTTTTATTAATACCCTTTTTTTCAACTGTGGATGTAGTATCTCTTAACCCTGCAGTATCATGTAGTTGGATTGTTACACTTCCAAGATTGACCATTTGATCTATATAATCTCTTGTTGTACCTTCAACTTTATCAACAAGTGCTCGATCAGACCCAATAATTTTGTTGAATAGTGAACTTTTTCCTGCATTAGGAGGTCCCACCAAACTTACCTTTAATGTTCTATTAAAAGCATCTATTTTTTTAGCTATGCCAATCAGATTCTCTAATTCATTTGTAATGCTTTGAAGTTTTATGATTATTTTGTCCGTTTGATCCTCACCCAGATCATCTTCAGGGAAATCTATAAATGCTTCAATTCTTGATTGTTGTTCAAGTAATGTAGCTTGAATTAAATTAATTTTCTCAGATAATTTGCCTTCTAAATTTTTACTAGCCAGAGAAATAGCACGCTTATTTTTTGCCCCAATTAACTCTGCAATTGCTTCGGCCTGGGTTAAATCTATTTTCCCATTGTTAAAAGCCTTATATGAGAACTCCCCAGGAGTTGCCATTCTACATCCTCGAACAATAAGATCACTAATAATTTCTTTAATTATTATTGGATTGCCGTGACATGTGATTTCTAGTGTATCTTCACCTGTAAATGACTTAGGTTGTTCAAAAAATACTACAACTATTTGATCTACGACTTCCTTATATGATGATGTATACTTAGTGAAATAAGCGTGTCTTGGGGTGGGGGAGGGCACAGCACATGAATGCTTGGCGAGACTTTTACATAATTCTCCACTAACCCTTATAACAGAAAGGGCAGATTCGCTGTTGGGAGTCGCAAGTGCGACTATCGTATCTGTCATTTAGAGAAATTTAAGCGGTTTTATTCCGTGTCATCTTCCTGGCTTTGCGCCAAAACATCCCCCACTGTAACCTCAACTTTTTCCATTATAGCGTCTGTAATTGATTTCATTAAAGTATTATCTTCTGCAAGGGCTTGCTTTGCAGCCTCACGACCTTGGCCAACCAGATTTCCTTCGAAAGATATCCACGCTCCTTTTTTTACCAGTATTTTGTGTTCGATACCCAAATCAATAATCGATCCTGTACGAGAAATACCTTCACTGTACATAATGTCAAATTCACATGCAGTGAAAGGTGGGGCTATCTTATTTTTAACTACTTTGAGTCTTGTTCTTGAACCAGTGACCGTTCCGTTGGCTTCTTTAATCTGACCTATCCTCCTAATATCCATGCGGATAGAACAAAAGAATTTTAACGCTCTTCCACCCGGAGTTGTTTCGGGACTTCCAAACATCACACCAATTTTTTCTCTTATCTGATTGGTAAAAATACACACACAATTTGTTTTCGCAATGGCAGCAGTAAGTCTTCTCATGGCTTGGCTCATCATTCTTGCTTGAAGTCCAACAGTGGTATCACCCATTTGACCATCAAGTTCCTGTCTCGAAACTAGTGCTGCTACTGAATCAACAACAATCACATCAATTGCACCTGATCGTATCAAGGTTTCAGTAATGTTGAGAGCATCCTCTCCACTCTCCGGTTGCGAAACCATCAAATTATCCAAATCAACACCAACAACCTTTGCATAGCGAGGGTCTAAGGCATGCTCCACATCCACAAAAACAGCATTGCCTCCATTTCTCTGAGCTTCTGCAATAACGCTTAAGCAAAAAGTAGTTTTTCCTGAAGATTCAGGACCATAAATTTCCACAATTCTTCCACGCGGAAGACCGCCAGCACCTAATGCTAAATCAATTGCCAGAGAACCTGTAGAAATAACAGATACATTCATTTTTGTTGCATCGCCTAATCTCATTAAGGCACCCTCACCGAACTTTTTATTTATACCTTGAACTGCAAGGTCTAAGTCCGCGTTTGATCCTGTGTTAGACGAATTGTTTTTAGATTGCTTAGCCATGTTAAAATACTCCTTTATAAATTGTAAGCATTATGCTTCTTATCAAGATGTTTTGCATTTTTTTTTGAAACATAACAATTGAAATTTATCATTAGAACAAAGTTCTTGAGAATAAAACATATAGTTTGGGACTGGAACGGTACCTTGATTGATGATGTATCTCTATGTGTTAATATTCTTAATGAACTATTGGCAGATTATGAACTTCCAGAAATTTCCATTGAATTTTATCGATCCAACTTCTCTTTTCCGGTCTCAGAATTTTACAAAAGAATCTCATTACCTTATAATGGTGATGAGTTTAGCAGAATCTCCCATTCTTTTATTTCAAAATATAGACAAAAGTGGACTACTTGTTCCTTGCAACCTAATGTAATCAAAATATTAGATTTTCTAAATAAATTAGGATTACAACAGTCAGTTCTTTCTGCCGGAAATCAAATTGATGTTAATCAATTTGTAAATCATTTTGAACTGGATGGATACTTAAGCCAAATTTTAGGCACTGATAATATTAAGGCCGAAGGTAAAATTCAACTAGGACAGAAGTTCTTTTCCGCATCTTCTCTAGAAGCTGAACAAATTCTCTTGGTTGGTGACACTTTACACGACTTGGAGGTTGGAAATCATATTGGTTGTCGAACTCTCCTATATTCTAAAGGTCATAATTCTAAATTATTGATTTCAAATAATAATGCTAATGTTATTGATGACCTAATGGAAATTGTAGAATACCTTCAACATTGACCAGTACACCCAATGCTTTAAAAACATCAGTTGATGAAAAGGGTGTTTATCAAGACTTATGGTTGCCAAATGAATGAAAGAGATTCCGAGCTAGTTGCTCATGATCTTGTCAAGAATGGCTATGAATTAGTTGGCGATGAGAACGCAGCCGATATTGTCTTACTGAATACATGCAGTGTACGAGAACATGCAGAACAAAAGGCTATTGGTAAGGCAAACCATGTGATTGGAAAACGCAAAAAGACCCAAAAAGTTACTTTAGGCATTCTCGGGTGCATGGCCCAAAATCGTGGCTCAAATCTCAGTAATGAAATAAAAGGGGTAAATCTGATCGTTGGCACTCAAAAGTTCCATAGAGTTTCTGAATATTTAGACAAAGTTTCATCTGGTGTTGATAATGTTCAACCTCCTTTGATCGATGTTAATGAAGAAGAAGGATCACAAAATACAATAAATCAGCATCTTACTTCACCCAAAAATCAGGTATCTGCATTTGTATCCATAATGCAAGGTTGCAACATGAATTGTTCTTTCTGCATTGTACCCAAAACAAGGGGTAGCGAGAGATATCGACCAATGAACGAGATCTGTGATGAAATTAAGTCCCTGCGTGATAGGGGCGTCAAAGAAATTACTCTGCTTGGACAAATTGTAAATGCATATGGTCGCGGTGTATTTCCCCGTGTCAATGGAAAGTCTGCTTTTGTACAGCTTTTGGAGAAAATCCATAAAATTGAAGGAATTGAACGTATTCGCTTTACTTCTCCGCATCCCACTTCCTTTGGAAAAGATTTAGTTGAGGCATTTTCTACGCTTCCAAAGTTGGGTGACTATGCACACCTGCCCATGCAAAGCGGTTCTAACAAGATTCTTAAATCTATGAATAGACCATACAGTCGGGAGCGATTTCTAACTCTTGTTGCTTCGTTAAGATCCTCTAATGCAAATATGAGACTTAGTACTGATGTAATTGTTGGTTATCCTGGTGAAACCGAAAAGGAATTTAATGAAACGATTTCTGCTTTTAAGCAAGCGTCGTTCGAAATGGCTTTTATTTTTAAATATAGTGAAAGGTCAGGCACTCCTGCGGCTCAAATGCCGGATAAAATCCCTCAAAAAATAAAAGAGGAAAGAAATCAAATTCTATTGAAAATCCTAGACCAACAATCAGAGATTTCTAACAATAAATTAATAAACAAAACTATGGATATTCTTGTAGAATCAAAAGCACGAAAGGGTGGGGGAGACCTAATGGGACGCACGAGGTGTTACCGAAAAGTCATCTTCTCAGCGGGTCGAGACTTGATTGGTCAGATTGTTCCGGTTCAAATTAATCAGGCTTCAAATACAGTGCTAAAAGGTTCATTAGCGTAAGAATTCCCCTTCTATGAGTTTATTTCAATTTTCAATTACCACATCATTAATATTAACCTTGTTGGGTCTCATTGCATGGTTGCGAAGAAATTCTTTGTGTGAAAGCATGCTATCGTTTGGAAGATCGAACAAAGCTTCTGTTTTTTTACTCACTGTTTGTTTAATTTGGTTTCTTTTCCGATATGTTAGAACTCTATCTGAGGCAGATTTTGGTAATTATAAATTGGTTATCGGATTAGTAGCCGTTTTCATTTATTTTGGTTCGATTGCATTAGTGCGCGACTTTTTGGCAGTTCGTTCCCTTGCCATACTTTGTCTGTTTTACTCACGAGAAGTACTTGATGCGGCTTGGCTCCAAGACCCACCAGGTAGGCTTTTTCTAGTTACGATTTCATATATAATAATTGTAGCAGCATTATATTTTGGTGCTTGGCCCTACAGGTTCAGAGATTTTTTCCAATGGTTGATGAAAAAAAATGTAAGAGTTCAAACTCTATCAATATCTATCTTCTTAATCGGAATTGTAATGCTTGGCTTGTCGTTTACTTTATAAATGTCGCTCATTTTAGTTATTTCAGGTCCAGCAGGAGTGGGTAAGACCACAATATGTAATCGCTTACTTGATGAATTTAGCAATCAGCTCACTCGTGTTGTGACTACTACAACAAGAAAGCCTAGGAAAGGAGAAAGGCATGGTGAAGACTACTATTTTACTGAACTTGAAGAATTCAAGTCATTGGTTAAAAAAAATGAGTTTCTCGAGCATGAGGTAATTCATGGGAATTATTATGGAACAAGCAGGAGGGCAGTTTGTAATAAGATTAAAGAAACCAAGAATGTCCTTATTAACATCGATGTTGCAGGAGCAAAAACCTTAAGCACAGAGATTACTAAAGAAAATAATTTTGAAGCTAAAATTGTTTCAATCTTTTTGAAACCAAATAACTTGAATGTGCTGAAGCAAAGGTTAAAAGACAGAGGTTCTGATTCTACCGAAGAAATTGACCGAAGACTAAAAACAGCGAAAAATGAAATACTACTCGCTGACAACTTTAATCACACAATTATATCAAATGAAAAAGATCGTGATTACAGTCTGGTGAAAGCAATTTATTTAAATAATACTTAAATGTTCTATGCTTTTTCTTGAGGGCGATCTGGGTGAAGCCAGTCGAGGTGATAAAATTCTCCTCTGTCCTCATCTACTCTTTCATAAGTGTGAGCACCAAAATAGTCTCTTTGTGCCTGTAATAGGTTTTGAGGTAAGCGAGCTAATCTATAACCATCATAATAGGATAGTGCTGATGAAAATGTAGGAATTGGAATACCATGATTTGTAGCAAGACAGACAACTTTTCTCCAACTCGATTGATAATTTTCAATACATTCTTTGAAGTAATTATCTAAGAGTAAGTTGGGTAAGCCTGGATCTCGCTCATAAGCTTCGGTTATCTTTTGTAAAAAAGCTGCTCTAATGATACATCCTCCTCTCCATATCTGTGCAATCTCAGCAAAGTTTAAATTCCAATCATACTCTTGTTGAGCTTCTCTCATTAATTGGAAACCCTGTGCATAAGAGCAAATTTTAGAACAGTAAAGAGCATCTCGAACCGAATCTATCAACTCAGATGTATTTTCTTTTGAGGCATTTTGGTTTGCTCCTGGTAAAATGGTAGAGGCATAGATTCTTTCTTCTTTAATTGCACTTAGGCAACGAGCAAAAACTGCCTCAGCAACAGTTGGGGCAGGGACACCCATGTCCAAGGCATTTACTGATGTCCATTTTCCAGTACCTTTCTGACCGGCTGCATCAAGTACGATATCTACAAAAGAATTATCCGTTATAGGATCTTTTTGCTTTAGAATATCTGCCGTAATTTCCACCAGAAATGAATCTAAAATACCTGCATTCCATTTTTCAAAGATTTCTCCTATTTCACTTGGTTCTAAATCTGCAATTTCGGATAAAATATGATAAGCTTCACAAATCATTTGCATATCACCATACTCAATACCGTTGTGAACCATTTTAACATAATGCCCTGAACCATCAGTACCTATGTATGCAGTGCAAGGTACTCCACCAGAAACTGGTAACCCAGGCTTAGCCCCGACTAAGGGTTTTCCACTTTTTTGATCGACCTTGGCCGAAATCGCATACCATATGTCTTTAATTTCCTCCCATGCTTGAGAACTACATCCAGGCATGAGTGAGGGTCCAAATCGGGCCCCCTCTTCACCACCACTTACCCCAGAGCCTACAAAATGAAGTCCTAAGCCATTAAGCTTCTTTTCTCTTTCTATGGAATCCGTCCACTTTGCATTTCCTCCGTCGATAATGATATCGTCTGTTTCTAGTAAAGGAATGAGTGAATCTATTACGGCATCGGTTGCATTCCCTGCTTGCACCATAATAATAATCTTTCGTGGCCTGCTTAGAGATTTAATAAAATCATTTAAATCGTGAAATCCACAAAGATTGGAAACTTGAGAATTACACTCAAGAAACTTTGAAGTTTTTTGAAATGTTCGATTGTAAACGGAAATTTTAAATCCATGATCCGCAATATTAAGAGCTAAATTTTGCCCCATCACCGCTAGTCCGATCAGTCCAATTTCAGAAGAAGGATTATCCATAGATTTGGAAATAAAACCTTAATTAATGAAAATAGCGAGAATGAATCTAAATTGGTGTTGCTGCAGGAAATGTATCTTGAAAAGGAAAATCACTACCTGATTGCTTACTACTTGGTCTTTGGTAAATTGTGGCAGGATTTGTAGTATTCGGGCTTATGTTAAATTTTCTAATTAATAAAAGCATGTCTCGACTACTCGTTTTAACTTTCTTAGTTGCCAATGAATTCATTGCTTCCAGAGACGCATCTGCATTCATGCTTGAAATAGTTAGCAACATATTCTTCTTGGCAGCAACTTCCATGTCATCATATCCGTTAGCATCGAAAAAATTCTCTTGATAATCTGTAGCAAAACCTGACCCAATTAGAGAACCTTCCGTCACGCCTTGTTTTGAGGCCTGCTGAACGACAACTGGATCCCCATTACCACTTTCAGAAGCACCTAGGATTGA
>JAYZJX010000084.1:0-7306 GCA_036164015.1 Verrucomicrobiota bacterium | reverse complement strand
TCCGACCTCCATTAATTCATCTTCTCGCTCGAAAGGCTGGTGATAAATTCTAATCTTACTCATCTGGCGAACTTCACCCAAGTTAAAGGTCAATTCAGGATCTTGCTTAAACCACGCAGTCCAAGTGGAGCGCCATCCATCCATAGGTAATTGCAGATCAAGCAACTTTTGCTCTGAGTAAGTTCCACCTGCATTATTCGGCTTAGGTGCGGCGAGTACGGTCACTTCATTTTCTAGCTTACGTAACCCTACATAAACTTCACCAATATCTATTTCGTTTTCCCAAAGACTTGGATTTTCTCCGCCATCCGTGCCTCCCCAATATATTTTAGCTTGAGCGGACGGTGTACTTCTTATTGGCGTAAAATGTTTATATGGATGGGAATTAACCAATGTAGCCACCGTTCCCCACTTATGAGCTAGATAGCCCTCAACCTTTCTCATAATTGATGAAGGTAAGGGTTCATTATAGACAAGTATTTCCGCCATTTCTCCATTCCAATAACGATTATTATTTCGATCTTTCGAGAAATTTGAAGCCCTTACCATTCCCTCTGTCCGTAATGCAAAAATTACGGGTTCACTGCTAGGATAATTTGTTGAAATGCCATCCATTTCATTTCCGTTAATCCTCAACAAACCATTCAAGACATAGGTATCAGTCCATGTTTCCGACCATACCGTATTGACTCCGGAATGAAAGCAATGAGCAACTGGATGCCCTAGTATAAAACCTTGATTACCCGGATTACGATTGACTACTGCAAAGAGTGTTCGAATTTGATTAACTTCTTCAAATTCAAGGTAATCATCAGCACCATCAAAGCGGAGGACAGGTTTGTTTCCTAATGCGTTTTTTACAAATTCTGGCTGACTTGCATTTTCATCCTGAGTTGCATCATTAGTCTGCCCTGATTTGTCTTTAAGAATGTGTAAAGGAATTCCATGTGCGTAGCTTTCATTGAAGCTTGCCTTGTAGGAGTGACCATCCGGTAAGTCACTGTCCAAAGCCCACTTGTGCGCAAGATAACCTTCAACTTTATCAATCTCCTCATCAGAAAGCGGAACTGTATAAATAAGTAACTCACCAAGATCACCATTAGCATATCTTCCACCGATATTTCGGTCATTGGAAAAGCTAGATGCCTCTACATTACCAGATGTCCTTAGGGTTACAATACTAAGATCAGCGGGAAAACCAGTGCCAGTCACTGGAACCACAGACCCGTTTAATTTGAGGAAGGCGTTGGAAATATTGGGGGATGTCCATCCCGAATCGAACATCAGGGAACCCTTGTGGAAATGGTGCTGATTATCGTCACCGAGCATGAAATAATTACCGCCAGAATTTTTCCAGACCCAAAAAACAGTCCGAATATTACTGAGATTTGCAAATGAGTGGTATTCTCCATCCATGCCACTATATCTCATGACTGATAATCCATTCTGAAAAGCTGGTATCACATTCGGTGAACCATGCCTTGTAGCATCATTACCGGCAGGACCTTTATCCTGCCAAGTGGAATCAGCACTTGTTAATTCGCTGGCATCCAACCAAAGGGCAGGGGAGAGAACACCGGGATGCCAACTGGTGGGAGGGCTTACATTCGCATCATCATATGAAGAACCAGTTAGGCCATCTCCATCGGCATCGGAAACATCCAACCACAGTCGTAAACCAGGATAATCAAGCGGGGAAAAAATCGCGTTGTCAGGATCGGATGGAATCATACCCAAACCGGCATCAACTAATTGCCCAGTGAGCACTGCAGAGTTAGTAGTCAAATTAGCAGGCTCACGATTTCGAACAATAGGAGTTTGGCTCTGAGTTGTAACACCTACTGAGGTTGAACCAGAAATAATCTCATCTCCAAAAGTAGGCTTTTCTCTGACCCATGGATGGTTGGAAGGCAGATCAATTCCCCATTTATGGCTCAGATAGCCCTCAACTAGAAAACGGTCATTATCAGCCATCAAACCCTGAAAGATAAGAAACTCAGCAACTTGGCAGTTTGATGCTTCGCTAAGATCGGCCCAAGCCCCGAAGGATAGTTGACCGGGAAAGTGATTCCAGTTGTTGGAATTTTGATTATTGGCTAATTCTATACCGTCTGCGTAAACGGTACTAAATGGATTTCCATTATGACTGCGGCCCTCTTGCTTTATCTCCCAAATGTGGAAATCAGTATCAGCAGCATTTCCTTGATGAACCCAACCGTTCATGAAAAAACGTGCATTTCGATTTCCATGATGTCCCATGAACCAATTTTGTCCCCGAGAACTAATAACGCGATTATTCCTTCCTTTACCTGTATATCGGGATACACCAAAAGCAGTGTAACCACCATTTCTCCAGACTCCAAGATCACTGCCCCTAAAGTCGTAGGTTGATATTAACTGATCATTACCATCAAAATCAACAACTGGACGACCTTCATAACCATCCATAGCGATTGAGGGGTCACCATAAACAATATTCATATTACGACCGTAAGAGGATTTATCCACCCATGTAATAACATTCATTCCCTGACTCATTGGATTCCCTGTACCTGAAATATCAGTCGCATCAAACCAGATCCCCAAACCAAATGGCAGTTGAGACCTGTCTGGCTGTGTCCGGATGGAAAACTCTTTACCAGTCCAATCGTCACCGGCTGAGTTGGATGCATATAGTCTAATGTAATACGAACGATCCGGGGCCAAGCCGCCAATTGTTGTTGAAGATGTTCCTAGTCCTTGGGGACCGAGATCAAAACGATATTGCCATTTATAGAAATCTTTTCCCTGGTCAACTGTATCAGCAAGAACCCAAATGTTGGGATTATCTCCACCAGTTGCAAGAACCTCAAAAGGGACTTGTAAACTTGAAGCACCGTTTGATTGAGGAGGAAAAATGGTCAATTCAGGTGGACCAGCCAGCACCTCAATTTGATAAGATTGAAATGCCTCAGCACCATCGGAATAAACGGCTCTTAAATTAGGTTCAAAAATTCCAGCTGTTGTCGGAGAACCTGAAAGATTCCCATCGGCAGGTTGAAGAATAAGACCACTGGGTAGACCAGTACCAACATAAGCAATCGGAGAACCAGTTGCTTCAACGATATGGCTAAATGGCTGTTCTGCGTAAAGAGTAAAGCGATTCGCAGTTGTAAAGCTGGGGGCTCCTTGTAGCGGGGTCGGAGTCGTTGGGAAAGTCGGATTATCTTTTTGATTCGAGTAAGAAGCAAGCACCCAGTCAGGATTCCTAAATTGATCGGATATTCTCACTTCATCTACAGTGCTTGCTATAGTACCGGATCCAATAATCCACTCCGATGAAATCTCATCTTCAATCGCAAGATTCGCATCATAAGGTTGTGTGACTTCTAGGGATCCGTCGACAAAAAGCTGTGCCAAACCATTTTCTTGATCAATTTGTTTGTGCAAGTGATACCATGTTTTATTGAGAAGAGTAATGCCGCTAGTACCAGTAACAGAGCCATTTTCAAGAGGGTGCGTGAACCCAAAGTTACCGGATTGTAAATCCAGTGAGGAAACTCCTCCGTGTTTAAAGAAACTGTATGCACTAAGATTCGCAGAAATGGAAGAGTTGAAGGGGATTCGCCAAAAGCCTGCCTGTGTAGGATCGCTAGGATCGATAATATGCCAAACATCATCATTCGGAATCATAATCCATGGGCGCAACCTAGAACCTCCACCCCATTCACCATGTGCGATAGCAATCTTATAAGGGCCACCTGCGGGATCCAATTGCACCCAGTCACTGGTAAAGTTTTCATTTCCACCAAGCTTTTCAGTACCCGCAGAGCCCGTTAATTCAAATAAGCCGTCTCTGTCTAAATCGAGCCAAATTGTTGCACGATCATCCTTATCCGTACAACGAAACCTGTAAGGACCTGCTTCCGGTGGATGGAGCATACTCAGGAAGAGTGTCATGTAATTATCGTTACGATTAATACCAATATTGGCATTTCGGAAATCTGCATCGCCACTTAGGTAAAGACCCTGCCTTGGACCAGACTTGTAAATACGTGCACCGCTTGGTTTAAGATCGATCAGACGATTTATGTCATTAAAGTAATTATCATTTGGAGTTGATTCATAACCAACTGCATAAAAGCTATCGATTGCTTCCGTATCTGGTTGATTTTCCAGATTAGCCCACATCGAAAATGAGTAACTCTCTTTGCCCAATGAATTCAGGGAGAAAGATCGTGGGATATTTATATATTGGTCTCCGCCTCCCTGCAGAGACCTTCCTGCACCTACCAGGCTATTAGTTGCTGTAACTCCACCTTGATTAAAGGAGTGATTTCGATACCAAGTCGAGTCAGTTAATACATCGGTATCCTCCATTGGTCGGTAATGCCAGACACCACGGTAACCCGCACTCCATGTAGAACCATCAGTGGAAAAATCGGGAGCAGTATTCGCTAAATCCGCATTCCCCCAATAGGCAAAAATGGACTGAGTGCTATCGAGGTTAGGAACCCTTACCCATACCAAAAGAATATTATTCGTTCGATCAATCGATTCGATTTCGTAGGAAAGATTTCTACCGGTTGTATCGAAAAACCTTAGATCATTGCAATAATCTGATGCAAAACTATTGAGACTGAAACTTTCATCCATTGAACGATCCATTCGTACGAGCATTGGAAAATCTGAGAGTGCCTGACTGCCTGAGTACCCGGCAAGGCTTAGTTCGATTGAATGAGAAAAACCACTAACCTCAGAAACTGATAAATCTATAATTTCTTGATCCTCCCCGAAAGGATTCAGTGCTGTAATAGTAATTTTATAATCTCCACCCTGCAGTGGTACCCCACTTATCTCACCGGTCGCAGAATTAAGTGTCAGACCTGCAGGAAGACCAACGGCCGAAAAAGCATCAGCTGATGGAAAAACTGAAATGAAATATGAAAAAGGTCTTGATGAATCATTCGCATATCCTTCACCTTTTTGATTGGGCATGATCAAAGGCGGACCCTCAACCGTGGACACAGAAGAAAAACTTGTAACAGCATCAGGACGCTGACTATCATAGGATGCCTTTATGGATTCAGCAGACTCCATGAATAAACCTATCCTAAACTCATCTACCCAACCGTCCCACCACAAACCTCCTAAACGCCCGGATCCAAGCCTAAAGTTTTCCACGGGACCACCAAAAGGTCGGGTATCATTGAATGCCTCTGCAAAAAGTTCGCCGTTTTTATAAACTCGCATAATTCCCAACTCAGCATCCTTTTGCACAGTCCAATATATCCACACACCTAGATAATTGGAGTCTTCTTTTTCAATACGATCATACTGATTATTCATCCCTGCATCCCAGTAAAAACGAGAATTAGACCAGGGAAAATGTACATTCAAATGACGACCCAAGGCAGAGCCAGACTCAAATAAAGTAGAATTAGTTAAGGAATCAAAATTTCCATGAGTCCAAAATGAAATGGTCAAATAATCGCTTCCACTAGGAGGATGTGAATCTAAGGGTAAATCAATATAATCATTTACTCCATCAAATGAGATTGCCTTGCCAATAACGCCGGGAACACGAACCTCTTCCATATTTTGCGGAACGGCATGAAAACTTGATTTTGAGTCTCTGATTAAGGTTGGGTCATCACCATCCATATGCCAAACCGCACGATATTTGGCCCAAACGCTACCGTCTCGGCAATAACCGGGTTGAAATGAATAATTGGGGTTACCCCATATTGCCTTTATGGTGGTGTCAGCATCAAGCTCATCAAGTAAAACCCAAAAGGATGAAGTACCGTCGATATCCCACTTGATTGGTTCATATGGTAATTCAGTTTTCCCGTCAGAGGTTAAGAAACGAAGATCATGGCCAAGTTGTGATGCAAATTGAGAATAACTAAAACCACTAATCGATGTGTCTAATTCCAAGTAAACTGGAAAATCTGTAAGGGTAGTGCTTTCCGAATAACCGGGAAATTCAATTTCACTGCTAAATTTCCATCCTCGAAAATCTTTTACATCGATTGTTATTTCTGTGGATAAAGATCCAGCTGAATTAGAGGTTTCGAAGGTACTAATAAAGGTTCCTATCGAACTTGGAACTCCTTCCAACCGGGAAGAATCTGTACTAATTTGAATACCGGGAGGAAGATTGGATGCCAAGGTTTGGTCCGAAGAACGATTGGTAACTAGATCTACACTGACTGATTCGTCAACCAAAAGGGACAGAGGGGATGATAAATCAAGTTGTGGTCTGTTTTCGAAAACTGGTTTACTAAACTTATGAGGATGGTTGACCGGCATTGACTCAGTCAATCCCCATTTATGAGCAAGGTACCCCTGTACCTTGTAAACATCTTCATCAGAAAGAGCTTTGTCATAGATAATTACTTCACCAAGCTCGATATTTGAGTGAGAAACAATTGCTCCATTCTGACTTCGAGCACCGATAACCAAATCATCATCAGGAGCTGGAGTAATTGCCCCGGTGTCCAAGACTTGGAACTCTAGGTTACCATCCGCCCACTGAGCCTTTCGAACTTCCGATTTACGCATTGCCCAGACATGTGGATCACCATTAAAGGCGGTACCTCCGGAACGGTTATCCCAGTCAGATGTGCCTCGTAGGGTGAAAGCAGTAAATTCAGTATTTACCTTGCGGAATTGCCAACCCAGTTCGTTTTCTCCACGCTTTGAAATAATCGGTCGCCACGATCCTGTATTATGTCCCTGTGCGACCAAAAAGATTGTTCCATCTTCCCCAAGATCAAAAACATCGGAGTCTTGAACCCTAAGATACTGGCTACTCCCGTTAAATTTCAGTGTCGAGTGACCATTCCATCGATTTATCTGTAAATCCGGTCCATTACCATTACCCGCGTGACGAAATCCACCGGATTTATCCCTCCAAAAATCAACTTTCCCACCAAAAGGCTCATTACTAGAATTACCATCAGCGTCAATATCGGATGCATCCAACCAAAGAAGTAAATCTCCTCCAGCAATCGAATCAGATCCAAATTCAAAATTACCGGTTGAGAACATCGATGATTCGGACCAGGACAGTCCAGCTGCATTTTGAGCCAAGATCCGATAAAAGAATACCTTCCCACTTCCCAAACCATTGAGAGAATAATTGAATGATCCAGGAGAGAGAGTACCTAAATCAATGGAGTTATCCCATCCGCTTGAAGAAGCATCAAGGTTTGTTGTTTCACCAGCATCCTCATCGCCCCAAAATATGGTTACTTGCGGATCTTCTCCCCCGAAAACCAAAGATTCAACAAGATCACCCTGATATATCTGCCCCACTTCA
>JAYZJX010000083.1:0-13342 GCA_036164015.1 Verrucomicrobiota bacterium | reverse complement strand
CGCTTCAACTCCCCAAAGCCAATCATTTTACTGTTATTCTCATCCCACAAACGGTACTTAAGGGATTTTAGACTAGTAAGAAGATTAAGTTCGGGAGCGATCTGAAAATAGGGGTCGGATTTATGACAGCGTTCCAAATTGTAGTTTGGAATCATGGCATTCAGGTGATGAATATGGTGGAATCCAATGTTACCGGAAAACCACTGCATGATTTTTGGAAGTTTATAATAGCTACTGCCTTCCATGGCAGCTGCAGTAAAGTCCCAGTCTTCACCCTGTGCCCAGTATGTGTCCTCAAACTGATGTTGCACATAAAAGAGCCAGATTCCGCAGGTTCCTGCCACTGCCATCATGGTGACCTGAATCAGTAAAAATGGGATGAATCCGAAAATCGAAATCATCACCGAGCACCAAAGTAGTAGGGTAAGGTTCATGATGTAGACCGAACGCCGTTCACGTGGTTTGCATTTTTTGGAGGGAAATCTTTCGAGGACGAAAAAGAGAAAGAGAGGTGCGAGCCCAAATAGAATAAGAGGATTGCGAAGAAAACGATAGCTTATCTTAACCCATCTTGAGGAAGCCAAATATTCCTGAACGGTTAGAGTCCAGATATCTCCGATTCCCCGTTTGTCGAGGTCTCCGTTTGTTGCATGATGGACAGCATGTTCCCATTTCCAATGGTGGTAGGGAGTGAAGGTGAGCATGCCAGTTATGAATCCAAGGATGTTGTTTGCCCTTTTGGTTTTGAAAAATGAACCATGTCCGCAGTCATGGAAAATGATGAAAGCACGAATGAGAAAGAGTCCGGCAAGCATAGAGAGGGGCAGGCAAAGCCAAAGCGAAATAGATTTAACAAAATATAAGCTAATCCATATTGCGGTGACTGGTCCCAGTGTATTGACTATTTGCCAAGTTGCCCGACCTACATCGGGCTTTTGGAACTCAGCAACCAATTCTTTCCATTCGGCCACTGATTTATGTGCACAAGAATCTGTATTTTTATTTTCCATCCTTTTGATATGACAACATTTTATGGGATGATTAGCAAGGACTTAGAAACATCTTTAGTACGATCTTATGGCTGAGAATATCAGGGGAGTTTACCTGTTTGTAAAAAGTTAAGTGTTACATCACGGGCGGTTTGATTGTTCATCAGAAGAGGATGAGGGGCTTTAACTTGGATAAATTCTTTCATTCCATCAACTTTCGCTCTTGCAATCGACACTTTGCCATCATCGGTGCCCGGGATCATTTGAGAAAGTATTGGGTTAATCGATTGTGTTCCTGCAATTACACATACTTCGAAATTAACGGGTCCCAGCTTGTTAGGAATGTTATGCGGTTTGGTTCCGAGCTGAAGGGATGCAGGACCGTTAAGCTCTTTGAAAATTTTCAGTTTTCCCAATTTGTCTACGATTTCACTTCCCTTATTGGGAGGCCCAAGCATGACCGTTCTGCCGAGGTTGGAGAGTGGTTTTGTTTTTTGGATTTCCCTAAGCAAAATTCCACCCATCGAATGAGTGACAAAGTGGATCTTTTCGGCATTTTGAGCTTTAGGGTCTATGGCAATTTTTTTTCGTACTTGTTCGGCAAGCTCTGAAATTGAAAATTTCCTTGAGGGGTAATCGAGATTCGTGACGGAAAAATTATGATCCTGAAGAAATTTCTCCATTCCACTCATTGAGGATGAAGTGCGAGCAAGACCATGCAGTAGAAAGACATGCTCATCTTTTTTGACCTTTGAATAGCCAAGTGAAAAAATGCAGAACAGAAAAAGAAGGTTCTTCAAATGTTTAGACCAGAAGGCGCACGGGTGCCTCATTTTTGAGATCCAAAAGAATGGCAATGTTGAGAAAGGTGATTTCTCCCATGGTTCTGCATTGGGAAAAACGACTGTCTTCATGAAATCTTTCCAGGTCAACCTTTAGCATTTTTACCTGCTGATCGCTTGAGATGGTATCTTCGCACATCGATTCTCTCAAGCGTGCAATACGGGTGGGAGCAACATTGAACCTACGCTTGATCAGAGTTCTCTCCTCCTTTTGATATTGGTTGCTAGTTTCGAGGTTTATGAGTCGGCTGCAGAGATTTACTACAGGCAAGTTGTTTTTGAAGAACTGAGGCAGGTAGAAGGACTTACGACCTTCGTAGGACTGTTGGTCAAAATCAATGGCTCGTACGCGATATTGGTTTTGTTCAAAGTCAGGGGTCATCTCCACCACATAGTTATAGGCCCGCATATCGCCAAGAAGACGCACAAAGCATCTTTCATTAAATTTAATAAATTCCTTTGCAAGACGAACTTCATTTAGGTCATCGCGTTCGAGAAAGTTATCGATAAAGTCATCTCCGGGAACTCCAATAATATGTTCTTCCACGAGGGTATCTTTATCGACATGAAAATTTATTTCATTGGGGGATAGTAACTGTTCCAATTCCAGTCCATAAATTCGCGAAGCATCAGCTTTTTTCACATAAAAGTAATCGTGGTTATCATTGTAATGATTAACGATACGAATCCGAAAAGGCTTGGTATTACCAAAAGTGCAGTAATCCACCCGGTCAACATACAGGTTATCTAATATTTTATGATCTCCACCTCCCCGGAGTAGAACATAAATCTGTTTTAACCCCTCAAAGATTTCTCTTCCATAATGCTGATCGTAGACCATGCTTTGCCATAGCGTATCTTCATTCTTTTCATTCATCAGTGGATATGCATCCACACTTTGCAGAAGATTCTCATATTGTACCGGTAGGCAAACTTCCCGCTTATATTGAGTCAGGTAATTTCGGAGCCTACCACTGATTGGATAGAATTTCTTCTTTTGCTGAATATTTTTTGCCACTTAAAATCCTGAATTTCAGGATAATCATGGAACTATGATGTTAAAGCAAAGAAAATAAAAATTTACTTGGGTTCTCCTATTTGTTGGGCCAAATAATTTTCCAAACCAACCATCTCAATTAGATCTAATTGTGCCTCAGCCCAGTCTACACTTTCCTCAGATTCAACCACCATCCTCTCCATCAAGTCTCTACTTCCTGAATCTTGATGCTTGATGCAAACATCAATGGCTTCGTTGTAGGTGGCTACACCTTTTGATTCCATTTTTAGGTTGAAGGAAATTTGTTCTTTGGGAGAGGTACCTGAGTTAATTATGTCGTACCTCGCTATCTCTGGTACTCCATCTAAATATAGAATTCTATCAATCACTTCTTCGGCGTGCTTCATCTCTTCGATGGATTCATCATAATAATGTTTCGCAAGCTTGTGAAGTCCCCAACTTTCACACATTTTGGAATGAATAAAATACTGATTTACCGCAGTTAACTCGATGGTTAATCCGGCGTTGAGGGAGTCGATTACTTCTTGATTACCTTTCATTATAAAAGTTTATTTTTTTTAGGCACATTCCCAAATGTTTTGTTCAGACTTGATTGCAGGGCAATCGCTGCAGTCTCCGCATTGCGAGGGGAATCCATGACTTATTCGTTCAATTCTGCAGATGCAAGCTCTGCAAGCAGTGCCGGCATTGGTAAGTTCGGATATCTCTTCGATCGATTTAGTTTCACCAGACAAAATGGCCATCTTGATGGTAGACGCTTTTACTTGGTAGCAAGAGCATACGACCTCGTCGGGGAACTCTTTTGTTGAATTGATATCTTTATTGTAAGTGATCAAAGGAAAGTGTGAGTTTTGATAAATAGAAATTAATCGACCAAAATGGCTTGATCGTTTTATTGAGATTGAGACTCAGTCTCAATAAGATGTCAACCATGGAAAGACATTTTATAAAATTTTTCTAGTTCCTTTCTGATGCTCTTCATTTTCACGAAGTTTTTAACTGGAGGCACTGGTCTATTGTATAATACAAGTACCCAGGAAACAATAACTCCGGATCAGATTGCTGGAGGGGGGCACTCGAGTAATTCAATAAATGAAAAAAATACCCAACCGGGTATAAATGCTTTCATTAAATTAGAGGCAAGTTTTTAAAAATTAAAAGATGAACATAAGACAGTTAGACTTAAATTATATCGTTTTAATCCTGATGATTATTAAATCATCTTTGTGTATTAAGGCTGAGAGCAGTAAAAGTGCATGGAGACTACACTTGCCAGACCCAATCACGAGTTTTGGTGCATGTAAAGAAGGCGGGTATATTTATGTATACGGAGGACATGTCGGTGATGCACATGTTTATTCAAAGGAAACTCATTCAAAAAAATTTGTAAGACTAAACTTAAAAAGTAAGAAAAAAACTTGGGAGAAGCTTCCATTTAATGATCCTCTGCAGGGATTTGGTATGGCATCATATAGAGGTAAGATTTTTATATCTGGAGGTTCTCAGGCAACAAATGAGGAGAGCGAGGAATCAAATCTTAGTTCTCTTAATAAAGTTTCGGTCTTTGACATAAGAAAAAAAAGATGGAGCGATTTACCCCCTTTACCTGAACCAAGATCCTCTCACGAAATGGTTGCTCATGATGGTAAGCTTTTCATCGTGGGAGGTTGGCATATGGCTGATGGAAAAGGAGTTGAGTGGCATAACCATGGCTTGGTTGCTGACCTAAGTGATAATCCAATCACTTGGGAGAAATTACCCGATACTGACTGGGTTGTCAGAGCTAATTCGGCAGCCATTGTTAATAATAATTTATATGTGATTGGAGGATTAAATGATGAGGGAACTACCAATGCAGTACGAAAGCTGAATTTAGTCTCCAATCAATGGTCGGAAATCTCAGACTTTCCTGGCACCAATCGGATCAAGGCATTTGGAAGTGCATCTTGCGAACTTGGAGGGAAATTGCTTGTCAGCCCTTTTAGTTATCAGCCGAGATTTTATAATGAATCCAATTCCAGTTGGCAGCCAACTCTTTCGAAAGTAAAAGAAAAGCGTTTTTTTCACCGTCTTGTTCCTTTGAATAAGACTAAAGTTCTTTTTGTTGGTGGTGCAAGCTGGGATGGGCATTTGGATAGCATGGAAATACTCGATTTTGCAACCGAGATAGGAAACGAGACACATTCTAACTCAACGAGTAAACTTAATCAGAAATCCTCTTCATGGGGAGGATTTCGTGGTTCTGGTAATAGTACTACTACGAATAAGAATCTCCCTCTGTCATGGTCTGATAATAAAAATATAGCATGGCGAGCAAACTTAAAGGGTTACGGTCAATCTACCCCGGTAATCTGGGGTAATTTCATTTTTTCTACTTCAACTCTAGGCGATTTTAGTGAAAAATCATTGGTATACTGTCATGATCTAAGCAACGGATCGTTGAAGTGGCAGAGATCGATCCATTCACCCGTTAAGATTAAGAGAAGTCAGTATGTATCCCAAGCTGCACCAAGTCCAGTGGTCGATTCGCACGGAGTTTATGTTTTTTTTGAAAATGGATTGTTCATTGCCTTTACTCATGAGGGTCAAGAATTGTGGAGACGGTCTTTGACCGAGGAATATGGACCAATGGAAGGAAATCACGGGGTTGGCTCATCTCTTTGTCAATTAGGAGAAAACCTTGGTCTTTTAATTGATCACGCTGGTCCCTCTTACCTACTCAAGGTGAATAAAAAGACTGGAGGGAATCATTGGAAATTGGATCGGCCGGAGAGAGTTTCTTGGAGTACTCCAACCTTAATAGCAAAAGATGGAAAAGAAATGTTATTCATCAGTTCAAATGGCGTGGTTGAATGTTTTGATTTTAAAAATGGTCAAAAAATATGGGCTAAAGAAGGCTTTGATGGAAATACAGTTGCTTCTCCGACATTTGCCAAAAATCTCTTAGTTATAGGTTCTTCAAAACCGGAACAGACGACAGCTCTAAGAAGCAAATCAAATGACAACATGACAATGGGTGTCGCATGGATTGCTGAGAATGCAACTTGTAGCTTTAGTTCCCCTCTAGTTACCAGTGAGTATCTTTATCTTGTGAATAGGGCAGGGGTTGCTACATGCCATGAATTAGAAAATGGAAAGAAGAAATGGGACTTACGTTTGCCCGGATCATGTTGGGCATCTCCTTTGCATGCTCCTCAAAGGATTTATTTCTTCACGAAGGATGGAGAAACCGTGGTTCTTAAAGATGATGGTAGCAGAGAAATATTATCGCAAAATGTACTTAGTATCGATGGCCGAGTATATGGATTTGCAGTCGCACAGTCACAATTTGTTGTGCGAACGGGTAATGAATTAATCTGTTTACAGGATCTAAACCAATGATCTGCGTGCTTAACTTCAACCGAAATAGCTGATCAGTCTTAATATGTATTATAGGGCTGTTATAATATGTTTAAAATTGGTGAGCACATAAAATAATTTAATGAAAAATTAATATGAATATTGATACAATCCAAGAATACATTGACACAGAAAAGTTCTCTGAAACATGTGAAAAAGCAGAGCAAGGAGATAGGAGTGCAGTTTTGTTTGTAAATAAATTTATGAACGAATTAAATACCCTTCATTTTCACTTACATAACAAAAGCCATAAAAAGAAAGTAGGTTTTCAATTACGTAAATTGGGTGAATTATTAGAAAACTATTTTTCTGATTCTAAAATTAATCATCCTTAAAAAGATCTAACGGCTTTTCTTTCAAAAGCTTTCTAGTCGAGAATTCTGCAGTGATGCATGAGAGAATTGTGACT
This sequence comes from Verrucomicrobiota bacterium, assembly GCA_036164015.1. Classification (GTDB taxonomy): domain Bacteria; phylum Verrucomicrobiota; class Verrucomicrobiia; order Opitutales; family Seribacteraceae; genus Seribacter. The sequence continues at coordinate 6,685 of JAYZJX010000083.1, read as the reverse complement.
GCAAGAACCATCAGTATGGGGAGTTGCCAGTGAAAACTCCACACCCGGTCGAAAATATGCTGAGAAAGCAGATAGCTTGCTCCGGAACTTAAAGCGACCCCAAGCAAAGCGGCGAAAAAGCCAAGTGTACCAAATTCAATGCGAACCAGGTTTCGAAGGTCTTTAAACGAAGCACCTAGAATTTTTTGCAGGTTAATTTCCTGCCTTTGGCGACGGGCTTTTTCTCGGGAGATAGTATGCAGGATGATTAGTCCAACGATTATGGATAAGATGGCCATAACTTGGAGAGCCCATGTCATTTGACCGACCACCTGAAGAATTTTTCGGCCTGTTCGTTCTACATCGAGGATAGAGATGGTGGGGAACTTTTGTACAAGTAAATCCTGAATGGCTTGTTTCTCCTCGGCTGTTAAATTCTCGATTGTGCCAATAAAGGTTTTGGGGGCCTTTTCGAGTACACCCGGCTGCATCTGTACAAAGAAATTAGGCTGAAAACTAGTCCAGCGGACTCTGCGGATATTGACGACTTCAGCCGTCACCTGTACTCCGCTTACCTCAATGATGATTTGATCTCCTAAATCCACACCTAGAGATTCAGCATACTTTTGCTCGACTGAAATTTCTGCAGGTTGCGATCCATTTGCGTCATAAGTGGTTCTGACCATTCTTCCCCGAATGATTTCTTCACTCTCCCGAAGCTCTCCGCGATAACTTAGATTGAATGTACGGTTTCGGAATGCATTCCTTCTTTGATCATCCGGGTTGTCAAATTCACGGTCCATTCGTTGCATGGATTCGAAAGGCACTCCTTTGACTGCAATGAGACGTCCACGAATCCAGGGTGTCAGGTTTTGGAGGGGTCGTCCCTGAAATTCCAAAGTCTGTGAGAGTGGTTCAATATGCTCTTCCTGAATATCAAAAAGAAAGAGTTGGGGAAGTTTGCTGTTAGGGTCCTGTAAATTGATTTCTGATTCCAGACTGTATTGGAACTGAGGAATAAGGTTCAGCAATAGAACGCCGAGACCAAGAGCCAGCAGACTAGTGATAGAGCCATTACGGTTACGTGAGAGAGAACGACTTGCTAATCTAATAGGGAGAGGAGACTTATGAAATCCCCGCTCCATTACCAAAAGTGCAAATGAACCAATTAGGTAAAGAACGATACCACTGACAAGGAAGGTGAGAAAAAATAAATTACCAAGTTTCCATGAGTCCGCCTGGGTGACACACAGTATCCAAAATCCACCCAGTCCGGGTAAAAGCCACAAAATTGATTTTAGGGAGGAGAACTTGGCAGGGTGCATTGATTCCCTGAATAGTTCTGCAGGTTTAAGCTGACGAATTTTTCGTAGGGTGGGAAGAGAAAGAAGAAAACCCGAAAGAACCGCAACTCCAATGGTTAGCAGAATACTTGGCAGAGTGAGCCCGGCATCAACCTGAAAAGGTAGGAATTCATCGAGCAGGCTTCCTGCCAAGGGGAGGGCGATGAAGGAAAGAAGAACAGGTGGAATTACGGCAAGAAACCCAAGTATAGAGATCTGTAAAACATAAGTGAAAAGTGCAAGTCTTGGAGATGCCCCAAGGCTTATGAGAATGGCTAAGTCCTTGACTTTGCGGGTCAAGAATCCGTGGAATAAATACCCGCTACCCAAACATGCGAGAAAGAGAGCTACGAGTGAAACTAAGGCAAGGAAATCTGAAAGGTAACGAAGTAGCCGTCCAGCTCTGTGTCCTGCTCGCTGGTGAGAATAAACCCTGATATCCGGTGCGTTTAGTGCAATCCCAATTTTTTCTCCCATAGATTGCGGATTAACACCTTCCGGTAAAAGAAAAAGAAGATTGCGAAAGGCGGTGTTTCCTTCTTGAAGAAGGTCCGTTTCTTCAAGAAAATTTCGGCTGATATATAGTTTTGGAGCAAATTCGGCAGGTTGAAACTGAAGGCCCGCATCTTCCTTAACTATATCAGAAATCAGAAACTTGCTTTTCCCTAGAGAAATGTGGTCACCGAGATCCAGATTGAGTTGACTGCGAAGTTCAGGATAAATCCATGCAATCGGTTTCTGATGGAGTAGAAGATCATCAAAATTATTAACTTTGCCTTTTAGGTTCAAATGAAATGATCCATGAAAAGGAAAGCCCGGTTCCATGGCTATCACTTTGACCAATCTGCTTCGTTCGCTTGGACCGGCAACCATTGAAAAGAAATCGACCGCTTCAAGCATTTTTGTCCCGTCTGGAAGGAGTTTTAGAGTTTTTTCGAGTTCCGTAGAGGTAAACTCTCGACGTGCCCTTAGAGCAAGATCAGCACCCAACAATTTTTGGGATTCCATCGAGACCTGCTGGTTCACAGATCTTTTAAAGGAATCGATAGAAATAAATCCAAGTAGTCCCAAAGAAAGGTTGATCAAGTAGAAAACACAGAAAGCCCTGTTGTTACGAATTTCCCGCAAGGCATGTTTATAAGAAAAATTCATTCCTTCGGTGCGTGGAGTTTTCCATCGCGTAATTCAAGGCATCGGTCGCACAACCTTGAAAGTTCATGATTATGAGTTACCAAAATGAGTGTCTGCTCATGTTCTCTGCATAAATTAAAAAGGAGCTTCATAACTTCCTGTCCCGTCTTTCCGTCGAGGTTGCCGGATGGCTCATCTGCAAGAATTAAGCTGGGTTTAGACACCATTGCCCGGGCCAGGGCAACTCGTTGGCATTCTCCTCCGGAGAGCTCAGATGGTAAATGCGAGAGACGATGTGACAGCCCAACCTGTTCCAATGCTTTTCTGGCTTTTGGTTCTGCCTCTTTTTGTCTCTGAAGCTCAAGGGGAAGTGAGACATTTTCCAAGGCTGTGAGGTTGCTCATCAAATGATACTGTTGAAACACGATTCCCAAATTTTTGGAGCGAAAATGGGCAAGATCTTCCTGATTTAATTTAGTCAATTCGGTGCCATCGATCTCAATGCTGCCGAAGTCGGGCTTGTCAAGACCGGCAAGCAGGGACAGAAAGGTCGATTTTCCACTACCACTCTGACCAAGGATTGCCACAGTCTCGCCTTTTTTTACTTTCAAGCTTAAGCGGTGAAGGACCTCAATCTTTTTACCTCCCTGACTGTATGTTCTGCTGATTTTGTCAATAGATGCGATTTCGTTCATCAAAATTTTAAGGTAAATAATTAATTAATTGGTGGTAAACGGTCTGTGCGATTTTCTGGTGACCAACCGGATTAGGATGAATGCGATCGGGAAGGTTCATTTCAGGGTCACCGCCCACGCCTTCCAGCAGGAAAGGAACAAGCGGTACATTCTCTTCTTCAGCCAGATCGATAAATAATTTGGAAAATTCATGTGTGTATTCGATTCCATAGTTGGGAGGCATTTTCATGCCAGATAGTAGGGTGGGAATATTTTTGGATTTGGCTGTGAGAATGATTTTCTTAAGATTATTTTTAGTCTCTTCAACAGGTACTCCGCGGAGTCCATCATTTCCCCCAAGAGCTATAATAAGAAAGTCAGGGTTTGATTTTAACAACCATTCAATCCTTGCAACCCCTCCGCTTGAGGTGGAGCCACTTATTCCCGCATTAATGATTTCGTAAGTGTCATTTTTGTCAGGGGAAAACTCTTCATTGAGTTTTTTTTCAAGTAGAGATGGGAATGCCTGTTGAGCGGAGACTCCGTATCCTTCTGTCAGAGAGTCTCCAAGGATTAGAATTCGAAAGGAGTTTTCCTTGGTATTTTTTCTGTACACCTGAGTTTCTGTGGGATTTTCAGAATTGGATGGGCAACCCGAAAAGATTGATAGAGTAGATAGGCTTATTAGGGATAACCATGAGTGTAATGAAAGATTTGTCATTTTAAGTAACACCCAAAGAATGTATGGATGATTTTACTCATGCCAAGAACGATGATTTTTCAAATATGACAATTTTGCTTGAGATTCTCAATGAGCATTCCCTCAGCGTTGACTTTGCCATGTTTATTTTAATTTGGATGGTTCAAATAATAGTTTATCCAACTTTTCATAAAATTGAGAATGAGGAATTTGTCGATTGGCATCGAAAATACTGTAATGCAATAGGCTTTTTTGTGCTTCCTGTAATGTCATGTCAGCTAGTCGAAGCTGCATCTGCCTGTTTTTTCTCGGTGGGGGATTTGGTGTGGGTTAAATTAATATCAGTGCTTGGGGCATGGATTATAACTTTTCTAATCTCCGCACCCTGTCACCGTACTTTGCAAAGGGGAAAAGACCCTAAAATCATAGCACGCTTGATCCGTACGAATTGGTGGCGAACAATTCTATGGTCAATTACTTTTCTTATTTCAATAGCTGTTTATTACCGTTGAAGCCCAATATAAAAAACCAGACCAAAGTATGTCCGAGGTGTGGACGGTCTTTTTCAAATCGCAAAAAATGGCAATCACGCGGGATTTGGGATCAGGTGTTGTATTGTTCAGTTAAATGCCGGGGTGCTGGAAAAAAGTTACGATGAAGGCGGTTTGGTGGATTAAAAGAGATTTTCGAATTTACGATAACCAGTGTCTGTGGGAAGCATCAGCAGTTGCAGATACGGTATTGCCTTTTTTTTGCTGGGAGAAGAAAGTTATCGAAGAAGGTGATTATTCATCTTTTCACTTCCAGGCTCAATGGGAAGCCTTGCATGGTCTGATCGGAAGTTTAGAGAAAAGGGGAGTGGCATGCCGCATTGTTCAAGGAGATCTGTTGGAACAGTTGGAGTTTCTATACACAAAAATGCCGTTCAATCTGCTCTACAGTCATCAGGAGACAGGTAATCTCGTTACTTTTAAAAGAGATTCGGCAGTCAAGAAATGGTGTAGTGCACATAAAATTAAATGGATAGAGTTGAATGCGAGCTCAGTCATGAGAGGTGGTGATGCAGATCGCAGACGCTTGAAGCTCAGACAGTCGGATTATCGAAAGCAAAAACCATTGGGTATCCCCGATCTTTGTCATCTTCAAAAGCTTCCCAAACAAATTGGAGAAAAGGGACCGGGCTGGACTCAGTTGACATCTAGTTTTCGGAAATTGCATGGAATTATGCCGAGTTCGAAATTGATGAAAGTGAACGAGAAAGCTGCATGGACAACAATGGATTCATTCTTTGAGAAGCGTGGTATTGGGTATGCAGGAGGAATCTCATCTCCCAACACTGCCTTCACAAATGGTTCGCGTTTATCATCTCACTTGGCGTGGGGCACGGTTAGTTTGAGAACCATTTTTGATCGGCTAGACCAACGACGAGAGGAGGTAAGCGGAAGTAAAGATCGAGTAAAATGGAATCGAAGCCTGAGGGCTTTTGAATCGAGACTCTTTTGGAGAGATCATTTTATTCAACGCCTGGAAGCTTTTCCTGAGCTTGAAAAAAAAGCTTTGAATTCAGCCTATGCTGACCTCAAATACGAGGACAATCCTGCCATGCTCGATGCATGGATAAATGGTAAAACGGGTTATCCCATGGTAGACGCGTGCATGAGGTGCCTTGCCAACACTGGTTTTCTGAATTTCAGAATGAGAGCTATGGTCGTAAGTTTTGCTTGTTATGGTTTGCATCTTTCCTGGAAAACTATCCATGAACCATTGGCCCGGCTTTTTCATGATTACGAACCGGGTATTCATTTGTCCCAACTACAAATGCAAGCGGGTGTGATCGGGTTTAATACGATTCGGGTATACAGTCCAACCAAGCAGTTTTTGGATCATGACCCGGATGGAGAGTTTGTAAAAAAATGGATTCCGGAACTTGTAGATCGCACAAATGCAGAGATTGCATGTTCTGATAAATACAGCATAGACGGATATTCATCACCCATCGTCGATTTGAGCATTCGTTCCCGAGAAATGAAATCCAAAGTTTTCGAAATACGAAAAAGCGTTACAGGTAAGAAAATCACCCAAAAAGTCTTGGCGAAACATGGATCAAAAAAATCAGTTTCAAAAAGAAAAAGAAAAGGTGAAGCAGATAATCAAATGACTTTCCTCAAAACCTTATGATCAGGGAGCACTTGGATGTCACAACGCAGTTTTTCCATCATTTTCAATTTCTTAAGCCAGGAATCCGATATTCCAGTTTGCATTGCGACAATTGATCCTACAACCACTCCGCGGTGACAGTTGTCACCACCCGCTTTTGCGTTTGCTAGAATGGCCATGGAGAAATCGTCGTGGTATTTCCATACGAAATGTAATGCGGCGACGAATGACTCGGGTAAATAACAAGCTGTGCTCAGTGTGTCACCCACCACAACCCGATCGTCCATATTTTCCCATTTCTCAAGAAGTCTGACCGATACTCCGGGTATGGGAAGGGACTTCAAGGTGTGACGAATCGATTCGCCTTGAGCTATCCTATGAAAAATTCGTGTAAGATCGGTTGCAGCACGAAGAGTGTACTCATGATCATGAGTGAGTCGTACTAGGTTGAGAACTTTCTCCAGTTGGTCGGAGGAATCGTTTAAATCCAAGGCTTCCATGGAGGCAAGCAGAGCAGGGATTAGGCTAAGTCCACCAATGTGATAGTCAGATATACCGCATGAAAGTAAGGATTTGCCATTGGAGTAATTGTCAAAAAACGCACGATGGTATTCTTCTGCGTAGGTGTCTTGGTGCCAACCCGGAGTCAGCATTACCTCTGCATATCTTTTGAGCCATGTCTCTGGCTCGAAACCTCCGTG